>JBNJDL010000323.1:0-2500 GCA_051744825.1 Bacillota bacterium | reverse complement strand
TTTGAAAGAAAGTAAAATAAAAGAAATTGAAAAAAAGGTTTCAGAAATAGATAGTCAGCATTATAATGAAATTTTAAATATCAAAATTAAATTAGAAGTATTAGATTTAAGTGATCAAAAAAGAAGTGAATTAGAAAGTCAATTAGAAAAAATAAATGAGGAAGAAACTAGCAGACAAGAAGAGTTAAGGGCTGAATTAGAAAATGAATTAGATAATGAGCTTAAAGAAGCAGAAGAAAAAATAAATCAAGATTTTAATGAAAGTAAGGAGAATATTGAAGAGGAAATTAATTCTGATTTAGAGGATCGAAAAGTTGAATTAGAAAGAGAATTTAAACAATATAGAGATAAAGAAAAAAATATTTTGGCTAATAAAATTCAGGAAAAGAAAATAGAACTTAATAATAGAAAAGATGATTTTTTAGATCAGTTGATAAAGTGGAAGGAGAATAGTCGTGAATAAATGGTGGAAAAAAGCTGTTATTTTTTCTGTGCTTTTAATAATGATTTTATCTTTAGGCTCTTGTACTTTTAAAGAAGAAAAAGAAATAGCTTTGATGAGTATGAGTGAAATCTTAGAAAAAAGTAAGAGAGCAGATGAATTACAGCAAGAATTGAATTCAATCAGTAATGAATTAGATACATCAGATGAAGAAGAAAAAGATTTATCTGAAGAAGAAGCTTATCAAAATTTTAATAGTGAAAAAGCTAAATTAGAGAAAGAGCTTAATTCTGAAATTGAAAATGTTCTTGACGAAATAGCTGAAGAAAAGAATTTAGAAATTGTTTTATATAAAGATAAAAGTTATTATGGTGGAGTTGATATAACTGAAGATGTAATAGAATTATTAGATCAAAAGTATTATAATAAAGATGAAGGTGGAAGTGATGACGGATAATAAAAAAAGCTATAGAGCAGTTGAGCTAGCAAAAATTGTCAAGGGTGAGCTTTTTGCTAATTCAGATAAAATAATAAATGGTGTTAGTTCAGCAAAAAATCCCCAAAAAAATACTGTAGTTTTTGCAGAAAACGAAAAATATTTAAAAATAGCAGAAAAAAATGGGGCAGAATTGATTATTACTTCTAAAGATTTAGATTCAAATTTTGATTTAATAAAAGTTGAAAACCCAAGACTTGCTTATGCAAGTATTGCTTCACTTTTTAGAGAAAAGGATTTTGAAGATATTGGAATTGATAATAGTGCTGTAATTGCTGATAATGTTAAAATTGAAAAAGAAGTTCAAATAGGAGCCAATGCTGTTATTGAAAAAGGTGTTTTTCTTGGTGAAAATGTGACTATTGCTCCTGGAGTATTTATTGCTAAAAATGTGAGTATTTCTGCGGGAACAATTATTTATCCAAATGTTGTAATTGAAAAAGATAGTAAAATTGGGAAAAATGTCATTATCCATAGTGGAACAGTGATTGGAGCAGATGGTTTTGGTTATGTTAAAGATGGAGATAAGCAGAGAAAAATTCCACAATTAGGTTCAGTTATAATTGAAGATGATGTTGAAATAGGAGCTAATGCTACAATTGATCGTGCTACAAATGGTGATACTATTATTAAAAGAGGTACTAAAATAGATAATCTTGTACAAATTGCTCATAATGTGGAAATAGGAGAAGATAGTATTATTGTTTCTCAAGTTGGAATAGCTGGTTCTGTTAAATTGGGAAATCAAGTAACTATTGCAGGTCAAGCAGGAATAATAGATCATAAGAAAATAGGTAAAAATAGTATAGTAGCAGCTAAAAGCCTTGTAACTAAAGACCTTAAAGCTGATGGATTTTATTCTGGTAATCCAGCTCAAAAACATAGAAAAGAGCTAAAAAAAGAAGCTTCTTTGAGAAAAACTCCAAAATTAATTAAAGAAATTAAAAATATGAAAGAAAAAATAAAAAAATTAGAAGAGGAGTTGAAATAATAATGAAAAAAATACTTTATATCACTTTTGTTTTATTAGTATTATTAGTAGCAGTACATAATAATGGAGAGGCAGCTATGAGTGGTGATCTTGTTAGATTACCAACTGCAAATATGATTGACAGTACAGGAGAAGTAGGAGTAATTTTAAATGATTCTGGAGCAAAAGTAACTGCAATAGCTAAACTTATGCCCTGGTTAGAAGCAGGTGGAAAAATTCATTCTAATGAAAATATAAATTCTGAATTATCTCCTTTAGTTAAAGTATTACTTATTGATGAATATAATTATGGTTTAAATTTAACTACTGGCTATGAAGATGAATTATATATAACTAGTAGTAAAACTTTAGATTATAATTTAAAAGGCTATTTAGGTTTTAAAAATCATGATGGTCTATTTGTAGGTGTGGCAAAAACTTTTAATGAAGAAGAAGTTCAAATAAAAGAAAAAGATAATGATGAAAATGTTATTTCTTCAATACCACCAATAAGAGTTGCCCTGGAATATTATAATAGTAATTTTAATTTAGGTATTAGAACTAATATAAATAAAACTTTGAGAGCAGAATT
>JBNJDL010000322.1:0-2504 GCA_051744825.1 Bacillota bacterium | reverse complement strand
ACCATTCATAAAAATTTATAGCTCTATCAATATTTTCTATAGCTAAATAAGCAGATTCTAATTTAGGCTTCATTATATTTCATCTCCTGTTTTTTTCTTAGCTACTATCATGAATCTATGTTCCTCAATATCTATAAAACCTTTTTTTTGAATTTTGTTATGGATTTTTTTCAATGAATCATAATACCTATTAACACTAAAATTGGAAATTTGCCATGGTACAGCTTTTAAATAATAAATAATTGCACCAATATCATAAAATCTTAAACCTGGAAATTCTTCTCGAACTATGTCAGTAAAATTATATTTTTTATCCATTATTTTTCCTCCTGATAATTAAAAATTATATTCGAAATTAATATAATATTTAGGTTTTTCTTTTAAATTATCTAATCCAATATCTAATCGCATAATCCCAAATGTAGTATCAAAAACTAATCCTACTCCTCCATCTATTTCCCAAGGTAAATCAGAAAAACTAGTATCAAAAGGTATGATTTTACCATAATCTATAAAAGTAATACCCCATAAATCAACAAAACCTATAATCCAATTATCAATTAATAATTTGTGATACTCAATATTTCCTGATAAATATTCGTTACCTGCAATATCATAATCTTGCCCTCTAAGAGGTATTTTACTGTCTCCCCCTGCTTTAAAAATATAATTAAAAGGAGTTTTTTTAGAAGATATCCCGCCATTGACATTATAAAATAACTTATCTTTTTTAACTCTAACCAATTTATCCCATGATAATTCTAATTTTTTAAAATCAGAATTGTCTTTAATTAGTGACTGCCCATAATCAAATTTAAGATTCAAATCATCATATTTATTCCACTTCACTTCTGTCCCCACAATGAGATACTCCTGTTTTTCATTAATTTGTCCATCTTTATAATTATTTTTTTGATAATTAATAGAATAATTTAATTCTCAATCAGCTTTTGGAATATAGCTAGATGAAATTTTTGTTCTATAACCCTCTGTTTTATAATCAATATTATTAAAATGTTCATCACTTTTTTTAAAATCATTATATTCCAATGAATATACTTTTCCCGTTGCCCCGACATAATCTAGTCCAATTTTCCACCAGGAATTTGGACTCCAATTAACTCCTGTTGAAATGCTCAAACCATTTCCAAATGGATTAATTATACGATGAGTCAATTGTTTATTATATAAATCCTTGCTTTTAAAAATAAATGCCTTAGTCGGGTAATTAAAATATAATATCTTAACAGGATGGATCATAAAAGGATTAATATCTTCTGTAGAAATAATGACTCTAACTTTCTTTTCTTCGAACTTCTCAGCTCGAACTTTTATTGTTATAGGATTAAAAACATCTAGATTAGCAAGTCTTTGTTCAGTTAATTCTTTTAATTCCGTTGTCCATTTATCACCTATTTTGTATGGTAATTGACTCATAACAATATCTTCTTTAGTTCTTTTTAATCCTTCAATAATTATTTCTTCAATAATATTTTCGCTTGTATAACTAACAATTCTTTTTTTAAATAAATTTTCAATTTTTCTTTTTTTAATTTCTTTATCTTTATAAATATTAGTTGTAAGTTTAGGCTATAAATCATGAATTGAGTGGGTATAAATCATCTTCCCTATTTCCCATCTGACTTGAAATTTTTCAGGCCTTATTGCACCCTCGGGAAGCAACATTAAATTTCCATTTATACATTCTGATTTGTCCAAGCCTATACGATTATCAAAGGGACATCAATATAGTATAAATATTTTTCTATCCAACTAAAAAAATATTTTACATCTACTTCAGAATTACTATAAACCCCTAGACCACTAGGTTGTGTTTCCTTTGCTAATGCCTGTTTTAATTCAACTGCATTAAGTGGTGTATCATTCAAAGTAGGGATAACTCCCCATTGGCCATCTATCATAATCCATTTATCTAAATCTTCAATATATGCATCTGCTAATACATGTCCAGCTCCTAATAATTCAGTCTCAGCATGTTTATTACTTAGGCCAACTACTCTTGAAGGAATACCAAGAGAATTCAAAATTCCACTTACAACAATTCCATACTCAACACAACGAAATCTTTTACCTTCTTTAACTGCTTCTATAATTGAGATTGGATCATTCTTCTGTGGTTTATTTGAACCATGATGTTCCCATAGACCAGTAACCCAGGTAACAATAACTTTTGCTTTTTCATAATCATTTTTACAACCAGCAACTTTCTCTTCTAATTTATACTTATCTCTTAATTTAGTTAAATAAGTACTATCAGGATCACTCCAAATAAAAGGATAATTAATGTTGGATGAATCTTTACCATACATATTATTTTGAGCGAATATTTGATTTGACCTACAAAATAAAAAAATAATACATATGATGAAAATTATAATATAATTGATTTTTTTCATCGAAAGTCCCCCCCTTCAACCCAAGTCAATAATATATATAAATACATATTTCAAAATCAATTATTCTTAATACTTTCCTTTAACCAA
>JBNJDL010000321.1:0-2524 GCA_051744825.1 Bacillota bacterium | reverse complement strand
CTGAATTAATTCAGGAGGAAAAACTATGACTGAAAATGAAATAATACAGTTATTATTTACTTTACTTAAAAATATGAGTGTGATTGTTACTTTTGCCTATTTTTTAAGTAGAATCCATTATTTTAAAAAATATCTAAGTTTTCCTTTTGATGCAAGGGAAAAGGCTTTTTTAGTTGTCTTTTTTGGCATTCTCTCTTTAATAGGAACTTATTTAGGAATTTATATCCTTGATGCTTATGCTAATATTAGAGGTATTGGGGCAATGTTAGGAGGTCTTTTAGGAGGTCCAATAGTAGGAGTTTTGGCTGGGCTTATAGGTGGACTTCATCGTCTTAGTCTAGGAGGATTTACTGCTTTGGCCTGTGCTATAGGAACAACTACGACTGGTTTAATTGGAGGACTTTTTCATAAAAAATATGTAAAAGGAGATATTGATTATCATTATGGTTTCTACTTAGGCTTATTAGCTTTAACTTTAGAAATGGCAATAGTTATATTGTTTAGTCGTCCTGTAAGTCAAGCAGTAGAATTGGTAAGAGTAATAGGTATTCCTATGGTTTTAAGTAATGCAATTGGAATCGCAATTTTTATTAATATTGTAAATAAGATAAAAGAGGATAATGAAAAAATAAGAGCTTTACAGGCAGAAAAGGTCCTTGATATAGCTGATAGATCTCTTCCAATCCTTCAATCTGGTTTAAATAGAAGTAATGCAGATAAAATAGTAAAAATGATAAAAGATGCAAGTGATGTTGATGCTGTTTCTCTTACTGACCATGATGAAATATTGGCTTTTAGAGGTCTAGGTAGTGACCATCATAAACCAGGCTATTTTGTACAGACAGAGGCAAGTCAAAAAGCTTATGAAAAAGGAGTAGTTGTAACAGCTTCCAGTAAAAGAGAAATTGGCTGTAAAAGAGATGACTGTCCTTTAACAGATGTAGTTATTACTCCCCTTAAATTAGAGGATAAGGTATTTGGTTTATTGAAATTATATAGAAGTGAAGAAAAAATTAATGTATTAGATATTAAGTTAGCTAAAGGTATAGCAAGTCTTCTTGCTACTCAAATAAAACTAGTTCGCCTTGCTGAAAAAGCTGAACTAAAAAGAGAAGCAGAATTAAAAGCTTTACAGGCTCAAGTTAATCCTCATTTTTTATTTAATGCTTTAAATACTATTACTGCTAGTTGTAGAGTTAATCCAGAAAAGTCTAGAAAATTGTTATTGAAATTAGCAGCAATATTCAGAAAAACTTTAAAAAGAGATGTAAAGGAAAGTACCTTAGCTGAAGAAATAGAATTTTCTAAAGATTATTTAGGAATTGAAAAAGCAAGATTTGGTGATAGATTAACTATTAATTGGAATTATCCTAAAAATGTTAAGGATTTTCTTATTCCTCCATTTGTAATTCAACCTTTAGTTGAAAATGCAGTTAAACATGGAATTCATCCTTTAGAAAAGGAGGGAAAAATTAATATAGATATCAACAAAAAAGATAATAGTCTTTTTATTAAAGTTAGTGATAATGGAGTAGGAATGACTGAGAATAAATTAAATAATTTATTTTCCAATAAGGGAGATAGAATTGGTTTAAAAAATATAAAAGAAAGAATAAATACCTTATATGGGAAAAAGGCTGATTTATCAATTGATTCTAAAATAAATAAGGGAACTGAGGTTAAAATTAAATTACCTCTTATTTCTGTTTCAGAAGGGAAGTTAAGTGGATGATAGCTAAAACTCTCATTGTTGATGATGAAGAAATGGCAAGAAGTGAATTAAGTTACTTAATTGAAGAAGATGATCGCTTTGAAGTTTTAGATATGGCTCAAAATGGTCGAGAAGCTGTTTCATTACTAAAAGAGAAGGATTATGATTTAGTTTTGTTAGATATTAAAATGCCTGGATTTTCAGGTATAGAAGTAGCGAGATTATTAAAAGAGTTTGAAACTCCACCTCAAATAGTTTTTACTACTGCTTATGATGAATTTGCTGTAGAGGCTTTTAAGTTGGCAGCAGTCGATTATCTTTTAAAACCAATTAATGAAGATAGGTTCAAAAAAACTCTTGATAGAGTCTATAAAAGTATTAGGGTTGAAAAAGAGGAAGCTGAAATTGAAGATAAAATAGATTATTTATTAGATATATTTCAAGTTAATGAAAGTGGAATAAGTGCCAAGATTCCTGTTGAAGTAAACGACAGATATAAGCTTTTGGATTATTCTCAGATTTATTATTTTTCTACTGCAGATCATAAGGTTAAGGTCCATACTGAAAAAGAATCTTATTTTACTCATTTAAAGTTAAAAGAATTAGAAAAAAAGTTGCCTAGTAATTTTTTTAGAATTCATCGTAGTTATATAGTTAATTTGAATAAAGTTAAAGAAGTAATTCCATGGTTTAAAGGTAAATATCAAATAGTTGTTGATGATAGTGCAGAACATGAGATTCCTGTTAGTAGAAAAAAAGTCAATAAACTAAATGAAATGCTTAATTTGAAATAATAAATTTTAAGTATTCTAA
>JBNJDL010000320.1:0-2535 GCA_051744825.1 Bacillota bacterium | reverse complement strand
ATATAATTAAAAAGTTTAATAAACCTACAATTGATTTTACTGATTTACGAGAGTTAACGATTCACAAGATAAAGCAAGTTAAATCAGAATTGTTTTAAACAATATTAAAATTAAATTTAGGAGAGTGATAAATATGAAAGTGGTTGAAAGAAAAGATAATAAAGTTACTTTGTGTGAATTAATAAGTAATTTTGATAATTATATTGTAGTTAATATAATTGATGGATATATTTATATATTAATTAAGGCAGCAGGAAATTTTATTTGGATGGATATAGAAAATGATATAATTTGGAATGAGTTTTCTAATTTATCTTCTGCAATACAAGCAGTAAATATTAAAGATATGCACGCTTTTTATCATTACAAAGATTTTGCTAAATGGTTAGGAAAACAAATGTGAATTATTTGGAGGTCGTGTTTATGAAAAATAAATGTAAAAATTGTGATAAAAAAATTGAAAGTGAATATGAAGAAAAATTTTGTAGTAATAAATGTTGGAAACAATATAAAAAAGAAAGATTAAGAAAAAGGAGTTTAGTAATGAAATAATTGAGTATATTTTTTTAAAAAACAAAAATTAATTTTAGAAATAATACATTATTTAAAATAGGAGATGGTAAATATGAAATGTGATAATTGTGGTCAAAAAATTACAATGAGTGATATTAATACAGAAATATATGAAATATCTAATTCTGATGCTATTTTATATTGTAATTGCGAATGTGGTGATGGATTTTTCATTGAATGTACTGTGAATAATATTAGAAAAGATAAAATATAATTTATTTTAGGATTATATAAAATAAAATAAATTGAATTATAATTATTTTAGTAATAATTTAAAGAAAGGTGATAATTAATGAATATTGAAAATGTTGAGATTGGAATGAAAGTAAAAGCTAAAAAGAATATTCCCATGATATCAGTAAAAAAGGGAGATATTTTAACTATAAAACGAATTGATAGAGATGGTATAGAAGATTGTAAAGGTTATTTATATTTTTATGAAAGGGGAGGTTATGAAAGGGGAGGTATTGTTGGAATTTGTGTTGATTCTTTTAATAGAATAGATGATTAATAATATTTTGGAAATGGGTGAAATTTTATGAGATTAAATAAATTTAAATTTTGGAGAAAGTTTTGGTTTTATGTTTGGAGAGTATCAGAGATTACTAATCTTAGTTTGGGAAAAATAGCACCGTGGGTTTTTGCTCAATTAACAGGGTGTAATAAGTATAAAAAAATAAATAAGGAGAAGTAAAAAATGAAATGGATAATTTATAAACATATTTTACAAGGTATAAAAGCGACTAAATATTCTCAAGAAAAATTAGAAAAACTAAAACATAAAACAACTATTAAAGTTTTAAATATAGCAAAATCATCAGAAAAAAATAATTAAATATTGAGGTGTTAATTTATGTTTATAATTAATTGGATAATACTTTTTATGGGTTGGTTCTTTTTGGGATGGTTAGTCTATAGCCTTTTAAAAGATTTGAATGGTGAATATGATACATATTCAAAAATTATTTTGATTTTATTAGGTGGTTTTACCGCTTTAACGTTTATTTTATCTTATACTATTGTTTCATTTTTACTTTTAATTAAAAAAATATTTTATCAAAAAAAAGGAGATAATAATATGAATAACGATTATAGTATTAAAGAAAAAAAAGTTTCAATGGATAAATATAAAAAAACAAAAGATAAATATCTTAATACTAAAGAAAAATTAAAAGACAAAGAAATGCAATTAGATACAATAGATAATTTTAATTTTGAATATAAAAAATGTAAAATATTTATTGAACCTTTCAATTCAAAATATCTTTTTAATGATCATTATGCATGGAAAGCAAAAATATATAAAAATGATATATTTTTATCCGAAAGAATATTTAGGAAAATAAGTAAAACAGTTAATAAGGCTAAAAAAGTTGCTGATAGATTAGAGGATTATAATCCGATAGTGGCTAAAATTGATAAAGAAAAATATGTAATGCCTAAAAATCATTTTAATATTATATTGAGATTTTGGAATGAAAATGAAAAAGATAGAGTTAGTTTTTATAATTTGGAACAAGAAAAAGATATATATATTAATTTAAGTCGAATTTCAAGTATTGAAAAAAGCGATAATTATATTGAAGATAAAACTATATAAAAAAAGGAGTGATTTTAATTAACGATAATTTTGAAAAGTTAAAAGCTATTAAAAAATGGAAAAATAGTATTGAAGGGATAGTTAAAACTGAATTTAGTTTTGATTTTATAGAAAAAATGAAAAACAGAATGATAGTCAGTTATTTTAAATATGGTAGAGTCAGAAATAGCTATAAAAATGGAAAAATAAATGCACTTGAAAGTGCTGATGAAAGAATAAAAAAATATAAAGAAACAGGTAATTTAGAATATTTGATTGATGCAAGTAATTTTATAATGTGTGAATATATGTATCCTCAAAATGAAGATGCATATTTTGAAGGTACTGATTCAAACGGAAGTATTGGAAGGATTGATAATTAA
>JBNJDL010000319.1:0-2537 GCA_051744825.1 Bacillota bacterium | reverse complement strand
ACCACGTATATGAGAAAGAGAACCAACTTCTAATTTATCGTCCTCTTCCAAATGCGCTACCTTGCCTGATACAAGATCATCACTCTTATCTTTATTTACTTTTTTTCTAAATATCAGCTCTAAATTATCCCAAATTGGTTGCATCCAAGGATCAAGTTTTTCCCTTTCATTACCAGGTAAAAAACCTATTTCCTCACCCACAGATAAAGGAGGTCGCGCAACTATAATTTTCTGATAATGTTGATTTTCAACAACTTGCTGTAAAGCTGCTGCTAAAGCTAATAGAGTTTTACCTGTACCAGCTTTACCAACTAATGTAACAAGTTCAACATCCCTGTCCGTAAGCAATTTAAAAGCACAACTCTGCTCTCTATTACGAGCCTTAACATAATAAACAGAATTACGATAATCTTTTTGATTTAAAGAAGTCAATCTATCATCCTTAAAATAAAGAATACTAGACTGAGAAGTTGAAGTATTTAAATTCAAAAAACCATTCGATTCTAAATTATCAACACCAAGCTCATCTAAAGACACATCATTATTATTATACCTTAAATATTCATAATTCAATTTTTGAGTAAAAAAATATAAATTTTTAATCAAAAAATCAACCGTTTTAGTATTTTGCAAAAAAATTAAAAAAATTTAAAAAATCAGACATCAAAATAGGATAAAAATACTAAAAAACATGTTTGACACACCTAAAAAAACTATTGAATTGCTTCAATTTTGACTTTTTTAGTATTTTTTTTATTCTCAAATTACTTTTAAAATATCATTTATAACATATCAAATTCTAGATATCTTATCCTTTGCATAGCTATATTAAACCATTTTTTATAAGGAAATGCTTCGGCAAGTTTAATAATTATTTTTCTGCTATGTTTGATAATCTTACCTCAAATTTTAAAGAACAACATTCTTAGTGTTGATAGTCTACAGTTAGCATACTGAGTGTTCTGTAATGTAAATAATCTTAGGATTTGCATTAGGTTAAAGGCCAATATTTTTAATTGAAATTCAAACTGATTTTGAATTTTATCATTATGACTAAGATTTTTAACAAAACCTTCATTTTTTAGTTCCTCTATGATTCTTTCTTGTTTGCATCTTTTAGCATATTCTTTAAATGCTTTTTCTCAATCTATCTCTTCATTTTCTATTGAATGAACAATTAGCATTTGATACTCTTTGTTATAAGATTCAAATATAGCTTTTTGTTTTTTATTTTTATTTTTGCTTTCATTTTTCTCTTTATCTTTATAACTTACTTTTAATATAACTTTCTCTGCCTTTTCCCGACTATTTGCTTTATGATAAAAACTAAAATATTTATCTTCTAAAGTCGTTTCTCCATCCTCATTAACTGTTTGAAAATATTCTTCTGGTAATTCTAATGGATTGTCATATTTTTTTCAGTTATATACTACAGGTTCAGCACTATTCTTTATCCAACTTCTATATCTTTTAGTTTTGATGTAGTATTTTATTTTCACATCTACATTATTAAAAGTCTGCAATAATTCGAATATCTCAGTCTTTGCATATGCAGAATCACCTCTAAAAACAAAGTTTTTCACAAATGGTGTTAAAAAATCTATTGTTTCACTTAATATATTTTCTGCTCCAGTTGAGCTATAAGTTTTTCATTTTCTCAAAACTCATTGAATTACTAATCTCCTTTTATCATCAGTCATTATATTAGGATGATATCATACTATTCTGTAATGATAGATATATTGTCCTCCCTCTTGGTCTCAATATGTTTTTATTTTAGTAGAATCAATACTAAGCTCAAAATTCTCAAGCCTTTTTCAATTGTTTTTCTTAACTAATGTTTGGAAATAACCTTTCAAAAATCTTTTATTTAAAAGGTTTATCGATTCTAAATAGTCATCATTAATCTCTTGAAGACATCTAGAAAATGTTGCTTGAGAAGCAATCACTTTATTGCAAAACTCTTTATTTATCGGGTCATTAACTGTTCTGCTTATTTCAGTAGGGTTGCAATATCACTTCATTAGACCTATTGCAAACTGAGTAACTATATCTGATGGTAAGTATTTCAAATTAGGTCATCTTTTATTATTTTCTTTTTTATTGGCATCTATCGTTTTAAATATCTTTTTTACTGACTTTTTAAAATTTATTTTCTCTAGGAAGTTAGACAATAACAATGTTCCTGCATCGTGACTTATATTTTTTCAGTTGAAATTCCATTCATTTTCTTTAATATATTTCATGTGAGATTTATATGTTATAAAAAAGGTTATATTTCCTGGTTTTTGTTAACTATAATATAACCTTTTTTTGTTATTTTTAAAGGGAAAATTAGATTTTTTAACTATAAAAAACACCTTTTTAAAATAGAGTTATAAAATCAACTTAACAATAAAATTATAAAAATATATTTCTAATATTCGTTAGAAATATGAAAAAATATTAAAAAAATCTCTTCACCCATTGGGTGAAAAGAATTCTAGGGTTTCTATTATACTAGCAGCTGTTTTGCTGTTTTTTATGAATATTTAAGG
>JBNJDL010000318.1:0-2555 GCA_051744825.1 Bacillota bacterium | reverse complement strand
ACAAAAATTAAAGAATAATAAAGATAAATGGGCAAAAGAAATTCAAGATTATCATTATAAGAAAAGCTCTGAATTAAAAGAAAAGTATAATAGTGAACAAGATAAACATTTTTTCAAGGATATAAAATATCATTTGACTTATCTTTCTGAAGCAATTTCTTTAAACAGCTTAACCTTATTTGAAAATTATATAAATTGGACTAAAGTATTATTTGAAAATATCGATATATCTTTAAAAGCATTTGAAGATAATTTAAAATATATAGAAGAAATCTTAGCAAAAAAATTGAATAATGAAGAATTAGATATTTTAAAAAATTATCTTCATAGTGGGGTGAAGATATTAAATCAAGAAAATGAAACCCCTGAGAGTCATATTAATAAAGATAATCCTTTATATTCATTAGCAACAAAATATTTAAATATTCTTTTAGATGGTAATAGAAGAAAAGCCAGTGAATTAATATTAAAGGCTGTTGAAGAAGGAGCTGAGATTAAAGATATTTATTTAAATGTCTTTCAACCTGTGCAAAGAGAAATTGGCAGGTTATGGCAATTAAATAAAGTTAGTATTGCTAAAGAACACTATTTTACTTCTGTAACTCAATTGATTATGTCTCAATTATATAAATATATTTTAAATAGTGAAAAAAAGAATAAAACTAGTATTACAACCTGTGTTGGTGATGAATTACATGAACTAGGGATTAGAATGATAGCTGACCTTTTAGAAATGGAAGGCTGGAATACTATTCATCTTGGAGCAAATATACCTATAAAAGATATAGTTGATGAAATAGAAAAAAATGAAGCAGATATTTTAGCTATTTCAGTTACTATGGTAGCTAATTTAAAAAAAGCTGAAAAATTAATAAATGAAGTAAAAGCTAATGAAAAAATTAAGAAAACTAAAGTTATGGTTGGTGGATATGCTTTTAATATTAATAAAGATTTATGGAAAGAAATTGGAGCAGATGGGTATGCAGAAGATTTAAAAGGTGCTTTAGAATTGGCTCCAGGCCTTTTAAAGGAAAAAGGTGATAAAAATGAAAAATAAATTTTCAAAAAAAAGTAATAATGGTTTTGTGATAATTACAAATCTTGAAGGTGAAATTAAAAAAATTGTTTATGGTAACATTGACCTTAAAGGATTAGAATTGGGAAAAGTTTTTCCAAGTATAGTAGATAAAAATAATTTTAATAAAGCAATAGAATTCATTAAAAATTTAAATGAAAAAGAAGCAATTTTTTCCTGGGACATTAATTTGAAAATAGGCGATAAGATAAAGACTTTTAATTTTTCAGGTGTAAATAATGGTGATGAATTAATGGTTATTGCTGGTAGCGGGATAAATAATATATTTAAATATTATGAAAAAGTTCTTAAAATAAATAATGATCATGTAAATAAATTTAGAAAAATCATAAAAAATAATATGGTAGAAGAATCAAAAGTTGAAAAACATGAAAGAACTGAAAATGATTATGAGAAACTTACAAAATTAAATAATGACCTTGCTAATGTACAGCGAAAATTGATGAAAAAAAATAAAAAATTAGAAGAAGAAAGAGAAAAATTTAGGGTAACTCTTCAAAGCATTGCTGATGGAGTAGTTACTACAGATAAAGATGGAAAAATAAATTATCTTAATCCAATTGCAGAGAGGATTTTGAAGGTAAAAGAGGATAATGCAATTGATGAAAATTTTTTTGCAGTAGTTACTTTAGTTGATCCTATTACTAAAAAATCTCTAGAAAAAAGTTTCAAAGATGAAATTAAAGCAGCAAAGTTTATAGATGAAGATGAAGTGATTTTAATTAGGGATGAAGAAGATGAAATTCCAATTGCCTTTAAATCTTCCCCAATAATTGATAATGTGGGTCATGTTTTAGGTAGTGTAATTGTTTTTAGAGATATTATTAAACAAAAGGAAAAGCAAAAAAAGTTAAAAGAATATGCATCTACAGATAAGATGACAGGTGCTTTTAATAGAAGAATGGGCCTTATTTATTTAAATAAGGAAATTGAATATGCTAAAAATAATAAAACTCCTTTAAGTGTTTGTTTTATTGATGTAAATAATTTAAAAAAGATTAACGATAACCTTGGACATAAAAAAGGTGATGAATTATTAATAAAATTAACTGAGGTTATATACGATAATATTAGAGATAGTGATGCTTTAGCTCGCTTTGGGGGAGATGAATTTTTATTGATTTTTCCTGAAATAAATAAAAAGAGTGCAGAAAAAGTTTGGCAAAGAATTGATAAAGCATTAAAAAGTGTGGAGAAAGAAAAAGAATTTGAAATAAGTGTAAGTCATGGAATAGTAGAATGTGTAAAAGGTTGTGATTTTACTGCAGAAGATTTAATAAGTTTAGCTGATGAAAGAATGTATGAAGAAAAGAAAAATAAAAAAAGTGGGGAGATTAGAAATGAAAAAGGATTGCAAAACTTGTCCAAAGAAGAATGATGATGAAAATAAATATATTATTAAATGTAGAGTTCCTGTAACAGAAATTGGTGATTATAATAAAGAAGAGCTTGAAAAGCG
>JBNJDL010000317.1:0-2572 GCA_051744825.1 Bacillota bacterium | reverse complement strand
CATTATGCAAAATATTTTAATAATAAATATGATCTTGTTGGGCATCTTTTTGAAGGCAGGTATAGATCTAGCATTATAGAAAATGATTATTATCAATTATTAACAAGTCGTTACATTCATTTAAATCCTCTAAAAGCTGATTTGGTTGATGATCCTCAAAAATATCACTGGAGTAGTTATGGCTATTATTTAGGAATACGAGGGAGTGATATTGTTAATGAGAGTAAAATACTATCTTATTTTGAAGGCAAGGTCAAAGGGAGCGGAAGAAAACAATATAAAAAATATGTAGAATCTGCGATTTAGTTTTAGTAGTTTTGGTAACCGGTATGGTACCGGGTACCTCCCGGTTTATGTCGTTTTATGTTAAAAAAAGAGGAGGGGGATATTGTGAAAAATATTTCTAAGGTGGCACTTCGTATTTTAGCAATTTATTTTTTGGTGGAATTTTTAAGTTCAGGTTTTGCTCAGTTGATTGGTATTTTTAGAATGGGTCAATCAATAGGATATATGATGACAACAACTATTATATTAACTCAATTAATTAAATTATTAGCTGCTTTATACCTTTGGTTTGCGGCAGAGATAATTTCTGACTACTTAGTTGATGAAAAAGAAGAAAAATTAGAAAAAATTGATTACCAAAAGCTTCAGATAATAGCTTATTCTGTAGTTGCTATAGTATTATTAGTTATAAATGTTCCTGGGTTATTGAAATACTTATTGGCATACTTAAGCAACAGAGATGGGGTTATGCCAATTATGATGCGTGAATTAATACCTGAAATGGTTAAAGTTGCTATTGCTCTTTGGTTATTACTAGATAGAAAGAGGATTGCAAATAAAATTGGAATAGAAAAGTAAAAATGATATGATATATTTGTAATATAATAATGAGGAGAAATATTATGCTTTCAAGTGAAGAGAAAATTATAATTATTGACTTTTTAAAAGAAAATTATCTCCTGAATTAATTTATATTTTTAGTTCTTATGCCAAAAATAGTGAAAGAGACAATAGTGATATTGATATAGCAATTTTGTATGAAAAAGAAATTGATGAATATAAGTTGTTTTTGTTGGCTCAAAAATCAGCAGAAAAATTAAAAACTATGGTTGGTTTCAGGAATTTAGCAGTACATGAATATCAAAAAATTAATTTAAAAATAGTAAAATCTATTATAGAAAAAGAATTAGATGAGATAGAAAGATTTATTGAAGTTATAAAAGATGAAGTAAAAAAGAAAACAAAAAATAGCCCATAAAACAATGAAAATTTTACCAATCTAAGCTTGTTATTTGAATTTCTATGTGCTAGAATTATATTATCCTGAATCAAGAGGTGAATTAAATGACTGATAAAATGGATGAGCTACTTAATGGGTTTTATAATTTTAAAAAATCAATGGAAGAAAAAATGGATCACTTTGACCAAAGATTTGATAGTTTAGATAAAAGAATGGACAGCTTAGAGAATAGGATGGATAACCTAGAACAAAAGATGGATAACTTAGAAGAGAGAATGGATAGCTTAGAAGAAAGAATGGATGGTTTAGAAGAGAGAATGGATAGCTTGGAACATAGGATGGATAGTTTAGAAGAGAGAATGAACAGCTTAGAAGAAAGAATGGATAGTTTAGAAAATCACGTAGATGGCCTAGAAATAAAAATGGAAAGCCGTTTTGATAAAGTTGATAGTCATTTAGAAGAATTAGATTTAAAATTAGGAACAGTTCGTAGAATGGCAGGAGAAAATATGCGTGATATTGAAGCACTTAAAGAAAAAGCATAATAATTAAATTTAAATTACTTTTATTTGTTTTACCCTCCTTAAAATAGGAGGTTATTTTTTTGCAGGTATATAATTTTTTCTGTAGAAATAAATACAATAAAGCTAAAAGGTGTGATATTATGGCTGACATTAGTTCTGGATTACATGATAGGTTAAAAAAAACTTCTGCTATTTCTCAATTAGGAAGAGGCTTTGATATAGGTGAACTCAATGATTACAGTCATGAAATAAGCCTTTACCTTCTTTTAAAAGTATTTCGCAGAGAGATAAATAACAATCATAATCGCAGTAAAAATGACCTTATTGAAATGACAGGTAATATAATAAATGAGATGAAATTGGAGGCTTCACTGGATCAGATAAGAAGATTAGTTGATGGAATTTTATATTCTGGTGATCCCAAAAGACAGGCCCCTTTTTCAGTTATGTTATATGATGAAAATCTCCGTTCCCATCGTGAATTTAAATTCCGCTATTTAGTTCCTGATAGAGAAGCTTCCCGTTGGGAAGAAGGAGGAAGCACAGTTTACAGATTAACTCAAACTGCGCAGGAAATCATCTTTATTACTAGAGAAGTTTTAGAAGAATTTGGCTTTGATTTAGAGCAATTTTATACTTTACAATTAATAAAAAATGGTAACTTTAGTGAAGCTAAAGACAGTGTAAGTAATCTTATTGCTAGAGTTAGAAACTTAATAAAAAAAGAAGAGGATAGAAGAGAAGATATACTTCGCAATCCATCTTTGATTTTTTCAGCAAAAGAAGAATCTAAGAGAATGAG
>JBNJDL010000316.1:0-2580 GCA_051744825.1 Bacillota bacterium | reverse complement strand
TGAACTTTCTTCCGCTTTTCCCTTACTCCTTTCTATACCAGGAGTGGGAGAACTAACAGCAGCCACGATTATTGGAGAAATTGGCTGTGTCTCTCGTTTTCCAACTGTTAAACAGTTGGTAGCTTATTTTGGATTAGACCCTAGTGTATATCAATCTGGTAGGTTCAAAGCTACTAATAACAAAATCTCTAAACGAGGTTCACCTTACTTACACAAAGCTTTGTACCAAGCTACTAAAGCAGCTACTAGCAAGTAAAAAGGCAACTCCAATAATCAAACTTTATATGACTATTATACTAAAAAAGTTTCTGCAGGGAAACACACCAAAGTCGCTCGTGTTGCTACTTGTAATAAACTTTTACGTATTATCTATGGTATGTGGAAAAATAAAGAGTTCTTTAAAATTAAGTAAACCCTAAGCAGCAAAACAAAATCAATTCCAAAAGTTTACATCTATGTAAGCTCATTTGCCCCTGCCTAATTTTTATCTTTTAAATATTTTTTATTTTCTCTTGACTTCTGCTAGCTGATTTATCTGACGTACGAACTTTCATTTCACCTATAAGTCCTCATTCATTCTTCTTTTCTTATTTCTTTTTCATTTTCTCTGATCCAATCTCCTATAGTTCCGTTATTTACAATTTTATCTCTTAAATTTTGTTCAGGAAAATAACTTCCTAACTTTGAATTACATTTTCTACAAGTTAAATATAAATTATATGGATGATGAACCTTCATTCCAAGAAAACTAAAAGAATTTTCCCAATCTTGAGAAATAATATGACCAAAAGTTATATTTCTCAAATTAACATCTTTAAACTCTCGCCCGCAATCTCCATAGCATACTTTACCATTCTTTTGAGCCCATTTTTTAATTTTTCTTCCTTTTTTACTGCTTTTAATTTTATTATATTCCCATTCTCTAAATACTTTTTCAGAAAGTGCAGGCCTATTTTTTATTGAAGTATCTGAACTATTTAATGAAAATAAATTTCTAAGTGTAGATAAAGCTTCTTTACGAGTAATAATTTTTAATCGAATTGGATTTTCCAAAGATTTATTTAAATCCTTGATATCATTTTTATATTTAATAATTTTAGCCGGAGCTATCATAAAAACATGATTCAAATTATTTTTTTTATCTTCGGTATCATATTCTTCAAGACTATATTCAAACCATAAAACTACTAATACTATATAAGAAATTTCTAGCTCATTGCTCAAATATTGACACCATCTATATCTCAACATTCCAGTATTATTATTCGGAGGTTGATAAGTAAATTCAGCAAGTTCATTTAGTTCATCATCATAATTTCCTTCAGAATGTCTAACTGATAATACAAGTCTTTTATTTTTTCCTAAAATAACCCCCTGTTCTCCATAATGCAAAATCTGACTTCGCTGATTATGTGGGATTAATTGTCCCCCTTGTATAACAAGATTATCAGCATCATATGGAGTTAATTTTTCAGAACGTAATTGCCAAGCAGTTTTAAAAGAGGTTGGTGATGAACATAAAGATAAATAATTTCTTATTTTATTAAAATGTTCAATTAAATCTTTTTTTAAATCCGAAGTTTTATTTGGACAAATTGTTGATAAACCATTATTAATTGCACTACCAGTAACTTGAACCTCTTTATCATCTTCCGGGCTAGAGATTATTCTTTTCCCTGATTCGATTTCTTTTTTAGCTTTCCTTCTAAATTTATTAACTGCAGATTCTAACTTTGTATGAAGAGGTGTATTATCCATAAATTTCACTCCTATAATTTGTTAATACAAATAATAATTAATGCCATTATAATATTTTAGATTTATTATAAAAACTTAAAATCTTCATGTTGAAAATTATAGTGAACTATCTTTCTAAAAGACTTATCAATATTAAAAATAATAATTAAAACATCTTCTAGATAAAATCTATTTCTTTTTAAATAATCTGAGTATGTCAGATAAAATTTTTTTTAATGTAGTGTATATCGCAAATACAAAAAATGAAAATATATTATGTTACTTATTTCGTTAAATTCTCCTTCAATCAAAAACCTTCAACAACTTCAACCTCTCCTCAAACCCACCTCGTTCATCCTTCTTTTCCTCTCGAATCCTCTCTATCTCATCAAAATCAATATCCTCCAACTCAGCAATCGCCTTCATAACCTCCAAAACATCAGCCAATTCCTCTATTTCTTCCGATTCTATGTATTCCTCAACTTCCTCCACTAATTTATCTTGCAAATATTTCTTATACTCTTCTTCGTCCATTATTTCTACTTCACATTCCTTACCATCTGCTTTAATAATTTCTGGTATCTTATCGCGTATTAATTTATCATATTTCTTCATTACTATTCCTCCTTGAATCTACGGCTGAAATATCTTCTACTTCTATATTTCAAAATATCTTTAACATGTTTAGCTAAATCAGCACTCACATAAGGAATTAATTCTCTACTTAATCTGAACTCTTTATTGACTTCATCATAAACAAAGTACTTACTTTCTCTACCTTTTGTCAAATAATGGACTGGATTTTCTAAAGCTAACTTAACAAACTTCTTTTTAGGCCAATCT
>JBNJDL010000315.1:0-2583 GCA_051744825.1 Bacillota bacterium | reverse complement strand
GCAGTTCTGTTACTGCTTGTTCATTATAGGTATTTTTAGTTTTAGTCATTTTTATTTATTTGTATATATTAATATATTTTAAAGTTTATAAATTTATTTTATTTATTACAAAAAATCTCCTTATTATTCTCTGAAACAAGATACTCTTTACCATTTCCAGAGTATTTATAATAATCCTTATTCTCTGATAGATGCTCTTTAGCTATTTTTTCCTGAAAATAAGGGTTATTAGAGTGTTCTCTCTCTATTTCTATCCCCTTTTTTAAAGAGGTTTCGCTATATGAATTATTTTTTGCCATTTTAATTATACATATATCTTAAAGTTTATAAATTTATTTTATTTTTTTCATAACCATATTATATAATTCATTAGTATCTATACTCTCTTTAATTTTTTGTCTTTCTTCCTTAGGGGGCATATCTTTATAGTAATACTCTCTTTGGTATTTTCTATACTCACTTCTATTTTTATTATATAATTCTCTTTTTTTTTGGTTAATTCTATCTTTATTCTTTTTATTATATGTTTTCATGTATTCCATAATTTTACTTTTATTTTTTAAATAATAGTTTTTTTTTCTACATGCCAAAGAACAATATATTTTATTGTGTACATCTGTTCTAAATTCAGTTTTGCATATTTTACATGTTTTATTATTTTTCATTTTTTTTCTATTAATTCTCCGAAATCTTGTGAATAAATATCATCTATTAATTCGTTGTAGTGTAACGCACTTCCACCATATTCTTTTGCAATTTCGAATATTAATTCTCTCAATTTCTCTCTTGAATTATTGATATTCTTTCTTATATCTTCTCTTATCTTCTTTATTTCACTTTTCTGTGATAAATCTGTTTTAATTTCATTATTTCTTGTTGTCATTCTTTTATTTTAATAATTCTCTCTAAAGCTTTATTATGTTTAGTTAATGTTGTCATTTTTATTTATTTACCAAACCTCATCAGAATATTCAGGATTAATAAAAGTAGGTTCATATTTTCTATTAACTTCATCCATTCCTGCCATAATATAACAACAACAATCTAAACAATTATAATTGTATTCTTCTTTATGTTTAGCACAAATTTTTATTCCTAATCTTTCTTCCATTTTTATTTTCTTTGTAACCCTTTAATGTTTCTTCTAATTTCATTCTTCAATACCATTGCGTTTTAATCGTATTTGTAAATTTAATAAAAAGCATAAACGCACATCAGGAGTAAAATTTCTCATTAAATCATGGTAATCTTTTCTTAATTTATCATCATTTTTAATAAAATTTAATTTGAGTTTATTATGTAATGATATAAATTTCTCTAAATCTGTTTCAAATAATTCTAATAATTCATGAGATAAATTATTTTTATAATTTTTTTCCAATTGTTTTTTTACTTTCATTTTATTCATTTTCAATTCTGAGATAGTTCTGTTTTTATTTCATTATTTCTTGTTGTCATTCTTTCAAGTTTCCGAATATTTTTTTATGTAAATTAATAAAACTATTTATTAAATCGTGTTGGAACTCTTCTATATTATAATATGTAGGTTTTCCAAGTTTATCAAATTCTTTTAGAATTCTCTCAAACCTCAACACTCCTTCTTTAAGTTTTTTATTTTCTTCGATTAGTTCTTCGAAGTAGTTTAGCTGTTCTTGTGTTATTGTTATGTCTTCTTTCATTTTAATAAATCCTCATTTTCCCGTATATTTCCCATTACTTCAATTTCATATTCTACCCTAATTAAGAGAGTATTTTGAAATGCATGAGTTATAACAAAACAACAATCAACATATTTAATCATCCCTTTGTACCCATCCAAATTTTGAACTATATCTCCTTCGTAAATTTCTACACCGTTTTTATCTTTAAGTCCTGTGTATTGTTGTAAATCTTCTCTGTCTTCATCTTTAGATAATATAATGTTCATCTCTTTTCTTAATTCTATACCAAAATTATTCAATTTAAAATATAAAAAACATTTTAACTTTCTATCCCATGCTCTAAATTTTATTTCTCTACTCATTTATCAAAGTCTCCAAATATTATTTTATAAATTGATTTATTAGATATATTTCTGTTAATCCAAATATTATACTTTGTTTTAAAATATGATTCTGCACTAATTTTATGCTCTTTACTAATATTATCATTTTTATATGTATCCCATTTTTTTAAATCTGTGATAGCTATATTAATCTCTTTCAACACATCTTTTCTTGAAACTTCGTCTGGAAGTTTACAATATTCTAAACCTTCTATCTTCTCTTTTAATGTTTCTTCCATTTTTTTTCTATTAATTTATTTATATCTTTTTTATTAATACTATTAACAACCACCCTGTATATAGGCTTGTAGTATAACATATATACCTATACTTATAAACTTATCGACTATTGGTTGTTATATATATTTAGAATAAGAGGAAATGTCTAGAAAAATGGGTAAATATGGGGTAAAATGGGGTAAAATTGGGTAATATCTATAAATTTGGCATAGGATAAACATGAGCTATAATGACCAGAACTTCCAATTCTTAAGTGCCGAATTCTGGTAGTACAGGGAGCGTACCCGTAGTAACCTCCA
>JBNJDL010000314.1:0-2588 GCA_051744825.1 Bacillota bacterium | reverse complement strand
TTAATCTTTTCTACTGACCCTGATTGTGATAGATTAGGTGTTTTAGTAAAAGATGAAGGAAAATATAGGGCTCTTAATGGTAATGAATTAGGAATTTTGATGAGTGATTATCTTTTAAATAAATTGAAAGAAAATAATGACTTGCCAGCTAAGGGAGTTATTATAAAAACAATAGTAACAACTGAAATGATTAGAAAAATTGCTAATAATTTTGATGTAGATGTTATGGATGTATTAACTGGTTTTAAATATATAGGTGAAAAAATAACTGAATTTGAAGATGATGATAGAGAGTTTATCTTTGGATTTGAAGAAAGTTATGGATATTTAGCCGGAACTCATGCTAGAGATAAAGATGCTGTAATAGCAGCTGGTTTAACAGCAGTTATGGCTCTTTATTATAAGGAGCAAGGCTTAAATCTATATGATCGTTTAAAAGAATTAAGAGAAGAATATGGTTATTACATGGAAGATTTAAAATCTATACGTCTTGAAGGTAAAAGTGGACAAGAAAAAATTAATAGTACTATTGAATTTTTAAGAAATGAAAAAGCCAAAGAACTTGTAGGAAAAAAAGTAGTTGTATTTAAAGATTATCGAGAAAAAGAAATCATTAATTATGAAAAAGATAGTAAAGAGGAAATAAATCTTCCAGAATCAAATGTCTTACAATTTCTTTTAGAAGATGAAACTCTAATAACTATTAGACCATCTGGTACAGAGCCTAAATTGAAGTTGTATTATGCGGTTAGAGGAGAAAGTGGAAAAGAGGCTGAAGAAAAGCTAAAAGAAGTTGTAAAATTATTTACAGATAGGGTAAAAGATAAAGTAGAAAGTTTATAATATAAAATAGGGAGATTTTTCTCCCTATTTTTTAGTATATATTTTGTTTACGATTCTAATTTTTTTCCAAACTCCGAGTCTTCTAAATATACAAAAATTGATTTTTTAAGTTCATAATCTAAGCCTATATCAAAATTTATTTTATTTAAATCATTATATAATTTTTGATCATTTTTTATATGATAGGTGTCATTTTGTTTAAAAAAATCATAATCATCAATCCAATGATTATTAATTTCTTTTAAAGAATAGTTTTTAAGAGATGAGATTAATTTGTCTTCATATTTTTCTAATTCTATGTATCCGTGTTTTTGTAAATATCTATCTAATTCTTTTGTAGTTAGATTTTTATCAACACTTCGATCGGTTTCTACCCAGTAAGATAAATATACATAACCTTTAACTTTTTTTCCTTCATATTCAAAAGTTAAGGGAAAAGTACTTGTCATTTTGTGCTGATTTTTATAGGGTATTTGACTTATATTTTTTATAACAATACTAAAAAAAATAATTGCTAAGATTAAAATGAGTAATGTCTGCCAGTTGTTTTTAATTCTTTTTTTAAGATAATTATCAGCCATAAATTTCACTCCTCAAAGTGAAAAAATTATTATATTATATTTGCATTGTATATAAATTTCTTGAAAAATTGATTGATACCTTTAAAAAGTTGAAATTTTATGAAATATATTATAAACTGTGAAAGTGAAAAGGTGTTAAAAACTGTAATGGAGGGATGTAGAGATGAAAATTAAAAAGGCTGTTATACCTGCTGCTGGTTATGGAACTCGTTTACTTCCAGCTTCTAAGGCTTTACCGAAGGAAATGCTACCAATAGTGGATAGACCAACTATTCAGTATGTTATAGAAGAAGCTATTGAGGCAGGTATTGAAGAAATTTTAGTTATTACTTCTAAAGATAAGGAAAGTATAGAAGATCATTTTGATCGTAATTTAGAATTAGAAATGGTTTTAGAAGAAAAAGGAAAGTATGAAATTAAAAAAGAAGTTGATCGTATTTCTAATTTAATAGATATACATTTTGTTAGACAAAAAAAACAAAAGGGTTTAGGACATGCTATTTCCTGTGCAGAAACTTTTGTTGGTAATGATCCTTTTGCAGTGATTTTAGGTGATGATTTAGTTGTTTCTGAAAAACCTGCAATTGGGCAGTTAATGGAGGTATATGAAAAAAAAGAGGCTCCAGTAGTTGGGGTACAGGATGTGCCTAAAAAAGATGTAAATAAATATGGAATAGTAAAATATGAAAAAAAGGAAGGTAAAAGCTACTTACTAGATGATATGGTTGAAAAACCAGAAGTTGAAAAGGCTCCTTCTAATTTAGCTATTTTAGGAAGATATGTGATAACTCCAGATATTTTCCCTATTTTAGAGAATACATCTAAAGGTAAGGGGGGAGAGATACAACTTACTGATGCTTTAAAAACATTAGCAGATAATAGAGAAGTTTATGCTCATAACTTTAGTGGCAAACGTTATGATGTAGGTAATAAAATGGGATTTTTAAAAGCTACAGTTGAGTTTGCTCTAAATAGAGACGAATTTAAAGATGAATTTAGCAGTTATTTAAAAGATTTAGTTAAAAATATCTAATAAATACTGAGAAGGGTGGTAAAGAAGATGAGAAAGATAATAGTATTAACTTTGGCAATAATGATGACATTTACTTTTACAAATTTCATTGAAGCAAATAATGATAAGCATTTAGAACCAATGACTGCTCG
>JBNJDL010000313.1:0-2597 GCA_051744825.1 Bacillota bacterium | reverse complement strand
TGAACTATATCAAAAAGAGAATTCTATTATATTGAAAAAATATTTAGAGATATTAGGGAAAGAAATAATTAGTAGTGGATTTCCAGATTTAATGTGATAAAATCAGTTTTAATTTTAGATAAAGAAAAATAATAGCCTTACCACAATATAAGAGGTAAGGCTATTTATCATCTTTTATTTAATTTTATCATCATAGAATTTTTTTATTTCATCTTCAACGATTTCAAGTTGTTTTTCGCGACTAATACTTGCTTTTCCATCATCATCTTGAAAACCATAATTTCCAAATTGAGAATGATTTCCTCCCTCAATAGTTATATAAACTGTATCACTAGGTAAATTTTCTTTTCTCTCTTCAAAAACTTCCATATCAATAATCTTATCATTACTTCCATTAATAGCTAATACAGGGGTGTTTTTTATATATTTATCTTTTTCAGTATAAGCTGCAAGTAAAATTAGTCCTGCTACTTTTTCTTCATTATTTGCAGTATAGGTTGAAGCCATTGCCCCTCCTAATGAATGTCCAGCCATTATAAAATTATTAATTTCAGGATAATTATTCATTATTTTTTCGGCAGCATTTTTATTAAAAACAGCTAATTGAAATGGCATTTTAGGAATATAAATATTAAAACCATGTTCAGCTAATTTTTGGGCTAAAGGAAGGTAAGAGATGGCTTCTACTTTTGCTCCTGGGTAAAAAATTATGGCTGAATTATTAAAATTACTTCCTTCAACAACATAATAATTATTTTCTTTATAAATGTTTTCTTCATCTAAGAGAGAGCTAGCTTCTTTTGATGCATCATAAGCGTGAGTGTATACAGATATAGCTAAAACTAAAATAAAAGCTACAATAATGGAATTTTTTAATATTTTTTTCATATTATCTTCCTTTCTATAATCCTTTCTTATTTATTACTTAATCATAATTAGTTATTTTCCTGCTTGCTTTATTTAAATTTAAATATTTTTAATCCAAAACTAAAAATAATTAAAAAAACACTTGAAAATATTTTGTTTTAGGTGTATAATAATTAATGTTAAATATATTAAAAGATTCACAAAAAATAAAGGAGGTCGTGTTAATGAATAATTTAAGATTAATAAAGGTGAGTAGAGAGAAAAATAATGAGATTTTTAATAGTTTTGCACGACCTGTGTTTAATATTAATTAAACTATTTACATAGTATTTATTATTAACTACAGGTTTGTGTTAAATCTGTGGTTATTTTATTTAATAAAATATATCTTTGAATAAATACCACAGGCCACCCCTGTGGATTTTTTTATGGATTTTTTTAAGAAAGTGAGGAGTTATTATGGAGAATTTGAAATTATTATTTAAATTTATGAAAGGTAAAAAAATGTTATATTTTGCTGCACTAATAAGTATTGGCTTAGCAACAGTATTTACTTTACTTAATCCTTTAGTTTTGCGAATTGCTATTGACAATATTATTGGTGGGCAAGAACTTGAAGTAGGAAAATGGCTAGAAAACATAATAAATAATTTTGGAGGAAGGGAATTTTTCTTAGAAAGCCTCTGGATTGTAGCTATATTACTTATTTTACTTACAGGACTTAGAGGAATATTTCTTTACTTAAAAGGAAAATGGGCGGCGGTTGCAGCAGAATCTGTAGCACAAAATATGAGAGATACACTTTATGACCATCTACAGCACTTACCTTTTTCCTATCATGTTCGCTCAGAAACTGGTGATTTAATACAGAGATGTACTTCTGATTTGGAGACTATAAGAAGGTTTTTGGCTATACAATTTGTTGAAGTAGGTAGGGCAATATTTATGGTTTCAATTATTGCTTATGTACTTTTTTCTTTAAATACAAAGTTAGCTTTTATAGCAATGGCTGTTGTACCGATAGTATTTGCCTTTGCAATTATCTTTTTTATGAAAATAAAAAAAGCTTTTAAGCTTTCAGATGAGGCAGAGGCAGAAATGTCAACAGTTTTGCAAGAAAATTTGACTGGTGTTAGAGTAGTTAGAGCATTTACTAGGCAAAAGCATGAGGTAGAAAAGTTTGACAAGAAAAATACTAAACATAGAGATCTTACTTATCGTTTAATTTATCTATTAGCCTGGTATTGGGGCCTTTCTGATCTAATCTGTATGTTGCAAATAGGAGCAGTACTTGTATTTGGTTCTTATTGGGCAGCTACTGGAGAAATCACTCTTGGAACTCTAGTTGTTTTTACTACTTATGAAGGAATGTTGCTCTGGCCAGTAAGACAAATGGGAAGAATTCTTACAGACATGGGTAAAATGTTTGTTTCGTTGGAAAGAATAGGGGAAATTTTATCTGAAGAAAGAGAAGATTTAAATGAAGATGGTATTACTCCTGAAATAGCTGGTGAAATTGAGTTTAATAATGTTTCATTTTCTTATGATGAGAATGAAAGTATTTTAAATAATATTTCTTTTGAAGTTAAAGCTGGTGAAACACTTGCTATTCTTGGCTCAACTGGCTCTGGTAAAAGTACTCTTTTATACCTTTTAGCTGGTCTTTATAATTATAATCAAGGATCAATTAAAATAGATGGAAGAGAACTTAGCGAGTATAATAAAAAATG
>JBNJDL010000312.1:0-2607 GCA_051744825.1 Bacillota bacterium | reverse complement strand
TCAGATAAGGTTAGTGGAAAATTTGATGTTGTTTTGTGTATGGGACCTCTATATCATTTAACTGATGAAAATGATCGAAAAAAAGTTGTTAATGAATGTTTAAAAAAATTAAAAAAGGGAGGTAAGTTAATTGTTTCTTTCATATCTGCTTATGCTCCTATAATAGATTTTATTAAAAACTATCCTGAAGAGTTGGCTAAGTATAAAAGTGAATTTTTGTTTAATTATCTAGAAGATGGAAAAAATATTGTTAGTTCAGAAAATCCAGGTTTTGTAACAGCTTATTTTATTAACCCAGCAGAAATTGAGCCATTTATGGATAATTTTAATCTTGAAAAAGAAGTTATAGCTGGAATAGAAGGAATTACAGCTCAAAGTGAGGAAAAAATTAATAATCTCTCTGAAGCTGCTTATAAAGAATGGCTTGACCTTATTTATAAAAGTTCTAAAAACCCAATGACTTGGGCTAGCAGTGAGCATTTTATATATATTGGGACTAAAAAATAAGTTTAGGCTGAGACAATTTATTAGAAAGGAGAAATTATGTGTGATACTATAGTTGCTTTTGGAAATGAAAAGTCCTTTTTTGCCAAAAATTCAGATCGTGACCCTGCTGAAAGGCAAATAACATATATTTCAAAAGATGCAGTTAAGGATTTTAATGATAATCCTTTTGCTGAAAAAAAAGACAAGTATATAGAGAATTCTTTTGCTCTTTTAAAAGATATTTTTTCTAATTATGACCACAATTATAAAGCTGTAATTTCTAAACCAGTCTGGATTTGGGGAGCAGAAATGGGAGTTAATGAATTTGGCCTTTCTATAGGAAATGAAGCAGTTTTTTCAAAGGAAAATACTTTGAATAATGCTTTGCTTGGAATGGATATCCTTCGCCTTGCTTTACATAACTGTAAGGATGCTGATCAAGCTGTTGATTTTATTATCAACTTAGTAAAAGATTATGGTCAAGGAGGAGATGGGGGTTATAATAATTCTTTTAAATATGATAACTCCTTTTTAATTAAGGATTTTGATAAAGCATATGTCTTAGAATTTGCTGCTAAACATTGGGCTTTAAAAGAGATAAAAGATTATAAAGCAATTTCCAATTCTTATTCTATAAAAAATGAATATGAAAAAACAGATAAAACTTCAAGTAATATTGATAATTTTAAGGAAAAATATGAAAATAAATTAAAGACTTATTTTTCTAAAGGTAATTATAGGAGCAATTTTGCTAATAATTTTCTAGAAGAAAACGCTTTTAATCTTTCTTCAATTATTGGATTATTACGTTCTCATATTAGCAAAGATAATAAATTAAAAAAGAGTATGAAGTCTATTTGTATGCATGGAGGTTGGGGTTTGCAAAGTGAAACAACTGCTTCTATGGTAGTAGAATATTTTACAGATGATTTTATAGTGTGGTTTACTGCCTCACCTAACCCCTGTGTTTCTTTATATAAACCTCTGATTTTAGATATTAATTCTCAGGGTATTTTAAATGATTTTAGTGATAAATATTTTTCTTTGAAGTTTGCAGATGACTGGAGAGAATTATCTCATAGATTAATGGATGATTGGGGATATTTTTCCAGGACTATAAGTGTTCTTCGTGATAAAAAGGAAAAAGAATTAAAAGAAATTATGCATAGGGCCATGTTAGAAAAAGGTGATTTGGGCAGTGCCTGTAATAAAGCTTTAAATATAGCAGAAAATTTTAGAAAAGATTTATATAAATTATGGTAGGTGATAAAATTAGAATCTTAGTTGATGGAGACAGTTGTCCAGTTATAGCTAATGTTGAAAAAATAGCTAAAGAGTATAATGTTGCTGTTTTAGTTTTTGTGGATTATGATCATGAATTAGACTTAAATTATGCTGAGCTTATTAAAATGGATACAGAAAATCAATCAGTTGATATGGAAATTGTTAATAGGGCTTCTTCTAAAGATATTATAATAACTCAAGACTATGGATTGGCAGCTCTTGTTTTAGCGAAAGATGTATATGTTTTAAATTTTTATGGTAAAAGATATACAAATAAAAATATTGATAGTCTTTTAATGAGAAGACATCATAATGCAAAAATGAGGAGAGCAGGCAAAAGTCATCCAAATCATAGTAAAAGGACTAAAGAGGATGATAAAAAATTTGAAGATGGATTGGTAGAAATTATTAAAGAAAGTTAAATTAATAATTTAATAAAAAATATTCCCAGATATAATCATCTTCTTTTAATATATTTTCTTTATTTATTTTTAAAAAATGCAGGTTTTCCCCACCTTTTATTTCTTCTTTGAGTCCATCATTTCTTGTTATTGTAAAATCTTCTATTGCTTTATACCCAGTTGTAGAATAATAATGTTTATTAACTTCATATTCTTTTTTAGTTTTTTCTTCAAAGGGATATTCAGTACTACTTTTAATAAAATATAAATTACTATTTCTTTCTAAAATTATTCCTCCTTGTAGTGAAACTGCTATTTCATAATTTTTTTCTTCATAATAATTTCTTAAATCCTCTACTCTTTCTTTTTTTAAAATGAGTTTTAATTGATTGTTTTCTAGATAGTATTCCCCATCCCTTAAATAAAGCATTACAAT
>JBNJDL010000311.1:0-2614 GCA_051744825.1 Bacillota bacterium | reverse complement strand
TTTATTGAATAGAAGTTGACTAAAAAATTGTTGTTTCCCATTTTTAGATCAGGTTTAAGATTAAATCTCTTAATTTTTCTGAGAACAGTATTTTATCAAAACTAAATTATAGCATTGTCGAAATTCATTGGCAATTTCTGTTTTCTGACAGTTAGGATTTGTTAAAAATTTTGTAATAATATAATTTGTACAGGAGGTTTGTGATGGCAAAAATATTTGATTTTTCATCAGTAATAGATATGCTTTTAAATGATAATGAACTAAGTGAACCTATTTTGAAATATGTAGAGGCTTTCGGTCTAACCGGAAAAAAAATGTACGATATTCAAAGTTATGAATGGTACACAGATTATATCAGTAAATTTAGATATATCCCTTTTCATATTAATAAAAAAATTAATCGTGAGTATGATTTAAAGTTAATACAGCAACTTTCTGCAGGAACATGTTCTTATCAAGCATATCTTAAACCATTAGATTCCGGTATAAATCATTTGTATGTTTCTATAAAAGTTCCTGAATCTGACATAGTAACGAAAGAATATAAAGAATATAATATCAGCAACCTTTTAGTAAATCAAATTAAAAGAATGATGTGTATTTCAGTAAGTGAACAACTAGCACTTTCTTTAATCCGTTTAGATGATTCTAACAGTTTAAAAGAGGTTGAGTATATAAGAGAAAGGTGCTTAGCCTCCTGGGAGCAAAATATCCGTGCCTTTAATAAACAACGTTTCAAAATCATAAAGTAAGATCATTTATGTTATAAAATGCCTGAATAGCTCTAGTAAAAAAATTCTTATACAATAATCTCATTACTTTTTAGCTAACCGGGAATAGTCTTTTTTACATAGAAATTCAACTTTGGAATAAAGTATTTTTTTACTTTTTTTAATTTATCCAAAAGTTTTTTCAGTCAATTAATATTTAGCATAAAACTTGCAATGTTAAAATTAAAGCCGGAGGATTGAACAGTTGTATTTGTCTGTTCTACAATTAAATAATAATGTTTTAAGTGATATTGAATGGCTCAGAAAATGATCAATTGAAGCCTGGAGAAATTATGTAAAAAATTTTTCAAAGGATATAGAAATATTAAAATTATTTAGTATATAGTTTGTAATATAAAATTTGCCCAAGAGGTTTTGATGAAGAAAGTAATCGATTTTTCTACGATAATAGATACACTTTTAATTGATCATGAAAAAAATGAAGTTCTTTTAGAATATGAAAAAGAATATGGTTTAACAAGGGAAAGTCTGTATGATCTCCAAAGTCATGAATGGTATACAAACTATCTAAACAGACTTACCTATGTACCTTTTGAAATCAGTAATCAGTTGTTTTTTGAATTTGATTTAAGGTTATTTCAGCAGCTTTCTGCGGTAACATCACATTATAAAGCTTATCTGAAACCATGGGCTTCAGGTATAAACCATATGTATATTTCAATAAAAAAAATTAAAGACGGTATCGCTATGGATGAATCAGTAGAAATTAATGTACAGGATCTTGATTCAATACAATTACAAAATGTAATACGTATTCTGGTGCATGATCAAATGGAATTGTCTTTGCAGAGATTAGATGAGGATACTGATTTAAATGATTTTGACACTATGAGAGAAGAATCTATAGCTGCCTGGGAGGAGCATGTTAATAAATTTTATAGTCAATTTTTCAAAATAATAAATATATCTGGTCATGAACAGCTGATTATTACCTGATGGTTTAATTTTGTCAGTGATCCATAAAAAAAGTTTTATACTTTTGCAGTATTTGAAGGGTTTACCATAGATCTATAAAAGCCCCCATTTTTTTAAAAAAAATATATTATTTCAACATATTCAGGAGGTTTGTGATGACAAAAATATTCGGTTTTTCATCAGTAATAGATATGCTTTTAAAAGATCATGAAAAGAATAGACCGATTTTAAGATATGAAAAAGCATTCGAGTTAACCAGGAAGAGTCTGTATGACCCAAATAGTTATGAATGGTATACAAAGTATTTATGTAAACTTAAATATATTCCTTTTGAGTTAAATGAAAATATAGATTGTGAATATGATTTGAAATTACTTCAACAGCTTTTAGCAGGTTCTTCAACTCATAAAACTTTTCTTAAACCACGGAATTCTGGAATAAATTACTTATTTGTTTCTATATCAGAACCTGGTTTTGGTGAGACAATGGAATTTAATATCAGCAATCTTTCGGCAGAAAAGATAAAAAAAATAATGTGTAATTTGGTAAATGAACAACTAAATTTTTCTTTGCTACGTTCAGCCGGTAATAGTCAAAGCCTGATTGATGGAATGAGAGAAGAATCTATAGCTTCCTGGAAGAAATATGTTAAAGAATTTTATAAATAAATTTTTTAAGAGTACTGGTACTCCATACTTGAAATTTTTGGCTCATTTCAGGGAAGATTAAAAAAATATCCGTAAATTTTGTTTACAAACTTACCTGTTAAAAGTCTTTTTCCTTTGCTATACATAATAATTCAAGATATTTAAGTGTGAATATCTTTATTAAATATAAAAATAGATTTTGATAATAAAGCTTGCAGGAGAAATATGAAAAAATTTTTACTTTTAATCTTATTGATGTAT
>JBNJDL010000310.1:0-2633 GCA_051744825.1 Bacillota bacterium | reverse complement strand
GAAAAAACGATGAGAAAAATTAAAAAAACCCCAATTTGCATTTTAGATAATAGCAAGGTTATGCAAAACACATCATTTAATGGGGTTGAGGTTGTCCCAGTGGAAGAAGTAAATGAAATAGATGATGAGTTTATTGTTTTAATTACAACAGGTTCTTATAAAAGCGTAATAAAGCAATTGACTAATCTAGGATATAAAGAAGCAGTTGATTTCTATTGTTCACCAGTGTTATATAATAATAAAATTGAAAATGATATAAAAACTAACGAACAAACTTTATTATTTACTTGTTCTGAAATTCCTGATGAAGATAGTAATAATAAAGGTGGAGGCCTGTATACCTTTAATACAAAAACTTCAAAATTAGAAAAGCATTTTAGTGCTAAACTCCATGAAATTGTAAAAACTGATGAGAAATACTATATCATTGATGAGTTTGAGGGGGTTAGGGTATTTAATAAACAATTACAATTAGTAGATACATATGAAGGTTTAGCAGGTTCAATAATGCATGGGTTAGCTTATGATCCTGAAAATGAGATTTTATTTATTGCTAATACTGGTAGAGATTCAGTATCTTTGATGGAAGCTAATACTGGGGAATTAATAGAAGAAATATCTATAGCTAAAAAGAAGAAAACTGAGGATGTAGATCAACATCATTTGAATGATTTATTTTATTATAAAGGTTATTTATATATATCTATGTTTTCTTTTAGTGGATTATGGAGAGAAGGTTGTTATGATGGAGGAGTTGCACAATTAGATTTATCAACTAAAGAAATAGTAGGATATCCTATTAATGATTTATGGATGCCTCATTCAATTCAATTTATAAATGGAGAAATTGTTATTATAGATAGTATGCGTGGAGATGTCTATAAAACAAATAATAAAAAACTTGTAAATATGCCTGGTTTTGTTAGAGGAATAACTACTGACGGGAAATATTATTATATTGGACAAAGTGAACCTAGGTATTTTGATCGCTTAAAAGGGGTTACTAAAAATATTAGTTTGAACTGTGGTATTCACTTATATGATAATGTAACTAAAGTTAGCAGATTTTATTCTTTTGAAAATATGACTAATATACATACGATAGTAATTAAAGATTAAGGAGGATACTATGGATAATGTAGTATATGTAGTTCATTGTATAGATACGGAGGGTCCACTATATGAGTCAATCAAAGCTACTTTTAAAAGAATTAAAGATATTTTTGGATTTGATTTAGAAGTGTCAGAAGAAAACCTGAAAAAATTACAAAATAAAGAAATAGATTTAAATGGAAAAGAAGATGATGTATATAATTTGGTTTCTCCAAAAAGAATAAATACTAATGATACTTGGGATAAAATAGATGAAATGTTAGATGAGATTACTAGTTCAGAGTTTAGACAGAGATATGCTGATTCTTTTAATAATGGTTGGATTTATAACTGGTTTTGTATGGACCATGTTGGATTTACTGGAGAAAATCCAAGGAGAAAAGATTTAGGATATAATAATATATTTGATCATTATAAACTTTATATGAAGTTAAATAATATAACTCAAGATTTGATTCAATGGCATTATCATCCTGTATCTATAATTAAAGATTCTCATAGAAGTGGCACTACTTATTTAAATTCGTCTAATATTTATGATATTTTAACTAGAAAAGTAATAGATAGAAAATGGTTTCCGGCAGCATACAGACCTGGACTTAATACAGAAAGACCTGATTCACATTGGTTTTTAGAACAATGGATTCCATTTGATTATGGGAATCATGCTGGGGAAAAAAATAGTAAAATTAGTAAACAACCAGATGTAGAAAATAGATTTGGAAATTGGGAAGATGCTCCTAAAAATTGGTTGCCTTATAATCCCGATTTTTATGATTATCAACAGCGAGGAAATTGTAATAGATATATTACAAGATGTTTGCGGATGGAATCTAGAGTTGTACGGATATCTCAAAGCGATATTGATCAAGCTTTTGCTGAAGCTCAAGAGCATGGTGCTTCTTTACTTGCATTTACAAATCATGATTGGCGGGATATGAAGCCGATGATAAAAAGGGTTTGGGAGATGTTGCAATCTGCAGAAAATAAGTTTACCGATGTTAAATTTAAATTCGTGGATGCAATTCAAGGAATGAGAAAAGTATTGGATTTGAATAATATGCAAGCACCTGAATTTAATATTAAATTAGAAAAAAAGAGAAATAAAGCTGTATTTAATGTAAAAGTGAAAAATGAAATTTTTGGGGTACAACCTTTTTTAGCAATTAAAACTAAGGGGAAGCAATATTTCTGGGAGAATTTTGATTTTATAAATGAAAATGAATGGTCCTATACTTTTGATTATAATAATATTGAGATAAATGCTATTGATAAATTAGGGGTTGCAGCTAATACTAATACTGGAGTAACAGAGGTAGTGGTGTTAGATGTAGAAACTGAGAGAATAGAAAGAAACATTTTAAATAAAAATTTTTAAGGGGGAAGATATTATTAATAATAGTGGTCCAATACTAATAACTGGCACATTTAGATCTGGGACAACATTAATTTCTCAAATCATGCGTAATCATCCTAATATTGCCTTAGTATATGATTCAGTTAATTTTATGAGATTTAGT
>JBNJDL010000309.1:0-2638 GCA_051744825.1 Bacillota bacterium | reverse complement strand
GGCAAGATTTGATGAAGAAAAAAATATTGAATGGGCTAAAAAACTTGAAAAAGCGGGATGTCATGTTGTTTATGGATTGATTGGTCTTAAAGTACATGTTAAATCTTTACTAGTAGTTAGATCAGAATCTTCTGGAATAAAAAGATATGTGCATTTGAGTACAGGAAATTATAATGATAAGACTGCTAAATTATATACTGATATAGGTATTTTTACGTCAAAAGAAAAAATTGCTTTAGATGTTTCAAGCTTATTTAATATTTTAACTGGTTATTCTGCTGCCCCTCAGTGGAAAACGTTATCAGTAGCACCACTTATTATGAGAAATGATTTCATAACTTTAATTGACAATGAGATTAACCAAGTTCAGAATGGGAAAAATGGTCATATTATTGCTAAAATGAATGCACTAGTTGATAAAAAAATAATAAAAAAACTATATAATGCTTCTCAAAAGGGAGTTAAAATTGATTTAATAGTAAGAGGAATTTGTTGTCTTCGTCCAGGGGTAAAAGGTGTTAGCGAAAATATTAGAGTTATTAGTATTGTTGGTAAATTACTGGAACATAGTCGCATCTATTATTTTAAAAATGGTGATAATCCTAGAATATTTTTATCAAGTGCAGATTGGCGTCCAAGAAATTTAGATAGGAGAGTAGAAGTTTTATTTGAAGTAGAGCAAGAAAATATAAAGAACAGATTAATAAAAATAATTAACATTTATTTAAGTGATAATGTTAAAGCAAGAGAGTTACGATCTGATGGTTCGTATTCAATAGTAAATGGTGAAAAACAAATTGAGTCTCAAATTGAGTTATATAATTTTGCTAAACAGAACATAAGAAAAATTAATGAAGATACAAGAAAAAATTTATTTAAATATTAATTATAAGATTAAGAGTAAGAGGAATGTGAAAATTGCTCTTGACATATCATTTTATAGAGTATATAATATTCATTGTGAAATAAAAACATTAGTGCCCGTAGCTCAATTGGATAGAGCGTCTGACTACGGATCAGAAGGCTGAGGGTTCGAGTCCTTCCGGGCACGCCATTTATAAGAAATTAACCTCCATTTAATTGGGGGTTTTTATAATTTTATCTGCATTCTTATTAAAATTATAAAAAATTTCTTTTACCTTATTTTGTGAATGTTCTCTGAGATTGTTAAATTCTTGATAATTATCTAGGATTATACCTACGACTTTTTCATCTATTTCATCTTTTTTAGCCATATCTTCAAGTATCATCTTGACTTTATTAGCTTTCATTCCCTTTCTATATGGCCTATCTTCAGTTATGGCAGTGAAAATATCTGCTACGGCCATAATTTTCGAGCCAAGTGAAATATCTTTACTTTTAAGATGAAATGGATAACCTTTTCCATTTAACTTTTCATGATGAAAAGCTGCCCATTCTTTGATATCATCTAATTTTTTTGAAGTAGATAGCGCTTGATAAGTATAATAAGTATGGGTTTTCATAATACTCCATTCGTCATTATTTAACTTACCGTTTTTGTTTAAAATTTTTGGTGGTACAGCGAGTTTGCCAATATCATGAAGATAACCAGCGATTTTTATTTTCTTTTGATTTTTTTTATTAAAATTTAATTTTTTGCTTAAATAGGTAGCAGTTGTTGCTATTCCTTCAGAATGAGTTGCAGTAAATGAACTTCTAAAGTCAATAATATGACTCGTGAGATAACTTATTTTTAAGAATTCATTTAAATCAATTTTCTGGTTAAATGATTCAGAAAAGGAATCAATTTTCTTTTCAATTTTTGCATCCGAAATTAAATCTAACCAAAAATATTCTTTTTTTGCTAAACTTAAAAATTTATTTACTCCTTCAGGATAAAATCTGCTTTTACTATTCTTTTTAATGGTATTAGTAATTCTATCTACTTGAGATAAAATAGGAGATTTATCTTTTATTAGTATTACAATTCTGTCAGCTAAATGTAGAATGTTACTCAATAAAGGTACTTCATTTTTTTGCTTATTCCAGTCATGGTGATGATATCTAATGATCTCGGGGATTTCATTTATAGGGAAATTTTTCTTTAATAATCTATAACCAATTTCAGCATGTTTATTATTTTTATTATCAAAGCTTAAATCTGAATATTTTTGATTTAAATAAAAAACTCCTAAATCATGAATTAAAGCTGAAATTAATAGTTTATGTATTTTACTTTCATCTAATTCCATTTCTTGAGCCAGTTTCATAGAAACATAAGCCACTTTTTTGTGATGGCCAACAATTTCTTCACTTATTAAGTCCATTGAATAGGACAAAGATTTTATTATATTATATAATTCTATTTTGCTTTTATTATTCATTATTATTTCCTCCTAAATTTATGCAGTTAATTGGAATGTTGAATTAGATTTAATTTTATTATCATTATTTTTAATATATCTTGTATTTTCTTTCACACTTACGGTTGGCTTATTCTGTGGATTTTCATTTTTTCTTAATTTCATTTGTGCTTCTATTTTCATTCTCATTGCTTTACCAGCTATTTTTAGGTCTGCAGCAGAAGGTTTAGCAGGTGCAAGGTCTGCTCTTTTAACAATTTCTGCTTTTTATATTAATATTATATTTCATTTTAAAAGATAATGCAATAAACTTA
>JBNJDL010000308.1:0-2639 GCA_051744825.1 Bacillota bacterium | reverse complement strand
TACTTATATCTTCTTTTGCCTTTAATTTTAACAATTTTAATGTTATTTACTTATTTAATGAAGGTGGACCAGCATTATCTGGAACGCAAACTCCTGCCGGTGCTACAGATATTTTAATTTCTTATACCTATAATCTATCATTTGCTACTGGTAGAGGAGCTGACTTTGGTTTGGCAAGTACAGTGGCTATGTTTATATTTATAATTACTGCTGTGATTACCTGGTTTAACTTCAAATATACAGGTGCTTTAGAGGATGTGAAAGAAAATGAATAATTATGATTCCAAATTAATGAGATTTTTAAAACACTTAGTTATATTATTGGTTGTGGCCTTTGTGTTATTTCCTATTATCTGGACTATTTCTGCTTCTATAAATCCAGCTAATACTATAGTTGGCCAGAACATAATTCCTGACAATGCATCATTAGTTCATTATAATGAATTCTTTACTAGTGATACACATCCTTTTTTGAGATGGATGTGGAATAGTATCAAAATTTCTCTTGTAACTGCTTTCTTTTCTGTTTCTATGACAGCATTAGCAGCATACCCTTTTTCAAGATTTAAATTTAAAGGAAGAAGAAATGGATTATTTGTTTTTCTATTAATACAAATATTTCCACAAATGTTAGCTATGACAGCAATTTATCTTTTGTTTTTAAATATTCAAAATTATATTCCAGCAATAGGCTTAAATACTCATACAGCACTAGTATTAACTTATTTAGGTGGTTCAATAGGTGTAAATACATGGCTTATGAAAGGGTATTTAGATACTATACCTCGTTCTTTAGAAGAAGCAGCATATATAGATGGTGCAGGTAAATTTGAAGCTTTTAGAAAAATAATATTACCATTAGCCAGACCAATCTTATCAGCATTATTTGTTATACAATTTATTGGAACATATTCAGAATATATACTTGCAAGTATTTTATTAAATACTTCTGAGAAATTTACACTAGCTGTTGGATTACAAATGTTTATTTCTGATATGTATGGTAAAAGAATGGGAGTATTTTCTGCTGCAGCATTAGTTGGTGCTATTCCAATAGTAATATTATTTATGGTTTTCCAAGATTATATTGTCAATGGATTAGTTGGTGGAGGAGTAAAAGAATAATATTTGTTAAAGGAGTTAAATAAATGATTAAATCAGCAATAACACACAATAGTTATAGCAACTATGCTTTTCCTGTTTCGAAAAACAAATTAAAACTTCGTTTAAAAACAGCAAAAAATGATTTAGAAGAAGTCAAAGTTATTTATGGTAATAGATTTGTTTTTGATAATAGTGAGCCAAAAAAAATAAAAGAAATGAAATTAAAAGCTAGTAGTCTAGATAATGATTTTTATGAATGTATAATTGAACTTAAAGATCCTCGTTTTCGCTATCATTTTTTATTGAATGATGGCGAAAATAGTTATTGGTTTAATGAAAAAGGATTTTTTAAAAATAGACCTAGGGGATATAAAAGTGGTTTTTTTCAATATTCATTAATTAATGAAGATGATTTAATAAATCAGCCTGATTGGCTTGATGAAGCTATAGTTTATCAAATATTTCCTGAGAGATTTAAAAATGGAGATAGCTCTCTAAATCCAGATAATTTGGAAGAATGGGGCAATATTCCAAAAAGAGATTCTTTTTTTGGAGGAGATCTAAAAGGAATTTATGAAAAATTAGATTATATAGAAGAATTAGGAGTAAATGTTATTTATTTGACTCCAATATTTCAATCTCCTACTAATCATAAATATAATATAGATGATTATTTAAAAGTTGATAAAGCTTTTGGAGATGAAAAATTATTTGAAAAATTAGTTAATAAAGCACATCAAAAAGGAATAAAAGTTATTCTTGATGCAGTATTTAACCACTCTGGTTATAATTTCTTTGCATTTGAAGATTTAAGAAAAAAAGGTAAAGAATCTAAATATAAAGATTGGTATATTTATGATAGTTTACCCTTGAAAACAAAGGATCCAGTAAATTATGAAACCTTTGCTCGTAATATACCTGAATTGCCTAAATTAAATACCAAAAATAAAGAAGTGCAAGACTATTTATTAGAAATAACAGAGTATTGGACTAAAAACTTTGATATAGACGGTTGGAGACTTGATGTCGCTGATGAAGTTGCTCCCTCTTTTTGGCCTAGATTTAGAAAAAAAGTAAAATCAATTAATAAAAATGCATATATTATTGGAGAGGTTTGGCATAGTGGCAAAAAATGGCTTCAGGGAAAGCAATTTGATTCAATAATGAATTATGCTTTTACAGAAGCAGTAATTGATTTTATTGCCAAAAATAAAATTGGTCCTGAAGAGTTTAATAGCCGTCTTAGTATCAATAGAATGAATTATAAAGAAGTTATAAGTAATTCCTTGTTAAATTTATTAGATAGTCATGATACAGCAAGATTTTTACATTATTGTAATGGAAATAAGGAAAAATTAAAATTAGCTGTTGTTTTTCAAATGACTTATATAGGAGTACCAATGGTTCTATATGGTGATGAATTAGGTTTAACAGGTGGCGATGATCCTGATAATAGAAGATGTATGCCCTGGAATAATAATGAAAAAGCTGATTATCAACTTAAAGAATTTTATAATCAAATAATAAAAATACGA
>JBNJDL010000307.1:0-2649 GCA_051744825.1 Bacillota bacterium | reverse complement strand
GTCTGTGTCTTTTTAGATAATCCCATTGCCTCTGCTGCACTATTAATCTGATGTTTCACTACTTCATAAATCTCCATTATTTTTTCCCCCTTATCCTTAGATAAGATTTTATAGTAAATAAAATAACTTTTTTAACAAATTAACCTAAGACTGCTATTATAGCTCCAGCTGCAATAGCTGAACCTAAAACTCCAGCTACATTTGGACCCATAGCGTGCATTAAAAGGTGATTTGCAGGATTTTCTTCTTGACCAACTTTTTGTACCACACGAGCTGCCATTGGAACTGCAGAAACTCCAGCTGCACCAATAAGTGGATTTATCTCTCCTCCACTTAACTTATACATTAATTTTCCTAAAAGCACTCCTGTTGCAGTCCCTAAACTAAAGGCCACTAATCCTAAGAGTAATATTCCTAAAGTTTCAGGATTCAAAAAGGCATCTGCACTTGCAGTTGCACCTACTGTTAAACCTAAAAATACAGTTACAATATTCATCAAAGCATTTTGAGTTGTATGTAAAAGTCTATCTACAACTCCAACCTCTCTCATTAAATTACCAAACATCAAACTACCTAATAATGGTAGTGATGAAGGTACTAAAAGACCTCCTAATAAAGTCACAGCAATTGGAAAAATTATTCTTTCCGTTTTGCTGACTGGCCTAACTTGTTTCATTTCCACCTGTCTTTCTTCTTTAGTAGTAAAGAATTTCATTATTGGTGGTTGAATTATAGGCACCAATGCCATATATGAGTATGCCGCTACTGCAATTGGTCCTAATAAATGGGGGGCCAGTTGAGATGAAGCAAAGATAGCTGTTGGACCATCTGCTCCACCTATAATCCCAATTGCTCCAGCTTCAGCAGGAGAAAAACCAATCGCAAGAGCACCAAAAATTGTAGCAAAAATACCAAATTGAGCTGCTGCTCCTAAAATTATAGTCTTTGGTTGAGCAATCATTGGACCAAAATCTGTCCATGCCCCTACTCCCATGAAGATAATTGGAGGATAAATCCCTAATTTAGTCCCTTGATAGAGATAATAAAGCAATCCTCCAGTTTCACCATTTGCTGGAGCTGCCATTAATTCACCTAAAGGTAAATTAACTAACATCATTCCAAAACTAATAGGCACAAGTAATAATGGCTCGTATTTTTTCACTACTGCCAAATATAGTAAAATCATTGAGATTATAATCATTATAAGCTGTGCATAGTTAAGATTTAAGTAGCCTGTTGATTCTAAAAATAATATTACTTTATCTAACATAATATCCTGCCCCCTACTCCATTTTTACTAAGATCTCATCTGCCTCTACATTTTGCCCTTCACTTACAGCTACTTCTTTTACAATTCCATCTGTTGGAGCTGTCATATCATTTTCCATCTTCATTGCTTCTAAAATTAACAATACATCACCAGCTTTTACTTCATCTCCTGCACTTACTTTAATATCTAATACTTTTCCAGGCATTGGAGCAACTACATCTCCTGAAGCTGCAGGGTTTTTATTTTCACTCTTTTTCTTTTTAGGTGCTGAACTTTTTGGCTTGCTTTTCTTTGCTTTAGGTTTTGAACTTGTACTTTTTGGAGTATTTTTTGGTGCTGAGCTTACTGTATCAGACCCTCCATCAATTTCTTCAACTTCTACTACATATTCTTCTCCATCTACATTAATTTTGAATTTACGCAATTTAATTTCCCCCTTTCTATCTTTTCCAGGAATTATCTGCCTTTCTTATTGAAATTATTTTATAATTTTTATCACTATCTAAATATTGATAAACAGCAGCAGAAATAGCAGCTATCTTTTTTCCATTTGAAGTTTTTTCTTCTTCTATTTCATTTAAATTTTCTTCACTAATTCTTTCATCACTTTGATTTGAAAAATCATCAGTTTTTTTAGATTTCTTTTTTCTTTCTGGTCCTAAAAATTTACCACTTGCTTGCAAAAACAAAGAAAGAAGTAATAAAGAAACTATTACTGAACCAAAGCCAATTAAAAGAAGTTGTAATCCAATTGTAAAATCTCCCATTATTATCACCTTTTCTTATAAAGGAATATTTCCGTGTGTTTTATCTGCTCCATCCTCTTTTTTGTTTTCTAACATTTCTAAAGCATTTACAATTTTTGCTCTTGTCTCTTTAATTTCTATTACATCATTAATCATACCTCTTTTAGCTGCAATATAAGGATTGGCAAAGTTTTCACGGTATTCATCTATTTTTTCTTGTCTAACTTCTTCTGGATTATCAGCATTTTTAATTTCTTTTCTATAAATTACATTTGCTGCTCCCTGTGGTCCCATAACAGCAATTTCAGCATTTGGCCAGGAGTATACTACGTCAGCTCTAAGTGATGCTGAACTCATAGCTAAATAAGCTCCTCCATAAGCCTTTCTCATGATTAGAGTTACCTTAGGAACTGTAGCTTCAGCATATGCATATAAAAGCTTTGCTCCGTGTCTTATTATTCCACCATATTCCTGATCAAGTCCAGGTAAATAGCCTGGTACATCAACTAAGGTTACTAATGGAATATTAAAACTATCACAGAATCTAATAAATCTTGACATTTTATCAGATGCATCAATATCTAAAGTACCTGCTAAATGTTGTGGCTGATTAGCTACTATCCCAACACTTCT
>JBNJDL010000306.1:0-2679 GCA_051744825.1 Bacillota bacterium | reverse complement strand
AATGCTGATGATTTTATTCAAAAACTTCCTGATGGATATGATACCGTTATTGGTGAAAGTGGAGATTCACTTTCTACTGGACAAAAGCAATTACTTTCTTTTGCCAGAGCAATACTAGCTAATCCGCGTATATTTGTTCTTGATGAAGCAACTTCTTCTATAGATACTGAAATGGAGCAAATTATACAAGAGGCAATAGAAAAGATGCTTTCTGGTAGAACTAATATTATAATTGCTCACAGACTTTCTACTATCCGTTCTGCAGACAGAATTATTTGTCTTAGAGATGGGGAAATAATTGAAGAAGGTAATCATAATCAACTTCTAGCGAAAAAAGGTTATTATTATAATCTTTACACTACTCAATTTAGAAAAGATTTAAAAGCATAAATATTTAATTTTTAATAATTGAAGGAATATTTTAAATGTTGTTGAATTTTATTATAGAAATTAAAAAGGAGGAATTGATTTGCTTTCAAAACTAAAAGAAGCTTTAAATGAAAGTGATTGTTGGACGGAGATTCGTTATCATAATCGTCAACAGAGTAGTGTGGAAATTAAAAATGGTGAAGTTTCTAAAGTAGAAGATAGTACTTTAGCAGGTGCTGGTATAAGATGTCTTGCTAATGGTTCTTGGGGATTTGCAGCAACTGCTGATATGACTGAAGAAGGATTGGCCAAGGCTGTTAAAGAAGCAGCTTCTGCTGCTAGAGTTGGTAGTAATCTTCGCAAAAAAAAGATAGAAAAAATAGCAGAAGGTGAAATAGCAAAAGGAAAATATAATTATGTTGAAAAAGATGATGAAATAGAGCTAAGTAAAAAGATAAAATTATTTTTAGATGCAGAAGAGTTAATTAGAGAAAAAGAAGATATTATAAGCGGTATAGTTAATTATAGTAAATACGATGATAAAAAGGTAATTGTAAATACAGATGGAGCTGAAGTGGAAATAAAAGATATAAAACAGGATCTTGGAATAATTGCAGTTGGAAAAAATGAATCTTCTCAGGAATTAGGCTCAACTTCTGCAGGAGTTACTGGTAATTGGAATGATCTTTTTGCAGAAAGGTCATTAAATGAAATGGTAGAAGAATCAGTTAAAATCGCCAGGCAGAAGTTAGAAGCAGATTATGCCCAAGGTGGAGAATATACAGTTGTTCTTGATCCAATGTTAGTTGGTATTTTGTCACATGAAGCTATTGGTCATACTGTAGAGGCTGATTTTGTTATGAGTGGTTCTGCAGCTCAAGGCAAAATTGGCAAAAAAGTTGCTAGTGAAAAAATAACTATGGTTGATGATGGTAGAATCCAGAAATCATCTGGAATGACTGTAGTTGATGATGAAGGTACAGTTGCTGACAGAACGACAATAATTGAAGATGGTATTATGAAAGATTATCTTCATAATAGAGAAAGTGCAGCAGAATTTGCTGTAATACCAAAAGGTAATGCTCGTGCTTTTACTTATCGTGACCAGCCAATTATTAGAATGACAAATACTTATATTGAAGCAGGTGAAGATAGTTTTGAAGATATGGTAGCTGCTATAGATGAAGGCTATTATTTAAAAGGCTTAGGTCAGGGTGGTCAAGCTGATGCCAGTGCTGAATTTATGTTTGGAGTTCTGGAAGCATATAAAATAGAAAATGGAGAAATAACTACTCCAGTAAAAGGAATTACTATATCTGGTCAGGCTTTTGATGTACTTAAGAGTGTAGATGCAGTTGGTAGTGATCAGAAATTAAAACTTGGAAGAGGTTATTGTGGTAAAGGACAACCAGCTAAAGTTGATGCAGGTGGACCTCATTTGCGTTGCAAAGTAACCATTGGTGGTAAACAGGGAGGGGATGTTAAGTAATGGATGAAATTAAATTTGCTAAAGATATTATTTCTATAGGAAAAGATATGGAAATTGATGATATTGAAGTATTTTATAGTAGTAGTAAAAATCTTGAAGTTGTCTGGGAAAATGGAGATTTACAAATCCCCAAGACGGATTTTTATCAGGGATTTGGGGTAAGAGTTTTTAAAAATGGAAGTACAGGATTTTCTTCCAGTAATATTTTAAAAGATGATGAAGGTGAGAAAGTACTGAAAAGAGCAGCAGAAATAGCAAGTGTTACCCCTTCTGATGAAAATAATACTTTAGCTGAAAAAAATAATATAGAAGAGGTTGAAGGTTTGGTTGATAAGAAAAATAATAATATGAAATTGGTTGATGCTATAGAAAAAGGAAATGAATTTGTAGAGGCTTTTCTTAATTATGATAAAAGAGTTAAGCTAGATACTGCAAATTTTAGTACAAAGATTACAAAAAGAATGATAGTTAATAGTAATGGAATTGAAGCTGAAGAAGAAAAAACAATTTTTGAAGTTATGGGAATGGCCTTTGCCAGAGAAGGGGAAAATGTTTCTTCTTTTGATATAGCTTTTCAAAATACATGTAAATTAGATGAATTAGATTTACAGCAAAGAGGTAAAGAACTTGCTCAAAAGGTAGTAAATTCTCTTGATGCGGAAAAAATAAATAGTTTTAAAGGTAGTGTAATATTATCTCCATTTTCTGCTCTGAGTTTACTTGCAGGTCCTCTAAGTTTTGCAGTTAATGGGGAAAATGTTATAAATGGAATGTCACCCTGGGCCAGCCAATTAGGAGAAAAAGTTGCGATAGAAGGTTTG
>JBNJDL010000305.1:0-2735 GCA_051744825.1 Bacillota bacterium | reverse complement strand
AGAACAGATTGCTATGCCTGAAAAGGCTTCACTTGGAGATTATTCTTTCTGGTTGATTGGCTTAATAATTATTGCTCTGATTTTGGTGATTTATAGGATTATTACTAGTTTTAGAATAATGAAAACAGCAGCTAATAGTTCAGAACTTAATAAAGAAGAACTTTCTCAGTTTAATGAACTGAGTTTTACTGAAAAACTTTTACTTCATGATTATTCAGGGTCTAAAGGAGCCAGAATGCTTGCCGCATTGATTTTTCATCTTGCTAAAATGAAGCTAATAAAATTAAAAATTGAAGTTAAGAATAAATTTTTTGGAGGAGAGAAAGCTGTTATAAAAGTAGCTAAAGTTGGTGAATTGGATGATAATGATAAAAATGAAAATATAGAAAGATACAATCCTTTATTTGATGAAATTAAAGATGAAGATAAAAAACTTGAAAAGGTGATTTCAAAAGCTTCTATCTGGAAAAAGATAGTTGATAATTTTAAAGATACTAAAATAGTCAAAGAATGGGGTTCAGATTATAGAAAAGCTATTAAGAAAAAAAGCCTTTACACAGCTTTATTATTAATTGTATTTTCTATTGGATTCTTTTTAGATTTTGTAATTAGTGAGAGAGTTATTACTTTTTTACCTGCTATATTTGCTGGAATACTGTCAGTTGGTGAATTTATTCGCTATGCTGTGATTGATCCTCTTAATGATACAGCAATTAAGATGAGAGAAAAAATAGATAATGAGATTTCTCAAAGGCGAGATAAGTTAGAAGAACTTGTTGAAAAAGATAGTATTGCTGCTTTAGAGTTGATTTTAAATAATCTAAGTTGGATTTTAGTTGATAATAAGATGAGTGGAAGTAAATTTAAAAAATATAGAAAAAAGATTGAAAACAACTTAAGTAAAGAGGAAGCTGAATCTCTTAATGTACCTAACTGGTTGGCTGTAGATGGTCTGGAAGGTGCTTTAGAGGCCATTGAAATTGTAGAATATACAATGATTGCTGTTTATGCTGCTGTTGCTTCAACCACTGCTACTTCTTCTGGATCTGCCAGTGGAGGAGCAGGTGGGGGAGGAGGCGGAGCCGGTTAAAAATGATTCCAAAGGAAGGTTTAGTTTCTTAAATAATAAAGAGAGAATTAGAGCTAACTACGGACACAGTATTGAAGGTATAAATCCTGATTATAAAACTATTAAACCTCATAAATTTCTTTACCATGGTACAACTCCAAAAGTTAAAAATGACATTCTGAAAGAAGGTCTTAAACCTATGGGAAGAAATTATGTTCATCTTAGTGTTGGAATAAAAGAAGCAAAAAAGGTTGCTAAAAGGTGATTTCATGAGTGAAAATAAAATTGTTGAAAATAGTGATTATCCGGTTACAAAAAAGAGTTTAATTAAAGACTTTAAAACCGGAGGTCTGAAAAAAAGTTCTACAATTATTGTCCACTCATCATTAAGTTCTTTAGGTTGGGTTTGTGGTGGTTCTGTAGCATTGATTGAGGCATTAATGGAAGTGATAACTTGTTCAGGAAATATAATAATGCCTACTCATAGTGGTGATTATTCTGAACCTAAATACTGGGGGAATCCAGCAGTCCCTGAAAATTGGTGGGAAACAATTCGAAAAGAGATGCCAGCTTTTCGACCTGAAGTAACTCCTACTAGAGGAGTAGGTGTAGTACCTGAAATTTTTAGAAAATATCCCAAAACAGTTAGAAGTTTTCATCCAATTAATTCTTTTGCTGCTTGGGGTAAAGATGCTAATGAGATAATAATTAATCATAAATTGGATTCCTCCTTAGGAGAAAAAAGTCCACTACAAAAAATTTATGATTTAAATGGACAAATACTTTTGATTGGAACTGACCATGAAAGTAATACTTCACTTCACCTAGCAGAATATAAAGCAAATTATGATAAAAAAATAAAAGAATATGGAGCTCCAATGATTAAGAATGGAGAAAGAATCTGGGCTGATTTTAAAGAAATTGAAGTTGATTCAGATGATTTTCAAGAATTGGGAAATGATTATGAAAAAATAAATGAATATACTGAATTCAATTTAGCTCACTCTACTGCTAAACTTTTTTCTCAACCTGATATTGTTGATTTTGCAATTGATTGGTTTGAAAAAAACCGTTAATTAAATGAGGTGATTTATGATGAAAGCAAAAGTTAATTTAGAAGATGTTTTAGAGGCAATAGAAATAAGGACTAGAGAAAGCAATTACTTCTATAATAAAAATACAGGAGAAATCCATTATATTACTGATGATGAATTAAGAGAAGCAGAAGATGATATAGATATAGGTGAATATCCAGAATGGCAGCAGGAAAGTATAAAAACTGCTATAGAAATTCTTTCTACTGATGATTATATAAAACTTCCTGATGATTATGAAATTGATGATTATGAGATTATGGAGGATTTTTGTTATTCCTTAGAAGATAAGAAATTAAGAAATGAAATGATTAATGCTATTGATGGAAAAGGTGCTTTTAGAAGATTTAAAGATAAAATCTATGAAAATGAGTTAGCAGATGAATGGTACAAATATCAGGATAAGTGTTTTAAAGAAATAGCTATTGATTGGTGTGAAAGACATGATATTGAATATGAAGGGGGAAATTATGAATAAAAAATTAATGGTTTCAATTATTACTGGTGCTTTTTTAGGAGTGATTTGTATAATTGGTGGAGGAATTAGAATGGGCTTTAGTGGAAATGGCCTT
>JBNJDL010000304.1:0-2735 GCA_051744825.1 Bacillota bacterium | reverse complement strand
TAATAGAATCATTTCTACAGCTATTCATCTTCAAAAAGAAAATAAAGAAAAAAATGTAATTTTAGTTTCAAATGATATAAATTTAAGAATAATTGCTGATGCCTTTGAAATTAAAGCTGAAGAACATAAAGCTGATAGAATAGAAGATGCTAATTTAAATACTGGTTTTATTGATTTGAAAGTACCTAAAAATTTAATAGACAAATTTTATAATGAAGAAAAACTAGAATTAAATGAAATTAATAGTGGAAAATTAAATTTATATGTAAATGATTTTATTCAATTATCAAATAAAGATAATAATTCATCAGCTTTAGGAAGATTTGATGGAAATAAAATTGTACCACTAATTTTTAATAAAGTTCATCCATCAGGGATTTCTCCACTTAATCGAGAACAAAGATTTGCTTTTGAATTGCTATTAAATGATGACATTAACCTTGTAACTATTTCAGGTAAAGCAGGAACTGGAAAAACTTTATTAGCATTAGCTGCAGGTTTATCAAAGGTTTTAGAAAAAAATCAATTTAAACGTCTTTTAGTAGCAAGACCTGTTATTCCTATGGGTAAAGATATTGGCTTTTTACCTGGATCAAAAGAAGAGAAATTACAACCATGGATGCAACCAATATTTGATAATCTTGATTTTATATTAAATCAAAATAAAAAATCAAATTATACTTATGATCAACTAATTGAAGAAGATCTTATTCAAATTGAAGCTTTAACTTATATTCGTGGAAGGTCTGTTCCAGATCAATTTATTATTGTAGATGAAGCACAAAACCTTTCTCAACATGAAGTTAAAACCATTGTTACAAGAGCAGGAAAAAATTCTAAAATTGTTTTTACAGGTGACCCTTATCAAATTGATAATCCTTATTTAAATTTATATAAAAATGGTTTAACTTATTTAGCTCATAAATTTCATGATCAGGCTATTGCAGGTCATATTATGCTTAAAAAAGGTGAAAGATCACCTCTAGCAAAAATTGCAAGTGAAATTTTATAATATTATCAAATGTATAAGCCCTTCAATATATTAATTACATTGAAGGGCTTTAGTTTTAACCTTTCCAGGGTAATAATTTTTGAAATATATTTTTATTTTCATTTTTATTTTCATCCATTCTTTTTCTTATTTCTTTAATTAATTTTTTATCTCTTCTTTTTGCTGTTATCTCCAAAAAATTTACAGTTTGTAAATATTCTGCTTTTAAATTTTGATGTCCCGTTTTTAGTTCTTCAATCCCACCTTCAATTTCATTTAATTTATCAATAAGTTTAGAAAGCAATATACTCAAATTTTTATCATCTTTTTTTACAATTAATGCTGCTAATTCTTGTTTGTTTTCTTCTAAATTTAATAATTCTCTAACCTGTTTTATAGAATATTTTTGTTCATATAAAAATTTTTTTATTTTTTTAAGAAGATTTATGTCTTTTGAACTATATTGTCTATATCCATTCTCATTTCTTTTTATACGTAGACTATTGCCTAATTCTGATTCCCAATATCTTAAAGTTGAAGGGGCTACTCCTAATAATTTTGCTGCCTCTGAAGTGCTATAATTGTTTTTTTTATTCAATACAAAACACCTCCCTTCAAATAATAAATTTTCTTTAAAGTAATAAATCTGTTATAATTATAATAGTTAAAAATGATATTTAAAGCTTAACTTTAACCTTTAACTATAATTCAATAAAAAAATTTCTTTTCCTTCAATATAATGGTAAAAAAATCAGGAGGTAAATATGAATAATAAATATAGATTTGTAATTTTAATTTTTTTAGTTATTTTTATTTTATATTCTAACAATATTATTTCCAGTGAATTAACTACTCCACAAGAATCTTTTTATGAAGGGGATTATAATCAAGCTATTAAATATTATGAAAATATATTAGCTAATGACAATATAGGTGAAAAAGAGTTAAAAAATTTATCAATTTTATATAAAGAAAAGGGTGATTTAAATAGAGCAATAAAACTATATAAAATTTTATTGCATAATTATCCTAAAGCTGAATATAATTTTCATTTAGCAAAAAGTTATTTTCAAATAGCTAATTATGAAAAGTCTTTATATTATTTTGAAAAACTTATAAATTCTGAAAATAATTTAAATAAAAGCCTGGAAAATATAGATAATGAAAAATTTTATTATTTTTTAGGAAATCTTTATTTAAAAATAAACAAATTAAACAAAGCAGAAAATACATTTATCAAAGGAATTGAAGAAAATAATAACTTTCATCTTAATTATTTAGCTCTTGCAAATTTATATAATGATAAAAATAATTATGATTTAGCAATTGAATATTATAAAAAAGCCATTAATAGAGATAGAAATATTACACAAGTATATCCAAAAATTGCACAAAATTATGAAGAAATTGATGATATAGAATCATCTTATTCATATTGGCAAAAAAGTAAAGCAACAAATGAAAAAAGAAATTTTGCTCAAAGCAAAATTGAAGAATTTCAAACTAAATATCCTTATTTAAAGGAAAAAGAAGACGAAAAAAAGAAATTTGAGAGAAGTCAAATTGATTGGAAATCTATCAATCCAGTAATTAATGAAGAAAATCTTAAAAATGTTAGAGTGGGCATAGTTGATAATGTAAATGAAATATATTTTCAATCAAATAACGATTTTAAGATAATTATTGATAATAAAAATATTGATGGAAAAAATAATGTAGAATATAAAATTGAAAGAAATAATAA
>JBNJDL010000303.1:0-2743 GCA_051744825.1 Bacillota bacterium | reverse complement strand
CTGTATCCATGGTGGATGCCCTGGACTTCAAATCCAGCGGCAGGCAACTTTAGTTGTCTGCGGTGGGTTCGATTCCCACATATTCCCGCCAATTATGAACACTATCAATTCAATAGATTAGAGATGATTAAATATTATTAGTCCCTGCTTCTTTTTTTATCAAAATTTTTTTGGTTTTTTAAATCGTGCCGAAATCGTGCCGAAAAATATATAAATTTAAAATTCAATTATTTAATAAAAAAAGGATTTCTACTAAAATTAGTAGAAATCCTTTTAAATTAATATTATTAGTTAATTACTATATATTCTTTGATATGGCGTTTTGGAATATTTTTAATCCTTCTCTTTGTTTTTTAGTCGATTCTCGAGTATAAGTATCCATCGTAGTTTGAAGAGTAGTATGACCTAAACGATTTTGAATTGTTTTTAGAGGAACATTTTCATTATACATAATAGTTGCATGTGTATGACGCAAAGAATGAATTCCAAATTTATTTAATCCAGCTTTTTTAGTGACTTTATTAAATTTATTATTAACAGTATCTGGATAATATCTTGACCCATCTTTTTTATTGAAAACTAATCCTAATTTATTATTATATTGTGCTCTTAATTCTTTTTTGTTTTGCTCTTGTAATTTTTTTTGATTTTTTAGTTTTTGAATAATTTCTTTAGATAAAGTGATATTTCTTCTGCTGGCTTTAGTTTTTGGTTCTTTCATTATTGTGCCTACACCTGTTTTTCTAACTAATGCTTTATTAACTGATAATTCTTCTTTTTTAAAGTTAATATCTTGCCATCTTAAACCTAAAAGTTCACTTTTTCGCATACCAGTATGTGAAGCCACAAAGATAAAATTATAAATCCATTTCCCTTCTTCCTTTGCAACTTTTAAAAGATGGGCTAGTTGCTTTTTACTTAAATGTTTAATATCATTTTGTTTCTTTTTTGGAGAAGGCGCGGATAATAAATTATTTTTCATAGGGTGCTTATAAATTATTGCTTTATCTATTGCATAATCAAAAACTTTTGATAAAACTCTGTAATGTTGTAATAAAGTTTTTTCTGACAATCCTCCTTCTTTATTATCTTTTCTCCCTTTTTTTCTTTTATAAGATAAATAAGCTTGAATATTATCAGAAATTATATTTTTCACTTTTATATTTTTAAAATATGGAATCAGATGAGATTTTACTATTACCTTATACCCATCATAAGTTGTTGCTGCAGTATTAGGCTTTGCATATTTTTTGAGCCAATCTTCGAGAAGAGTTTTCATAGTTTTATTATTTCTAGTAATATCTATCCCCTTATTTCTTTTATTTCCAAAGTCAAACATCCAATTCTCTGCTTGTTTTTTTGTTTCAAATGTTTCAGTTCTTCTTTTTCTATCCTGTCCACACGGATTTAGTTCAATAACTACTTTGAAGTTGCCACAGTCTGTCTTTTCAATATGTGCGATAGCTATCGCCTCCTATAAAAGATTATTGAGATTAGTATCCCGATAAGGAATTTAAAATTATATAAAAAATATTTTGAATAATTAATTCCTTACCGGAATACTGCAATTATAAATATAACATTCCATTATGGAATTGTCAAGCAAAAAATAAGAATAACACTTGAAAAAATGCTAAAATGGTGTATAATAATAATTGCAATATAAAAGGAGGCAAAAAAATGATATCAAAAAAACTAAAGGAATTGAGAAAAAATAATTCTTTAAAACAAAAAGAATTAGCTAAAAAGTTAGGATTGACACAGCAAACAATTAGTAAATATGAATCAGGAATTAGAACTCCAAATTATGAAATTTTAGTAAAAATAGCAAATGAATTTAATGTAAGTATCGATTATTTATTAGGTAGAGTAGACTATAAAAGGTCAGCGAATATTTCAAAAATTGATGACTATTGGGAATTAGTAAAAGGAAGTTTAATAGAAACTATCTTACCTCGTAAATTTGTAAATGGGTATAATAAAAATATGTCATTAGTTATTGATGAATTAAGTAAAATAATTGAAAAGGATAAATTAAAAGAAATAAAAGCAAATAATTTAGTTGATTTTTTTAAATCACTAGATGAAATTTTACAAAGACAAGTAGCAATATATTATATTGCTAACATCCTAGAATATTCAAAAAAAATAATAATAGTATATCAAATTGATTTTGGAGATTATAATGCAATGCAAATTGAAGAAATACCACTAGAAAAAAATAAAGAGGGTAAGATCAAAGATAAATTCTTAAATAACAGTCAAAAGATAAAAGTACCAGTAATAGAAAAATTAAAGGTCAATTATTTAAATGAAAGTAATATTGTATATTATGATGAAATTAATAAAGAATTATTTGATTCTAACGGAGAATATAATTATTTTTATCTTGATATAAATAAGCAAAAGCTAACTGGAAATAGAATTAAAAAAGGAGATAGAGTTTTAGTAAAGGATGAACCAGATATTAAAAGTGGAGATAAAATTATAATCAAAAAAGAGCAAAATTATTTACTATCTAAAGCTGTTAATGCAGGAGGAAAAATCTTTTTACAGCCATTTAATAATACTGATAGTGAATTGTTGCCAAAAACAGAAATTGAAATAGTGGGAAAAATAATTAAAGTAGAAATTTATTTTTGAGTTAATAAACCTTATTTAGGAGGTGATAGGCATAAGAAGAATATACTAAAATAGTTTATGAGAACAAGGGAAATTGTTGTTTAAGAATTAAATATTAGAA
>JBNJDL010000302.1:0-2744 GCA_051744825.1 Bacillota bacterium | reverse complement strand
GTTTTCCTAAATGATCATTAAACCCTGAAGAAAGAATTTTATCTTTATCTGAATCTAAAGCATAGGCTGTTAAAGCAACTATAGGAATTTCTTTTTTATTTTTCTCAGTTTCCCAATTTCTAATAATTGAAGTGGCTTCATAGCCATCCATTTTGGGCATTTGAATATCCATTAAAATCAAACTATAATTATCTTCTTTATACTTATCTACTGCTTCTTTTCCATTTTCAACTAAATCAAAATTATAGCCTTCCTTATTTAAATACATTTTTACTAAGATTTGATTATCTTGATTATCTTCAGCAACTAAAATTTTATGAGTTTTTTTCTCATTTTTAGTTTTATCTTTTATTTCTTTTTCAATTTCATCTTTTTTAATTTCTTTATTATTATTGAATTTAAAACTTTCTTTTTCTTCTAATATCTGATGAATAAGAGAAAATAATTTAGTTTTTCGAATGGGTTTTCTCATAAAATAATCGATAGCTTCTTTTTCTATTTTTTTATTATTAAAATCAGAAGAAAGCATAATAATTTTAGTATCTTTTAAGTCATATTTATTTTCTATTTCTCGTGCAAATTCATATCCATTTTTTTTAGGCATAAAATTATCTAGAAGAATTAAATCATAAGGAGAATTATTTTTTATGCTTTTTTCAATAAAATTATCTGCCATATTAAGTTCTTGAGTACTTGTTATTTGAGCTCCTTTATCAGCAAACATTTCTTCTAAAATAAATAAATTAGTTTCGTTATCATCAATAGCTAATATTTTTAAATCTTCTAATATCTCCAATTTATTATCTAATATACTATTTTCGATTTTCTTATCTGAAAGAGGGAAAAGAGCTGTAAAAGAAAATGTACTTCCTTCACCAGGAGAACTTTCCAGTTCAATATTCCCACCCATCATCTCTACTAATTGTTTGGAAATACTTAAACCTAAACCTGTTCCTCCATATTTGCGAGTGCTGGATGAATCAGCCTGAGAAAAACTAGAAAATATTTTTTTCTGATTTTCTTTTTCTATACCTATTCCTGTGTCTATAACATGAAATGCTAATTCTACTCCTTCTTTTCCCTCAACTTTAGTATATTGTTCTAATTCTACTTCAACAACAACCTGTCCCTTTTCAGTAAATTTAATTGCATTCCCTATAAAGTTAATTAATATCTGTCTGAGTCTCGAAGAATCACCTTTTAAGAAAGTAGGTACATTGGGTGCTATACGTAATGGAAATTCAAGTCCTTTTTTAAATGCTCTCACAGACATTATTTCAGCTACATTTTCTAAAGCTTGATGAAGATTAAAGTCCTCTTTTTCAAGTTCAATTTTTCCAGATTCAATTTTTGAAATATCAAGTATATCGTTAATAATATTTAACAAATTTTCACCGGCATTTTCCAAAATTTCTATATACTCTTTTTGGGTGCTTGATAAATCAGTTTCTAATAAAAGATCAGCCATACCTATAATTGAATTCATTGGAGTTCTTATCTCATGACTCATATTTGCTAAAAACTCTGATTTAGCCTTAGAAGCTTCCTGGGCTTTTCTTTTAGCCTGTTCTAATTCCATGTTTTTTATTTCCATTTCATTTGAATATTCTTCTAATTTTTCTAAAGCTCTTTTTCTTTCAGTAATATCCATATACATAACATGTATATATTTCTCTCCATTAAGAATTACCATACTTGCTTTTATTAGAACATCAATAATAGTTCCATCTTTTTTTCTGTGTTTTGTTTCAAACTTTTCTTTAGAACCATTCAGCATTCTTTCTACTCTTTCTTTAATCTCTTCTTCATTTTCTTTTGTCTCATAATCACTAATAGAAAGGTCAGCAAATTCTTCACGATTATAACCCAGCATATTACAAAGAGTTTCATTGAACTCAACAGCTTGAGCTGTTTTGGGATCGATTAATGCTACTCCAAAAAGTGACTCATCAAAAAGAGTTTTATACCTTTTCTCATATAGTTTCCGCTCTGTTATATCATAATTTACTCCTATAACTTGAACTGATTTACCTTTATCATCAGTTACTACTTGTCCAAAAGCTCGAATATACTTAACTTCTCCTGTAGAAGTTTCAATTTTAAATTCATTGCTGAATTTCCCTTTGTTTTCTACTGCTTTATTAAAATCTTTATTAACTCTTTCTCTATCTTCAGGATGAATAGAATGCACCCAATCTTCATACTCTATATCATTTTTTTTATGAGAAAAACCATATATATTTTTCATTTCTCTATCCCAAATTAGTTCATTATTTTCCAAAAAAAGTTTCCAGACACCTATACCACCTACATTTGTGGCTAATTTATATCTCTCATTTATTTCATCTTTTTGTTTTTGCAATTTCTTTCTTTTAGTTATATTTCTACTACTTCCCACTATATGGGTTACTTCTCCATCTTCTATAACTGGACTGAGTTTTGTAGCCCAATATTTTTTACCACTTGGGAGGTCTAAAACTTCTTCATAACTAAACGTATCTTTTTTTTCTAAACACTTTCTATATTTATTAGCTACCACTTTACCAGCTTCTTTTCCAAGAACTGCTTCAGGAGTTTTTCCTTTTATCTTTTCAGTTTTTAATCCTGTTAAATTCTCATGAGTAGGGTTTAATTTCAAAAACCTAAAATTATTGTCTTCAGTTACTTTAACAATAAAAAGTGCATCCTGAGTATTATTAAAAACTATCTCATATTCTTTTTCTAAATTAAAGCTTGTCAAAATT
>JBNJDL010000301.1:0-2746 GCA_051744825.1 Bacillota bacterium | reverse complement strand
CACCAATTAATTGTTTTGTATAGCCCTGACGCCAGAGAAGACCAATTCCAATAAGATTTTTGTTTAAATCTTTAGAAGCTTTTAGAATATCACCAGCCAAAATTCCCAGACCACCAGAATAGATTCTCATATCTTCATGAAGTCCATATTCCATACAGAAATAGGCAACATTTTTGTCATTTTCTTTTACCATAAAATCACTCCTTATTTTTATTATGTAAAAACTATTGTTATGCAAACCTTTGCATTAATTATATCATAAGAATTCGTAGGAAAAAAGTATTAATTAGAAAAAATTTTCAAAAAAGTCATTATAAGAGCAGCTAAAATAGAGGATTTTGCCATTAAATCTTGAAATTATAGTAATAGAATATGATATATAAAGATATAAATATATTTTCTGTAAATGAGGTGGGATTTGATGGCTGCTAATATTGACGAAGATTTACAGGAACTTATGGATAAATTAAAGACCAAAGTAATTTCTTTTAAATCTAATTATAAGGTTAAGTGGGCAAATAAAAGTGCTAAAGACTTTTTTGGTTTTAAAAATAATATTGTAGGAAAGAGTAGTAGTGAGGTTTTAGCGAATAAAAATAATTTTAAAATAGATAATTCAATGTTAAAAAAGGTTATTGAAGATAAAAAGAGTTTCAAAGAAGAGTTAAAGAGTGCTGATGGGGAGACCTGGAAAATTAAGGCATATCCTTCAGAAAATAAAAATAAAAATACTGCTGCATATATGCTTATTAACAATATAACAAAACCTAAGATGATGGAAAATAGGTTAAAGGAAAGAAGTGAGGTTTTTTATAAAGTTAGATCAAAGTTTCACCAAAACAAAGAAAAGTTTGAATCACTATTTTTACATAATCCAGATGGGATTTGTGCTATTGATTTAGATGGTAAAATACTTTCAGCTAATCCAGCTTTAGAAAAAATTACAGGCTATGCCCCAGAATCCATGATAGATAAAAACTTTTTGGATTATATTATTTCAAAAGAAAAATTAAGGGTTAAAAGTTATTTACAAAGGGCTTCTTCAGGAATTGACCAGGAATTTGAAACAATTATAGCTCATAAAGAAGGCAAGGAAAATACAGTAAGTATGAAAATTTTTCCGATGATAGTTGAAGGCGAAATAAATGCTATTTATGCTATTATTAAAGATATAACTGAAAAGAAAAGATTTGAAGAGAAATTAAAAGAAAGAGCCTATTATGATAGCTTAACTGAGTTACCAAATAAAAATTATATTGAAGAAAAAATAGATAAAATATTAGAAAAAAACAATAAAGCTGCAATTATGTTTTTAGATGTAGATCGTTTTAAAAGAATAAATGATTCTTTGGGTCATAATATTGCAGACAAGTTATTGAAAAAGGCAGCTGAAAGATTAAATTCAATAATTTATGAAGGTTTAGTTGCTAGGTATAGTGGAGATGAATTTATTATCATTTTAGATAATATAAATGATAGATTAGAAGTAGAGCAGAAATTGGAAGATATCATTGCTGCTTTTTCTGATCCCTTTTATATTAACTCTAGAAGTATATTTTTGAGTTTTAGTATAGGAATTTCTATTTATCCAGAAGATGAGATAAATAAAACAGATTTGATTAGATATTCTTATCTTGCTATGTATAAGGCTAAAGAAAAGAGTGATAAGAGTTATCACTTTTTTGAAGCAGGATTAATTAAGGAAAAGTCTCTAACAAGTCAAAAATTAAATATGGAAACTGAATTAAGAAAAGCAATAAAGAATAACGATTTTATTTTAAATTATCAACCACAAATTGATTTATATACTGGAAAGGTTACTGGCTTTGAGGCTTTAATTCGTTGGTATCATGAAGACTTAGGTAATATATCACCAATTGATTTTATTCCATTAGCAGAAGAAACTGGCCTTATAAAAGAAGTTGGCAAATGGGTTTTATCTACTGCCTGTCGTCAGGCAAGAATCTGGGAAGAAGAAGGTTATAATCATATAAAAATTGCCATTAATGTATCTATTCAGCAATTAAAGGACCCTCAATTTATACAAGATGTAAATAATATAATTAAGAAAAATAATCTTAAGCCAGAGTATATTGAATTGGAAATAACTGAAAATATTATGCGCAATTTATCAGAATTAGAAATTAAGTTAAATAAGTTAAAAGAGATTGGAGTGCAGATTTCTATAGATGATTTTGGAACAGGTTATTCTTCTTTAAGTGTTTTACAGGATTTACCTATAAATACTTTAAAAATAGATCAATCTTTTATCAATAATAGTACTACAAATAGAAAATCTGCCGCTTTAGTTAAAACTATTATTGATATGGGTAAAAATTTAGAATTAGATGTAATTGCTGAAGGAATAGAGAAAAAAGAACAGGTGAAATTACTTAGAAATAATAATTGTAGAGTAGGTCAGGGCTTTTTGTTTAGTGAGCCTTTACCAGTAAATGATATTGCTGACATTATGGATTTTGAGGAATCTGGTTTTTTGCTTAAAGATATGTAGCATATAAATATGGCTTCTTCAGAAGTGCATTCCAGTTTGTAGCATAATGTTGTCTCCGAAATAACGCTATAGATGTAATAATTGTGCTAAAGCCTCGCAATATTATTGTAAATGGCTCAGCGATTCTAAAAGCACAATTATTATATCTATAGCTCAGGGTTAAAAAAATCAAAACTATTGAAATGATGAACTGGAATTTTTGGGATTGTTGAGATTATAAAGGTTTTAACCCAG
>JBNJDL010000300.1:0-2765 GCA_051744825.1 Bacillota bacterium | reverse complement strand
CTTGGATCTTCTTTATCCCAAAAAGGCTATAATTCATTATCGGTTTACAGGTGGGAAAGTATAAAACCCACTTATTTAAGTATATTATAAATTGTAAACAAGTTCAAAAAAATTAGCTTTAAACGGAGTTAAGTTGAAAAAAATATTACATGTTGTAGAAAATTTTGGTGGCGCAGGGCTTGAAAATATTGTTAAAGATTTGGCAATAATGAGCTTGTCAAAAGATACTGAAATTTATGTATGTTCACTGAATAGTTCCGGATATTGTGCTGAAAAAGTTAAAGACCATGGCATTGAATTTTATTGTCTTAACAGAATAAGAGAAAAAAAAAACGATTTATCTATCATAAAAGAACTTAGAAAAATAATTAAAAGTAATGATATAGATGTAGTTCATGCGCATAATTTTACACCTTTATTTTATGCTTATTTTTCGAATATTTTTAATCAGTCTAAACTGTTAGTTACATTTCACGGTTTTATTGACTGGGATAATATAAAAAAAATATTTTATATTATTTTTATAGCAAAAATAGATATTGTTGTTGTTAATGAAGAAATGAAGAATCACTATTCTTTTTTTAGAAAAAAAATTAATGTTATATTTAATGGTATAGAGCTTGAAAGATTTAATGTAAAAAAAAATAAACAATTGATGCAAGAAGTGGGCTTAAAAGAAACTGATTTTGTTATTGGAAGTGTTGGCAGGCTAAGTCCTGTTAAAAATCAAATATTTCAATTAAGAGCTGTTGCCAAACTTAAAAATCAGATTAAAAATATTAAGCTTCTTCTGGTAACAGGTATGAGTCCGGACTCAGCATCCTTAATGAATGACTTTTTAAAAGAAGCAGAGAGTTTAGGAATAAAAAAGAATATAGTTATTTTAGGTTTTAGAAAAGATATCCCGGAATTATTATCCTTGATGGATGTTTTTGTTATGAGTTCCTTTACAGAAGGTACTTCGCTTGCACTTTTGGAAGCTATGGCTTCAGGACTTCCTGTTGTGGCAAGTAATGTGGGAGGAAATAAAAAAATAGTAGATAGTGGAAGCAATGGTTTTTTATATGACGTGAGGAAAAATAAAGAGTTTATAAAATTAGTTTTATTACTACATGAAAATACGGATATAAGAGATAAAGTTGCAAACGAAGCTTTAAAGTATGTCGAGAAATTTTCGTTAAAGAAAATGGTTTTTAAATATAATGCACTATATAAAAAAATTTAAGAAAGAATTTGGTATGTTCAGATTTCAAAATTTTTTAAAATACTATTTAGAAGAATTATTTATGGATTTGGAAAAAAAAACTGAAAGAGATGTTTATCAAAAATATCCTATAATTCTGATTGTTGGACCTCCAAGAACAGGATCAACTTTATTGTATCAATTAATGATAAACTCTTTTGACCTTTGTTTTTTTAATAATTTTATGATGAAATTTCCTTACTCACCAGTCTTAATGTCTAAAATATTAAGTTGTTTAAATTATATTAAATTAAGAACTGAATACCAAAGTTTTTATGGTGAAGTTGATGGTTGGTTATCTCCAAGTCAAGGTTATAAAGTATGGAATAGGTGGTTTCCTAATGATCAAAGCTATGTTGGTGAAAATATACTCAAAAAGAAAGAACTGAATGAAATTTCCAATACTATAAAAAGCATTTCGAATAATTGTAAAAAGCCTTTTATTAATAAATGGCCAGGTAATAGTGTAAGGATTTTACCATTAAAGAAAGCTTTGCCAGACACTTTGTTCATTCGTATAACAAGAGACCCTCTCTATGTTGCAGGATCAATATTCGAGGCGACGAAAAATTTTTTAGACAATGAAGATGAATGGTTTTCTACTAAACCAAAAGAATATCCTATGATCAAAAACCACCCAATATTACAAAGAATATGTGAACAAGTATTTTTTTTAGAAAAAAATATTACTGAGGATCTAGAAAAAGATAAAAATACAAAAGTTTATAACGTTTCATATGAAAAGCTCTGTCAAAATCCTAATTATATTTTAGAAGAAATTAACGCTTTTATTAATCATAATAATAAATATAAACCTATAACTAAGAGAAAAAATACTATACCGGAAAGTTTTGAAGTAAATAAAAAACTCTCTGTTCCCATAGAAACAGAGAATATTATAAATAATCATTTTAAAAATCTTATTGCGGAATATGGTAATGTTTTTAATTTCAAAAATTAACCCAACCTCTTTTGATGTAATAACTAATTTAAAAGCAAATAAGTTTAATTTTATTGTAAGTGATGTAGTTTCATTATTATTTAAAAATAAATTTGTTTTTATTCCCACAACAGATCAGGATAATAGATTTCTTTTAGAAAATTATGACGATTTATCTAAATCCGGTCATAAATTTATAACGTCAAAAAATACTCTTTTAATAGCACTGGACAAATTTCTATTTTACAAAGAGCTATCTTCAAAAAATATTTTAACTCCCAGAACCTGGCTTTTAGATAATAATTTCATTTTAAAAAAAAATATTCCTTTTCCACTTATTCTTAAACCATGTTTCCCGGGAGCATGGAAAACTCCTGAAATGTCAGCTTTTATGGAAAATCGGAAGGCTGTTTTTATAAATAATTTAAAGGAGTTGAACTTTTGGTACAAAAAGCTTTCAAGTTTTGAATCAAAAATTATTGCTCAGGAAATAATTGAACAGAAAAACGACGAAAACTATTCATTTTGCGGTTATTCTGACGAAAACGGCAAGGTATTGTGGGGGTTTTTAACTCAAAAGTT
>JBNJDL010000299.1:0-2773 GCA_051744825.1 Bacillota bacterium | reverse complement strand
AATCCCTATGATTTTCAATAACTTCAACTTGATAATTTTTAGCCAATAATTCTTCTTTTGTTTTTTTCACATAAGGTACAATCCAGCTATTAGGATTGTTACATAATAGTGTAATAATAATTATTATTCTCCTCCTAATTCAAATTTTAAATCTTTATATAACTTAATACTTGCTCTAGTTTTCGCTATGATTTTTAGATGTTTATCCAATTCAAAATTCCAATCTTTACAATTATAAAAATAATGACTTCTTAAAATATAATTAATTCTGTATAATGCTTCTCTCTGAATAAAGAAAGGAAGTAAATTTACTTTGTTTTTTAAACAAGGATTTTGGCTGCAATAACCCTTTATAAATTTCATCTTCTCTTTCTTAGTTTTACAAAATCTATCAAGTCCAAAAGCAATAGACTGTAATTCAGGAGCAATTACAATACTATCAAGATCCAATATAACCTGTACTTGATTACTATCAAACAAAACATTTTTAGGATGATAATCAAGATATACTAATTGTCTCTTATTAAAATATTCTCCCAACTTAGAATTTAAGTTTTGATAAACCAAAGGTAATCCATCAGATAATGTTAACACTTTATTCTCAAAATCATTTTCTAAATTGCTTAATCTTTTTATTCTTTTTAATTCTTCATTAGTCAAATCATCATATCTTGAATTACGTTCAATTGTTATATCTAATCCCTTTAGTTCATTATTTAATAACGCTAAATTTTTAGCTGCTGAAAAAATTTCTTTTTCTATATGTTTGAATTTAATTCCTGAATAATATTCAAACATTACAAATAGCTTCTTATCTTTAATGACACAAAGCTGGTTTTTAATTGTGTTTATTATTTTAGGAACTTTAACTCCTTTTTTATATAAATATTTGTTTATTTTTAAAATTTTATAATCATTTTCGTTATAATTTGATTTTATTTTTAACACCATTTTTTTTATAATTTCTTCATTTCTAATAGTTATAATAAAATTATTAGAATTTATGCTATGACCACTATTAACTTTATTAATGTCAACAATTTTAAATTTTTCTCCTAAAAAATTTTTTTTAATAAAATTTAAAATCAATGATTTATCTATTGTTTTATATTTAGACATTATATATTAAACTCCTATTTTTAATAATTCTAATCTAAAATTTCAATACTATGAATATTTCTTAAATTCTCAAAGGTATAAAATCTATTAGATTTTGTGAATTCATCAAAAACATGAATCCCACAATTTAAATCTATTGTAGTAGTTACATCCTTTAATCTCTCAAAATATCTATGTTCACTTTGGCCTATATAATAATATTTCCCATCATGTGCAAGACCTCTAATAAACCCTTTGAAATTTGCAAGAATTTTATTAGTAGTTTTATAAACATCACCTCTCATACTATCACAAATAACAAATTTCTCATTCACAAAATCTATCGAATGTGGTAACCATAAATCTTCAATAATATGTCCATCTATTTCCTTAGTTCTAGGATTAATTTTAGCCACCCCACCATCATAAATTCCATTTCTCCACATCCCCGCAAATGAAAACATTGAAACATATAACGAACCTTTGTAATAGCATATATCATTCAAATGATGCCTAGTTACTTCATCCCCTTTATTTTTTCTTGAAATATAAATAGTATCTTTATAATCTTTTTTATTCAAATCAAAAATATATATTAAATCTTGGTAAGTGTTAACTAAATACAAAAGATTTTCTTTTTTATTATAAGTTATACCATAAACTAATGATTCATCTGGTTGCTCATAAGTTTCAATGAGATTTAGATCTTTATCTAATACTAATACTCCTTTTTCCTCTTCAACAATATAATAAAAATTATCAGTTTTAACTATTTCATGAAATCTACCTGAATAATGTTTTTCTAAACTTCTCTCTTGAATATCAAAAGTATATATTCCACCAGTAGAACTTTTAGAGTCAGAACAAGTAAATAAAAGGGTTTGATCATTGGTTTTTATATCTCTAGTTATTTTTTGATTTAATAATGCAGGAGATACAAAAAAATTATTCCCTCTTTCATATCCTAAATTTTCTAATTGATTTGCAACATCTTTTACTGACCCCGTTGTTATAATAATTATTGTATCTTCAGATGTTTTTTTTATATCCTCTGGATGTTTAACATTAATATTTTTAAATAAATTCTTAGAACTATTATTATCTAAAATATAAAGAGGTTTTTTAGTCACTCGTTTAATGGTTTTATCTGCCCAAATTCCTGCACCAAATAATATATAATCTCTTTCAGCAATTTTCCTTTCTAGTTCAGGCCATTCAATCCACATTAATTCCACTTCTCCTTTTTATCCTTATATGAATTTTTGATTTATTACTCTTCAAAATCTACTCCAACTTCAAATTTAGGAATCCATTCTCCTGTCTTTTCATTCTTATAGAATAAATCTTTATTAACATACTGGTCTATAACTCTCCAAAATTCATCTTTAGATATACCTATATATTCACAAAATTATTCTATATATTGCTCACCACATCCACCGTCATATTCATTAACATACCATTTAGCTTCTTCTCTACTTAATCGCCCTTCTCTTATATCATAACATGCCTCATCAGTAGCAAAACCAAACTTATAATACTTTAACATTTGATTTACAATGTGTAAATTAGTATCTAAACAAGAATGTCTTCTGTATCTACCTAAATCATGTAAATCAACTTTTGATCTCACTCTTAATCCTCTAGCTTTAGAAAAAGTAGCATTACGGACTTG
>JBNJDL010000298.1:0-2779 GCA_051744825.1 Bacillota bacterium | reverse complement strand
TCACTATTTTCAGGATATTCTTTTTGGATTGGTGGTTTTGGAATATCATTAGCTTGATCTCTTTCTAATTCATCCCATTTTTTCCAGTCACTTGCCTTCAAAAAATCTCTATTTTCATTGATTTTGTCCATTTTCTATCACTCCATTTATTTTATTTAGTGCTAAAAATTATCTGCTGCTTGCAAAAGCTAAAATAGCTCCTAAGGCCATTGATAAAAATGCTGCTGTAATAATTCGATATACATCAGGTAATAAAAAGACAATTGTGTGAGCAGGAATCCAGAAAAAGGGGATGGTCTTTAAAATTACAAAAGATACAAAATCTCCCCAATTAATAGAACTCACAACTTTTTCAATATTTATTTTTCTATTTATTTTATGCATTTTTTCTATATAAGTATCTGAAATTCTATGGAAAGCCATCATTGTTGGTGCAAAAATCATATTCATTAAGGCACTTGTCAAAAAGGCCAACATAAATTTTGAAGATTCACCAGGTAATAAACTTTTACTTTGAGCAGCAGCCACCCCAGAATTAAACAAATCAAAGACAAGTACAATTACTATACCTAAAAATCCCCAGATTAATACTCTATAAAATAATCCAGTTGGCTTTTTCCATTTTTTATTTACTATTCTAATAGATAATAGTTCTCCCATTGTTGCCAAAATACTAAATTTTATAAATCCCATTAAATAAGGATACAAAGCAGTTAGATCTTTAAATATTTCTCTACTTCCTGGTATAAGTAAGAATAAAACAATTATTACTAAAAAAGCACTCCAGATAATATCTCCTTTTTTCAAAATAATTCCTCCTCGAATTTTTGATTATTTGTTTTCATAAAGATGACTATAATAACTATCTGAATTATAAATAGCGGCTAATGGATTATGTCCCAAAACTCTATCTTTAACTGCCAGAACAGTAGTTGGCGCTTCAGAATGTTTAAAGAAAAGACTATCATGGCCCACACAAAGACCTAATACTACATTAAAATCTGTTTCACATTCAGCCAGTAATTTTGCCTGACCAATTGGATTACAACCAGCCTCAAATCCTTCTGGAGAAAATCTATCTTCAGGAGGAACATCAAGATCAGCTTTATCAATACTTCCACAACAGCAAACAGCTGAATTCACTTCTAAATCTCTACCTTCAAAATACTCAGCAGCAATTTTGGCTTCTTTTTGCAGTCCAATACAAAAAGCAATTCCAATATTATTAAATCCAGCTGAAATAGCATATTCAGCTATTTCCTTTAATCTAGGCCACTCTTTATATCCTGTAGTTTCAATATGAGCAGCAGTTTTATATAATTTCTTGTTTTCTTCTTTTTTATATTCTTCTAAAGACTGACTTAACCAGTTCCCCTCAAATTGTGGACACCATTCAGGATAATCATCTAAATTAGTGTTACAAGTTTTTTTATCACATTTAGCACAGATAGAATGCAAATTTTACACCTCCCCTTGAATATACTGATTCCATAAACCCCCTCGTATTATTTAGTTAGGGATACTAACAAATTTAATATTTTTCTTTAATTATACCTTCTTTATACTTTTCTAACAAATCTTCCAGGGATTTAATATCCTCTTTTAGTTTTTTTCCAAAATCTGTATCAGCAATTTTAATATTTTCATCAAACTTATCTACAACTTTAGAGGAAATAATATCATTGCTCTCCTTATTAAGTGCATCTTCTTTAGATACAAATGGCTTATGAGAGATTAATCTCATTTCAGAATGGTTAAAAGTCAAGGTATAACCAGCAACTCCTGTTTTTTCATAATAATTTCCAGAAATACCGCCATCAATGACCAATAAACGACCATTTCCCTTTATTGGATTATCACCTAATTTTTCAGCAATTGGAGTATGACCATTAATTATATGGCCTCTTTCTGGATCCAATCCAAATTCTTTAAGAATCATTTTACATATTTTTTCATCTTCTCTGGCCTCATAATAAGGGTTTTTATGTTCTTTATAGATAGATGGATCATCAATATCAGTAAAATATCGCAAAAAAGTTGTCATTCTGGTTTTTCCATAGAGAGGAGAATATTTACCTCGCCAGAGATACCAGAGCCAATCTCTATAATCAATTTCATTTTCCTGATATGAATAGCTTTTACGAACTATTTCATCAAAAAAATCAAGCAAAGCCTTACCACTAACCTCTTTACCCTCAACCTCAATAGTAGAAAACTCTCCAGATTGATCCAATGGAACACAACCATGAAATAATAAGTTACCATTATATTTTTTATACATACTTCCACTATTATATAAAAATCTTATATCATCCTGTAATCTATCATTATTTTTAAAACTATAGCTGAGTTTATTTATTACCTCTTTTTCCTCTTCAATTAATTCATATGGATTTTCAGGATCAATAGTTGGAAAATAACTGTCAGTGAGTTCATATTCTTCTCCATCTATTTTAATCATACCCCGCTCATAATCAATATTCTCTAGATAACTAACTTTTTTCATTTTAAACTCAGGTCTTTTTTTAATAAGATTACCTTCTAATTTAAACTGGATAATAGCTATAGCTTTTTGCATCTTCGCACTTATTGTTTTTTGTTTTTCATTTAAATCTTTATTTATTAATTTAGGAGCAAAAATATCAAGATTTACTTCAGGATAAAAACTACGAGCAAAAGTGGCCAATGGCCTCATATTTAGACCATAACCCTCTTCTAACATTTCAAGATTACCATACCTAATGCTTATTCTTATGGCAGAAGCTATCAAAGATTTTTG
>JBNJDL010000297.1:0-2788 GCA_051744825.1 Bacillota bacterium | reverse complement strand
ATAAATTTTATTAAAATTATAATTTATGATATAATATTCAAGAAGAGTCAAATAAATGTTAATTTTGATTATGAGGTGATCTTATGAAAACCATTGATTCAGAAATTATTGATAAAATAGTTGAAAGAATAGTTGATAATACTAATCCTCAAAAAGTAATATTATTCGGTTCATATGCTACTGATAAGTATGATATTGATAGTGATATAGATTTATTAATTTTAAAAGAAATGGATGAACCCCGGCATAAGAGGGGAAGAAAAATTAGAAAACATCTGAGGGGTATGGAAATTCCAGTAGATATCATAGTCTTAACTCCAGAGGAAGTTGAAGAATATAAAAATATAACTAATTCTTTGATTAGCAATGCCCTAAAAGAGGGAGTTGTATTATATGGGTAAAAGCAATAACAATTTTTATAAAAAATGGATTAACATGGCAAATAAGGATTTAGAAGTTGCTAAATTAATTTTTGATAGTCAACCTGAAATTTTTTCTGATATAGTATGTTTTCATTGTCAACAAGCTACAGAAAAATTTTTGAAAGGAGTATTAACTTATTTAAACATTGAATTCAAAAAAACACATAATTTAATATATTTACTAGATTTATTATCAAATGAAATAAAAATAGAGGATAAACTATATGAAAAAGCAGAGATATTAGAAGATTACGCTGTGGAAGCTAGATATCCAATGCCTGAAGAAAATATTATAAAAAAAGAAGAAGCTAAAGAAGCTTATAATATTGCTCAAGAATTTGAGAATTTCACCTTCAAATGTCTATAAATTATTATTTGAAAGAATTATTGATGTTATGGCTGAAAAATTTCAAGAGGTGTGATGAGATTATGACTGTTGCAGAAAAGTTAAGAGAAGAAGGAAGAAAAGAAGAATTAGTAAAAATTTCACTGAAATTATTGAATAATAAATTTCATGGATTATCTAAAGAATATCAAGAGAAATTAAATTTTGGTTAAAGAAATATTATAATTGACTTACAAGATAATCATCTCTCTAAAATGCGTCAACTTGAAATTACAAAAAATATTTTGGAGGTAAAGTTGATGAGTAATTTATTTGAAAATAATTATGAAGCCAAAGAAAATGGAATCAGGGAAACATTGGTTTTACTATTACATAAAAGGTTTTCTTTGGATTATTATGTATTGAAGAATTATTTTGAGAAATTAGAAAAAGTTGAACTTAAATTAATAGTTGATAATTTTTGGAGTATAAATTCTTTCTCAGATTTAAAAGAGCTTATCACTAAAGAAACAAAAAAAATACCCAGTTATGTAGAAAATCCAAGAACCATCGCTGATAAATTAAAAAGAGAAGGATTTATTGAAGGCTATGCTGAAGTTTTAATTAATAAATTAGAATATTATTATAATTTTGATATACCTGAAGAAATTGAAAAACAGATTTTTAATGCAGACTGGAATCAATTAAATGAGATAAATAATAAATTTGATAAAATAAAATATGTAGAAGATATTAAGAAAATATTAAATTAAAATAAACTAACATAACTTAAAGAAAATATTTATAAATACAGAAATCTAATTGTTACAATTAAGGGATTAAATAGAACGGTATGAACAAAAAATCCGGCAATATTAATTACAGATATTCCAAAATTCATCCTTTTTTTTTTAATTATATTTTTTTTCGTCCCATGACCAATTCAATAGCAGCACTTACATCTAGTATTTATTTTGTTTTTCAATTTCTAATGCTTTTTCTAATAAAATAATAGTCTCTTGAGTGATGCTTTGTGAATTAAATAAAATGAAAGTGTATTTATTGTATAATAATTATGAAGGGGATAATGCAAAAATGAGAACCACTTTAAATATATCCGAAGACTTAATCAAAGAGACTGAATCAATATATAAGATAAAAGTAAATTAGAAATGGGAAATGAAAAAGTAAATTTATTTTGATTAAAAAACATAAAAAACTTATAAAATAATTTACTGATTTACAGCTGAAGAAGTTTTAAACTGGTCTCCGAAGTATATTTTAAAAAAAGGATTAAAAGAAACACTTTCTTATAATGCCAGAAAGAAAAAATAAAGAAGAAGTAATAGCAGAGCGGAAATTATGAAAAATACTTTTTGATTAGGTTCAAAAACAAAATCAAAAAATTAAATTTAGTAGAAACAGAATAAAAATAATTTTTAATAAGGATATTGATAAGATTAAAAAAGTTGCCGGTTTATCAAAAAAAAGAAATTGAAAATTTTAAAAAAAGAAAATTAGGCAGAACTGACAAAGGAGATTTTGAAGATGGAAAATTTATTTGAAAATATTTCGCCTGATGATGCTTATTATATTTTGAAACGTCTGGTTGAAAATGATGATAATATTTTAAAAAAAATAGAAGAAGTTGCAGAAGAATATTTTAATAAAGTTGACAGTGAAGAAATAGCAGAAACTATATTTTTTGAGTTAGATTTTTTAAATGTAGAAGACTTATGGGATAGCTCAGGGAGTACAAGATATGGTTATGTGGAACCAGGGGAGAGGGCTTATGAGATGGTTGAAGAAGTAATTCAACCTTTGGTTAAAATTAAATGACTAAATATTATAGTTTAAATGATAATATTGTTTTGAGGAAAGAATATTTTGGAGGTATAATTTTTAATAAAAATACAGGAACTATTATTGATCTGGATCAAGAAGCTTTTTTATTATTAAAATATATTGATAAAAATAATTATTTAAATAAAGAAGAGATAATGTATTTAATATCAAAATCATCCAGGGATTTCAAGGTTCA
>JBNJDL010000296.1:0-2810 GCA_051744825.1 Bacillota bacterium | reverse complement strand
AATAAAACTCTCTATTGAAGATTTATCTAAAATCCAGGAACAATATTGGTATTTTAATAAAGGCAATACTGATTTTGGGTCTGGTATTAAAACTTATGATACTGATTATTATAAAGACAGAGAAGTCTTCATTTCAGAAGTATTATTTCCAGAAAAAAAAGAAAATGAAAAGATAAATCACAAAAATAGAAACCGACATGATTTCCGTAGAAAAAATATTATTTTTGATAATGCAGTTAACTATCGCAAAGCATTTAAACATAAAAAAAGTGAATCAACCATCCCTGGAGTATTTTTTATAAAAAGAAATTACAAAAAGAATGGAAAAACATATTATTATAAGGGATGGAAAGCATGTTATCGCAAAGATGGAAAAAATAAGAGTTGTAGTTTTTCCATCAAAAAATATGGAGATGAAGAGGCCAAAGAAATGGCCATCCAAAAAAGAAAAGAATGGGAAGAAGAATTTGAAGAAAAAGAAAAATAACATATAGACAGTTTTGCTTTATATCCTTTTTTGACACTCTCCACCCGTTCATAAAAACCACTCGCGAACGAAGATTTTTAACTACTTTAAGCAGCTTCCTTAACTGATGTATTATTGGAAGGCCCCATATCAAAGATACTAGTATTCCAAACAGCTAAGTAACATGAGTTTGAGTTATACCTTAAACCCACGGGCGGTGTCAAATCGCCTTCTAGCCAACCGGCTTTATCCTTTAAAGAACCAGTTGTATACTTCTTTAAAATATTAATAGCCCCTGTTCCATCTCTGTGATATTCAAATCCACAATTTGAACATTTATAATTTCTGCTGCTAGGCTTATATCTATTTCCACAATTAGGACATGTTTGTGAAGTGTAGTATTCGTCTATATATTCTACTTTAATACCTACGCTATTAGCTTTGTATTCAACCATGTTAGTTAATTTCTTAAATACCCAGCTATGAAGATTTTGATTGTTCTTTTTACTAAAGTTAATACTATCTCTAATGCTTTTAATGTCACCAATTACTATAGTGCTAATCTCTTCTTTTCTACAATAAACCAGGCTGATTATTTAAGCAGTAGGCCTTTGGGCTGCAGTGTATTGGGAATGAATAGAATGTCAAAATTACAGACATTTAAATTTAACGAAAAAAGACATTAAAGATATATTAGAGTTAATTGAACACAGAAAAAAGTAAAATATACCGGTATTTAAAAGAGGCAAAAAAGACGGTAGTTTTCAGGCAGTGAATTCTCTTGCTTACAGTTAACAAAGAATAAAAACAGTATTATTTAAAATTTGGGGAGTCCTAAATATTTAAAACCAAAAGTAATTTGACGCAATCCTTTTGATATAACATTTGACATTATAGTTTTCATATATTATTATTATAATATAAATTTGGGACCAATACCAAATTGTTAATATTTATGGGAGAGGATTTCATGGGAACAACTATATACGATATTGCGCAAAAAGCCGATGTTTCAAAATCTACGGTTTCAAGAGTGTTAAATGATGATGAAAATGTAGCTCAAGACACGAGAAAAAAAGTTCTAAAAGTAATGGAAGAAACCAATTTTCAAGGTAATTTTTTTGCTAGACGTATAAAAAGTAAGAAGAGTAAAATTATTGGAGTCATTCATTCTTCAAATAAAAAGTTTTTAAAAGATGATCCTTTTTATTTTAATGTCTTTAATGGGATTGTTAAAATGGCAAATAATAGTGGATATAATGTAAATTATATAAATGCTGCTCAAAATAGTTCTTCTGAGAAATTAAAAATTTTGTTAAATGGTAATGCTTTTGATGGTTATATAGTTATTGGTGAAAGATATGATTTATTAATAAATCTATTGGAAAATATGAATTGTCCGGTTGTTTTAGTGGATACATATGATATTTATCATGATTGGCCACGAGTTATTACTGATAATTTTGGTGGTATAAAAAAAGCTACTAAACATCTCTATGAATTAGGTCATAGAGATATTGGATTTATATATCCTATAAATCAAAAATGGGGGATACCCCATAGTTATCAAGAAAGATTAAATAGTTTTAGAATTTCTATGGGTGAATTAGGTTTGAAAACCCGATCAAAAACTATTAAATCTGTTTTGTTGGATGAAGAAAAAATTGATAATTTTACTTATGAAAGTTTAGCTAATCATTTAATTTCTTTAGGTAAATCGATGTCCAAAAAATATGTTAATGACTTGGCAAATCCTCCCAGTTGTATATTAGCTGCTAATGATTTATTAGCTATTGGATTAATCAAAGGATTCAAGGAATTAAAAATTAAGGTACCTGAGGATATAAGTATAATTGGTTTTGATGATATTCATTTAGCAGCTCATTTCCAACCTTCTTTATCTACGATTAAGGTTTATAAAGAAAAAATGGGTGAAATTGCATTTAAAAAATTAAATCAACTGATAGCTGGTAATAAACAAGAAGTGAAAGATAAAACAATAATTTCAGTAGATTTAATTTGTCGTGAATCTATAGATGAATATATAAGTTAAATTTTATTTTTGGGATTGATACCAGATGGTTATAGCTAAAAGTACTTGTAATGTTTTTTAATGCGTTAAGTGTGAAGATATTTTTATTAATTATATCTAATAATTTAATTTATATATTATTAGATATTTATAATAAAGAAAAGTAATATGGTAAGATGTCAAGAGCGAATTTGGCATTTGGAAGCAACTAATGTATATTGGCTTCATTCCTTTAAATTCCTGGTAAATTATGAACTTTGCAACAAATAATTTAACCATACCATGTATCGACTTAATCCAAAAATAATTAAA
>JBNJDL010000295.1:0-2833 GCA_051744825.1 Bacillota bacterium | reverse complement strand
TTAATTATAGCATATTATTTTTAAAATTCAAGTGTAAATTACGGTTGATTTTTTAAAAGAATTAATTTATAATAAATGTAAACTAAATAAACTTTTTTATTTACTTAAAAAGAGGATTATGGGCATTTGTTATTAACATATGTTTTTAACCTATATCCTCAAAAAAAACAGGAGGGATTTTTATGAAAAAATTATTAACTATGTTTTTTATTCTTAGTTTCGTGATGATATTCTCAATTGGAGCTTTTGCTGCAGAGACAAGTTGGGAAGATGGAGAATATGTTGGTTTAGTTGAAAAGGATCGTGGCGATGAAGTTATAGTTGTAGAAATTAAAAGAGGTAGTATTGTAGATCTTGATATTTTAAATCAGTTCAAATTAAATTATGATTATGATGAAGGTAGAGAAGCATTTTTAAAGTATCCACATCTAGTTGAAAGTAAACAGTCTGCTGATATTGATGTGATTTCTGGAGCTACAGGAAGTATAACAGATTATAATAAAGCTACTAAAATGGCTTTAAATATTGCTAGTGGAAATTATGATGGTAATAAATATTATGGAGTAGCTGAAAACTTTGAAAATGGACATGTAGTAGTTGAAATTACTGTAGAAGATGATAAAATAACAGATGCAAGATTAGTTACAGGAGATCCAGAAAGTGATACTAATATGCTAATGCCTCCAAAGGGTGAAGATTATGGTTCAGAACCAGCATTAGAATATTATAAAACTTTCCCTGATAAAGTAGTTGAAAATCAAGGTGAAGTTGATATGATTTCTGGAGCAACTCACAGTTATAATAGTTATAATGAAGCATTAAAAATGGCGATGGAACAGGCTGGTTTAATGGACTAAGTTAAGCAATTAAATAAAGTCCCTCTTAACAGGGGGACTTTTTTCAATAATATAATAAAAAGGTGGATATTATGAATAAAAAAAATAAACTACTAATTACAGTTTTAATTATTTTTATTACATTTACATTGACAAGTTGTTCTAACAATAAACCTAATGAAACTGAAGCAGTTACAGAAAGCAAAAGTGAATTTTTAATGGATACAATAGTTGATATGAAAGTGCATGGAGCTAATGCCAAGAAGGCATTAGAAGCATCCTTTGATCGAATGGAAGAAATAGAAAATCAGATGAGTAAAACTATAAAAGAAAGTGATGTATATAAGATAAATAAAAATGCAGAGAATAATTGGGTTAAAGTTGACAAAGGTACTTTTAAAGTTATAAAAAAAGCTGTTGAATATGCAAAAATAACTGAAGGAAAATTTGATCCTTCCATCTCTCCTTTAGTAGATGCTTGGGGAATTGGAACTGAAAATGCAAAAGTCCCTGATGAAAATGAAATTGTTAAGAATAAATCTTTAGTAAATTATGAAAATATATTACTTGATTCTGAAAATAACAGAGTAAAATTTTCTAAAAAAGGAATGGCTATTGATTTAGGAGGAATAGTTAAAGGCTATGCAGCAGATGAGGTTAGAAAAGTATTAAAATCCTATAACATTAAAAGTGCTTTTGTAAATTTAGGTGGAAATGTTTTGACAGTTGGCTCAAAAGAAGATGGAAGTTTATGGAAAATTGGAATACAAGATCCTAGAAAAAATAGAGGTTCTGTTATGGCAGCTTTGGAAATGAAAGATAAAACAGTGGTAACTTCAGGTAATTATGAAAGATATTTTGAAGAAGATGGAGTTATTTATCATCATATCTTAAATCCTGAAACAGGTAAACCTACTAGAAATAATTTATTAAGTGTTAGTATAATTACTGATGATTCTTTTGAAGCAGACGTTTTATCTACTAGTATTTTTATAATGGGTTTAGATAAAGGAAAAGAATTAATAGAAAATAGAAAAGGAATTGAAGCTATTTTTGTTACTGAAGAAAATCATGTTTATTTAACTTCAGGACTAAAAGATAAGGTTGAAATTATTAATTCAGACTTCGAAATTATAGAAGGGGAATAATTATGTGGAAAAAGAAAAAATATAAAAAAATAAAAGAAGAAATAGATGAAAATATATTAATTATAACTCAAAATAATAGTTCTCTTATTCAAGAATCTATTAATGATTTAGTTAAAAGTGGAGGTAAAAGATTAAGACCCTTGTTAGTTCTTTTGGCTTCTAAATTTGGGAATATTGAAAAAAATAAAATCTATGAAATTGCTGCTGGAATAGAAATTTTTCATATGTCAACTTTAGTACATGATGATATTATAGATAAAGCGAGCATACGAAGAGGAGCTGAAACAGCACAAAAAAAGTTTGGGAATAAAATGGCTGTTTTTATTGGTGATTATTTATTATCAAAAACATTAGAAATTTTTGAAAAAAATTTAAGTTCTCATAGTAAAAAGAAACTTAGTAAAATAGTTAGGTTAATATGTGAAGGAGAAATAGCTCAACATAATAATAAATTCAATTATAATTTAACTGTAGTTGATTATTTTAGGAGAATAAGAAAAAAGACTGCTTTACTTTTTGCTTACAGCATGTATTTAGGTGCTTATGAAAGCAATGTTAGAGGAAAAAAATTACATCATCTCTATAATTTTGGGTTAGAGATGGGTATGGCTTTTCAAATAGAAGATGATTTACTTGATTTTAGTGGAGATAAAGATTTAGCTGGAAAAAAAGTAAATCAAGATTTAAAAAATGGTATTTATACACTCCCTGTAATACTGCTTTTAGAAGATGAAAAAGAAAGAAAAAAAATTATTTCTTTATTAGATGAAAAAAAATATTCAGAAATAATAATAACAATTAATAAAAAAAATAAAGTTGCAGAAAGTCGTAAATTTGTTAAAAAGTTTA
>JBNJDL010000294.1:0-2851 GCA_051744825.1 Bacillota bacterium | reverse complement strand
TTTCCCTCTTTAATTGATTTGAAAATCTGATCTCCAATCTGATAAGCCTGAGGTCCACTAATTCTTATTTTACCGGTACCGCCAGTACCAAATGGAGTTGCAATAGCTGCAATAGTGTCTTCTTTCAAAATATCCACTTTCTTAACACCTCCTAAAAGATAACCCAGCAGAGAAATTCCCTGCTGGGTTAATGATAAAAGCCATCTGCTTCTTTTATTTTCTGTTAATCTAAGGCCGCATATATAATACAGCTGCTTTTATTTGTTTAGACAAGATTAATTATCTAATGGTTCTATCATAACTTTACGGTAGGGCTCTTTCCCCTCACTGTATGATTTAACATTATTATTTTCTTTAATTTTAATATGAATAATTCTTCTTTCATGTGGCGGCATTGGTTCTAAAACAACTTTTCTCTTCTTTCTTTTTGCTTTATCTGCCAATCTTTCCGCCAGTCTTTCTAAAGTTTCCCGGCGGCGGTCACGATAACCTTCAGCATCAAGTAGAACTCTAAAATATTCTTCCAGCTCTTTATTAATATAGATAGAAGTTAAATACTGCATTGCATCAAGAGTTTCTCCTCGATGACCAATTACTAAACCAAGTTCTTTTTCTCCTGTTAAATTATAAACAACCTGTTCCTCATTACTTTTTTCTTCTAGAATTTCTACACCAACATTAATCTCAGCTTTCTCTAATAATGTTTTTAAAAATTCTTTGCCTTTTTTTACAGGATCAAAAACTTCTTTTACCTCTACAACAGCATCTTTATTCCCAATTAAGCCCAGCAAGCCTCTGCTTCCTTCATCTATAACATCAATTTCTGCTTCATCTCTTTCAATCCCAAGTTTAAGCAGAGCCTTTTCTACTGCTTTTTCTACATTTTTAGCTTCTACTTTTATGCTTTTCATTATTATTCTGTATCCCCCTTGATTTTGCTGGGTTCTTTTGATAGGAAATACTGCTGACCTACAGTAAATAAGGTTGATGTAAACCAGTATAATAAAACACCAGCGGGTAAATTAAAACCTATGACCACTATGAATATAGGCATCATATACATCATTTTATTGCTCTGACCTTCTCCACCAGAAATTTTCTGGGTTATAAAAGTCTGACCCAGCATGACTAAACCAGTTAAAATTACAAGAACAATGTCTTTTTCAGCTAATGAATTAATCCATAAAAATGTTTCATTTTCTATTTTTGCTCCTAAAGCATTAATTGTTCTAAATAAAGGAATTAAAATAGCCATCTGAACAATCATCGGCAGACAACCAGCAGCCGGATTAACTCCATGTTCTTGATAAAGTTTCATCATTTCTTCCTGCTGTTTTTCTTTATCATCTTTATATTCTTCCTGTAGTTTCTTTATTTCAGGCTGTATTTCCTGCATTTCTCTCATTGAACGAGTCTGTTTAGCTGTTAAAGGATATAGTATCAACTTAATTATCAGAGTGAAAATTATAATTGCGCCACCATAATTACCGACAATATTATAAATAAAATCTAAAATATACGCCATTCCATTAATTAACCAATCAAACATTTAATAAATTCCTCCTATTCTACCGGATCATAACCACCTGGATTGAAAGGATGACAGCTTAAGATCCGCTTTAATCCCATCCAGCCACCTTTTAAAACTCCATATTTCAATACTGCCTGCCTTGTAAATTCAGAACAGGTAGGTCTAAAACGACAGCTTTTTGGTGTCCAGGGTGATATAATCTTCTGATAGATTTTAATTAAAAATAAAAATATTTTTTTCATTTTATCACCTTTAGTTAACCAGTTTCATAATCATTATCATTTAAATAATTATGTAAAATAGATAAATATAAATCAGCTGAGCTGCTTTAATTTGTGATTATGTAATCTAAATTATATCCATTTTTTTATACAACTTCTCTACATCTTTTTTTAACTGCTGATAATCAATTTGAACAACCGGTTTTCGGGCAATAAAAATTATATCATAACCTTTAAATTCCTTTTCTTGCTCAAACTCTCTAATAATTTCTCTTAATCTTCTTTTCAACTTATTTCTTACAACAGCATTTCCAATTTTTTTACTAACTGATAAACCATAGCGATTTTTTTTCCCTTTTTCATAATTTAAACAGTAAATTACCAGATTGCGGGTAGCATATGATTTTCCATTTTCATATACTTTTTTGAACTCCTTATTTTTTTTAAGACTCTCCACCAAATAACCTCCAGCTAAAACAATCTACAATTAAGACAATTTTATATTCATACATTTAGAATTATATGCTATTTGCATTGTAGAGTCAAGGAAATTTAATCTTATCCACAAGATAATTTTTTAACAGCTTTGTTGATAATTTGTTGATAATCTGTTATTATTAATATGGTTATTTAAGATTAAATTTTATTCCTGACCGAGTTAATAGTTAAGATATTATTCACAACTTGTTTATAAAACAACTAACATTACTATAAAAATCAGCCAAATACAGCTAGTTATCCACAATTTCTTAATTTTTTATCCACAAACTGTTAGTAACAATCATTCTTTGTGGATATCTTTTGTCTTTTTATTAACAACTTTTTATTATTTTTTTTAATTTAAAAAGATATTTTACTACTTTGACAGTAAACTTTAAGTTCAACCGTCTGTGGATAACCTTGAATTTTGTCCACACTTTTGTGGATAAAACCCTATTTATCCCCGTTAATTGGGGATAAACTTAACTTAAGTGCAATTTTTTTAGAATTACAGGAGGTATTTTATGTCTTTCTCGCAAAAAGAATTAGATCATATCTGGAAAAAAACTTTAGAAAATATCAAAGAAAAAATTACTAATCCAAGTTTTAATACCTGGTT
>JBNJDL010000293.1:0-2853 GCA_051744825.1 Bacillota bacterium | reverse complement strand
GCAGTATACTAGTAAAAAATATCGTAATACAGCAAAATCATTAGGTTTAACAGTATCTTATAGCGCTAAAGGTAACCCTTATGATAATGCAGGAATTGAATCATTTCATTCGATTTTGAAAAAAGAATTTGTTCATCATACTACATTTAAATCATATACTGATGCTAAATTAGCATTATTTAAATATATTGAAAGTTGGTACAATAGAGAACGTATTCATGGATCAATTGATTATATGACACCTCATGAATATTCAAGTTCTTTAGTAGCATAGAAAAAAATAAAACTTAATGTGTCTAATTTCTTGACTTAGGTCCATTTATTTAACTATTTATAATCATAATTAGTTTCAAATTAACATATAAAATCATTTGTTTAACTTATATAATATTTTAACTGATTTCACTTAGTTTTTACCAAAAAATGAAAAATGACACTTTTAAAATGCCATAGTAAAATTCTCAAAACAGTTCATTATTTTAACCCTAATCTATATTCGAGCTCTTAAACTCTTATAGACTGTCTTCTTTCGTTTTTGTAAAATTCATCACTTCTGTATCACTATCTAAAATATCTAAATAAAAAAATGTATACTCATCCTCTTGAGCAATTTTTAGAGTTAAATAATTAACTTCTTTATCTGCCCCTACTTTATTTATTTTTATACTTTTTATATCAGGATCTTTCTCCTCTAAATCTACATATTCTAATATTGTATTGCCATTTTTAGAAGGTAAAATTTTTAGTCTTAATTTATCTTTTTTTATTTTGGATCTATTAGCTAAGCCACTACCTATTAAAAGTTTAATATCAAAAACTTCTTCTATAAATATTGATATTACGTCTTCAAACTCATCAATACTACTCTCTACTATATTTTTAATATTTTCTATATCTTTCTTTTTCTGTTCCATTTCTTTTTTTCTTTTTCTTTGCTCTTTTTGTCTTGCTTTTTCTTTATCTCTCTTTGATTCTTTTTTCTTTTCTACTCTTTTTTTAAATTTTTCTTCTATTTCTTTTTTCTTTTCTTTTTTCTCTTTTTCATACTTAATTACCTTTTCTTTAGATTTTTTATTAAATTCTTCTACCATATCTTTAACTTTAGGTATAATACTTGTTACAGTCTTTGCAGTCTTTTTTAGAATAAAAACTGAAAATATACTACCAAAATATAATATACCTAATCTCTGTACCTCTTCTTTCCACTCTAAGGTATTTAACATTATATCAGTAGCATTCATATCGAATAACTCAAGGATCCCTCCTATTAAAAAAGAACTGATAAAGAAAATATTTATAGCAAATCTTTTAGATCCTCCTATAGAAAAGTAACCCATATTTGTAAAGAAAGATAAAATATCTTTATAAGTATTTTTTATTAAAACTATAAATCTTTTTTTAAGTTTTCCTATTTTCCCCTCTTTGTATTCCATTTCTAAACTTTCTAATCCAAACCTATTACTTGAAAATTCTTTAAACTTTGATTCTACTAAAGAATAAACTATTGTAAAATAAATAATATATAGCATCATTGAAGCAATAAACATTCCAAATACATATATTAATATATTTAAATCTCCAATTCCTGAAATCTTACTAAATAAAGCTAATATTATATCTCTAATAGCTATTATATCTATTCCTTTGTAAACAGATCCTGTTTCTACTACTTTTACTATAGAATCTAATATTTTATCATTACCTAAACTTAAAGTCTTAATTATTTCTAATAATACTATAGAAAATCCTAATTTAGATATAAAGACGATACAGGAATAAATTATTATATTAAGTAATCCATATGATACTTTAAAAGTATTAATCCCTGTAAATAAATAGACTATTCCATAAGTTAAATCATCTACTATAAGAATTAATAAATCCCCTATTTTCTTAAATCCATTTAAGAATCTTTTCCATATATATTCATCAAAATTGTCATAAATTCCTTTAGATATCACTCTTATTATATTTATAGCTAACAGTACAAATGCTATAGTTAAAAATCCTTGAGAAATTAAACCACTAAAAAAAGTTATAAACAGTCTATAAGTAAAAACTACATATGGAGTAAAAAAATCTATAATTTTTTTTACTATATAAAATAAAAAGAATATTCCTATAAATATTGCTGCATACTTTAAAATTTTTTTATTTCTTAATCTCTTATATTCTTTTTCTCTCAACCTAAACACTCCTTGAAAATTTATTGCTTTATTTTATTTAGATAAATGATCTCAAACTTTCTTCATTCATACTATTTAAATCTGATTTATTTTTTACAAAAAAATTATAAAATAAGCACTTCCTTGATATAATGTAATTAACTAGAAAACAAAATGAAAGTAGCTTATTTTATATGAATAGTTTATCGAAAAGTAATCAAAAAATCAACGGGAAGTTAAATTTAAATTTCCCCAAAATAAAATAGCCTTATAATTTTAGTTGAAATCCCTATATTTGTGGATAACTATAAAATATTTTTAATTTCAATTAATTTATAAAAAGTTATTAACAGATTTCAAAAAATAAGAAAAAACACCAACTTTTTTGTTATAATAATAAGTAACCAAACCATTAATTATAAACAAGAAAGGGTATTTTAACTATATCTAATTATAACAAATTAGAAGAAAAAATAAAAAGTGAAAATTTTATTAATAAAATTTCTGATAAATCTATTTTTAATAAGTATAATTTTTATAATATATATTTTCTTTTTTAGCTAGTTAAGATGCAAGATATTTAATTTTTATAATCTAAAATCACTTCTATTCATCAAGTGATTCTAATAATTCTTCAATTTCCATTGCTTTTGATATATCACCATTCTCTACTTGTTTCAATGCTTCT
>JBNJDL010000292.1:0-2855 GCA_051744825.1 Bacillota bacterium | reverse complement strand
TTAGAAAATATGATAGATGAAATTTATAATTTTGGAGATAGTTTTGAGGCTTTTAAGAGGGCAAAAGAAAGTGAAATCCTTAAAGTCCTTTTAAAAATTAATTAAAGGGGGAAATAAAATGAGAAAGATTATTATTCCATTATTAATTTTTGCAGTTATTTTTGCCTTTAGTGGTGTTGGCCAGGCTGAAGGTAATATTGCTGTTGTTTATGCAACAGGTGGACTTGGAGATCAGTCATTTAATGATTCAGCTCATCGTGGACTTCAGAGAGCTGAAGAAGAGTTAGGCATTGAATTTACTCATGCTGAACCTGGAGCAGTATCTGAGTATCAAAATTATTTAAGACAGTTTTCTTCAACTGGGCAATATGATTTGATTATTTCTATTGGCTTTGATCAGGCTGATGCTTTAGAAAGTGTTTCTTCTCAATTTCCAGAACAAAAATACGCAATAGTTGACACAGTTGTAGATAATGATAATGTTGCATCTTATGTTTATAGAGAAAAAGAAAGAGGTTTTCTCTTAGGCGCAATTTCTGCAATGATGACTACTAGAGATGAAAATAGTATGATTAACTCTGAAAAAGTTATAGGTGTTATTGGTGGTATGGATATTCCACTTATTGAAGCGAATATAGCTGGTTTTATGGCTGGTGCTAAATATATTGAGCCTAATATTGAAGTTCTTCATTCTTATGTAGGAGATTGGGCAGATCCATCTAAAGCCAAAGAAATGACTATTTCCATGTATGAAAAAGATGCAGATATAGTCTGGGGTGCTGCTGGACGTTCTGGCTTAGGTGTTATTGAAGCAGCCCAGGAAAATGATTTTTATGCAATAGGTGCTGATTCTGATCAGGGCCATGTTGCTCCTGACCATGTACTTACAAATGGAATGAAATATGTTGATAACACAGTTTACCTTGCTATTGAACAGGTATTAAATGATGAATTTGAAGCTGGAGTTCATAATCTTGGTGTAGAAGAAGAGGGACTTGGTTTTACAGAAAGTTTACTTCCAGATAAAATTCTTCAGAGAATGGAAGCTGTTAAAGCAAATGTAATAAGTGGAAAAGTAGAAATTCCAGAAAAAATAGAGAATGTAAAATAAATATTTAAGTTAACAGAGGGCTTTTTGCCCTCTGTGTTTATAAAATTTACTGTAAGGAAGGGATTAATCATGGATGCAGTTAAAATGAAAAATATAACAAAAAACTTTGGTGAGGTAGTTGCTAATGATAAAGTGGACCTCAGTGTTAAAAAAGGTGAAATTCATTCTATACTTGGTGAAAATGGAGCAGGTAAGTCAACCTTGATGAAAATACTTTTTGGACTTTATAGTAAAGATAGTGGAGAAATATTTATTAATAATAAAAAAGTTGATATTAAATCACCTTCTAAAGCAATAAAATTAGGTATTGGAATGATTCATCAGCATTTTATGTTAGTTAACCGCCTTTCAGTAACAGAAAATATTATTGCCGGTCAGGAACCGGTAAGTAATAATATATTTATAAATAAAAAAAGAGCCAGAAAAAAAGTTCAAGAACTGGCAGAAAGTTATAATTTTAAAATTAATCCCCAAGCCAAAATTGAAGACCTCTCAGTTGGTGAACAGCAGAGAGTAGAAATACTCAAAGCTTTATACCGAGATGCAGAAATTTTGATTCTTGATGAACCGACTGCTGTTTTGACCCCACAGGAAGTTAAAGAATTTTTTGATGTTTTAAATACATTAAAAAAAGCTGGAAAGACAATTATTTTTATAACTCATAAATTAGAAGAAACAATGAAAATTTCAGATAGTATTACTATTTTGCGAGATGGTAAAAAAATAGCTAATCTAAAAACAAAAGAAACAGATTCTAATGAACTGGCACGAATGATGGTTGGACATGAAATAGATTTTAGTGTAGAAAAAAAGGAAGTTGAAAGTGGTAAAGATGTTTTACGTTTGGAAGATATAAATGCCTATAATGAAAGAAGTTTTTTGAATTTGAAAAATATTAATTTTAAAGTTGGTGAAGGAGAAATTCTTGGTGTAGCAGGTGTTGAAGGTAATGGGCAATTAGAATTAGAGGAAATTATAATGGGTCTTATGAATTTTAATTCTGGTAAGATATATTTTAAAGATAAGGATATATCCCATTACTCAACATCAAAAAGAAGACAGTTGGGAATAGCTCATATTCCTTCAGATAGATTGAAAAGAGGTATGATTGAGGGTTTTAATTTAGGTGAAAATATTATTTTAGGTTCTGAGTGGCAAAAACCCTTTGCCGAAAATGGTATTTTGAATAAAGACAGGATTTTTAAATATAGTGATAAAATAATTAATGATTTTGATATCAGAACAACTGGTTCTAAAAGTGCAGCCAAAGACCTTTCTGGGGGTAATCAACAAAAATTAGTATTGGGTCGCGAACTTTCTAGAGAACCGGAATTATTAGTAGTAGCCCAACCTACCCGCGGGGTAGATGTAGGTGCTAGAGAATTCATCCATGATTTATTACTTGAAATGAGAAATGATGCTAAGGCAATTCTTTTGATATCATCTGAATTAGATGAAATCACCAAACTTAGTGATCGGATTTTAGTATTATATGAAGGAAAAATTGTTGCTAATGATAATGCAGATAAATTTACTAGAGAAGAACTTGGACTCCTGATGGCAGGTCATGAAGGGGAGGGAAGAGAAAATGAAAAAAGTACTAAATAAAATAAAAAAGATGTCAGCTTTGACAGATTTACTTTACTCTCTTTTTGCAATAATAGTTGCTTTTATAATTGGAGCAATTTTGATAAAAGTATCAGGGTATTCAGTAAAAACTGCCTATACTACACTTTTTAATGGT
>JBNJDL010000291.1:0-2864 GCA_051744825.1 Bacillota bacterium | reverse complement strand
TGAACCGGTCTTTTGTAACCCGGGTCAGGGTAATGAAAAAGGTTATGAAAAGCAAATGATAATGTAAAGCAAACCTCTAAGATAGCTGTTATTACAAGGGGAAAAACAGATTTACTTTACATTATTGTTCCTCTATAATTGATTTAAGCATTTTAAGTTTAAATTCAATTAGGAGGTATAATATTATGAAAGAAAAAATTAAATTTGAGGTGTTAACTTCTGATGTAACTAATTATCTTCAAAAACTTTCTTATTCACATTCAAGAATTAGTCAATACCATTCTGCCTGGCAGAGAGTTGCAAACTTTATGAAAGCAAAGGAATTGCAATACTTTACTGCAACAGTCGGAGAAAAATTCATTTATTATTTAATTGGAGACAGAAAATATGATGATATTGATCGCTGGGAAAAAGATATCATACAGTGTACTAATGTTTTATCAGAATTTATAGAAACAGGAGCTGTCAAAGATAAAAGGCACCATAAATTTCGTGATCTAAAAGGAAATGTTGGCAAGACAATGCAGGATTATATAAATTACAAAAGATCTTATAGAATTTCTAGTTTAACGATTGAGGAATATAAGCTTCGCTTTCAACATTTTCTTGATTTTCTTGAAAATAATGATATAGACAATTTAAAATTAATAAATCAACAGGTTTTGATTAATTATTCTAATCAGCTTGTTTTCTGTACTCCATATGTAAGACATAGAACCCTCTCTATAATTAAAGGTTATTTGAGATTTTTATATGACCAGAAATTAACTGAAAAAGATTATTCACGAAAAGTTCCCAAAGATAAATATATCAAACAACCTAAGCTACCTTCTATCTATACAAAAGAAGAAGTGAATGCTCTAATAAACTCTATTGACAGGAGCAGCCCAAAGGGTAAACGAGATTATGCTATGATTTTACTAACAGCCCGCCTGGGACTTAGAGCAACAGATGTGTGTTGTTTCACTTTTGAAAATTTAGAGTGGGAAAAAAGTTTGATCGTCCTTAATCAAAATAAAACTGGTAATAGAGTTGAGTTACCTCTTATCTCAGATATCGGCGATGCCATTATTGATTATTTAAAATATGGCAGACCAGAATCAGAACTACCATATATATTCTTGAAAGTTACTTCGCCATATGACCGGCTTAATAGGTCAACTTTGCACAGCATTATAACTTTTTATCTTAATAGGGCAGAAATTCAATATAAAAATGAACGAAAACATGGGCCTCATGCACTTCGTCATAGTTTGGCAGGAGTTTTACTTCAAAAAAAGATACCAGTCCCTGTTATTTCTGAGGTGCTCGGACATAAAAATACAGAAAGCACAAGATACTATCTTCGAATTGACTTAAATTCATTGAGGCAGTGTGGTCTTGAAGTACCTACAGTTCCTCCAACATTTTATGAAGGAGGAAATATAAATGAGTGAATTTCAAGGGATATATGCTATTTTACTTGATCAATATATAGAATTCAAAAGAAGTCTAGGGTACAAATATAAAAGTCCTGAGTATACATTTCGCTTATTTGATAAATTTACAATTAAGAATGGTGAGACCGAGATTGGAATCACAAAAGAATTATCTGATAACTGGGCAGAAAAACGACCAAATGAATCTGACAATACCCGTTATAAAAGAGTAATGCATTTAATAAAATTTGCTTCTTTTCTTAATGATTTAGGTTATGATTCGTATATTCCTAAATTACCTAAAAATTACAAAAGTACTTTTACTCCCTATATCTTCTCTCGCGAGGAAATTGAAATGATTTTAGCTGCAAGCGACCAACTAATAATGGGTAGTTCAATGAATTCAACAGTTAATGTGATACCCACAATGTTAAGGATGTTATATGGTACCGGTATTCGTGTTGGAGAAGCTGTTGTTTTAAAAGTAAAAGATGTAAATCTTGATGAACAATATCTTATTATTAGACATAGTAAAAATGGAAAAGAACGAATGATTCCTTTTTCTGATTCTCTATTAGAAGTCTGTAAACAATATAGAAATTCACTTCAAATAATTGAAGGTAAAGAAGATTATTTTTTTGTAAAACGTAATGGTTACAAATGCAGTGGAAAAGTAATATACAACTGGTTTCGCAAAGTCCTCTGGAAAGCAGGTATTCCACATGGTGGAAAGGGAAAGGGTCCTCGTCTTCATGATTTTCGTCATACATTTAGTGTCCATACAATGGCAGCTATGGCTAAATCTGGACTTGATCTTTATTATTCTCTTCCAATTCTTTCAGAGTATTTAGGCCATCAATCTCTTGAAGCGACTGAGAAATACGTGAGATTAACGTCAGAAATGTATCCAGATCTACTTTCTGAGGTTAACAGTATATGTTCGTATGCTTTTCCAGAGGTGATCTCAAATGAAACCAACTGATTTCTCAAAAAGCCTGACTGATTTTCTTGTTAGCTATCTACCTGGTGAAAAAGGAGCCAGTAAAAATACAATTATTTCATATAAAGATACTTTTATTCTCTTTTTAACTTTTCTAAAAGATAGAAAAGGAATATCCGCTGATCAACTATATCTTAAAAACATTTCTAAAGAAATTATATTAGATTTTCTTAACTGGATTGAAGAAGAACGAAAATGCTGTATAGCAACAAGAAATGTACGTCTTGCAGCTATTCATTCATTCTTTCAGTATCTCCAGTATCAAAAACCAGAAGATTTGTTTTTATGGCAGAGTATTTTATCAATTCCTGTGAAAAAAACAATTAAAGATACCATTAATTATCTGACATTAGAAGGGGTAAAACTACTTTTAGAACAACCCGATCAATCTTCTTTACATGGGCGTAGAGACCTGGCATTATTATCACTCATGTATGATAGTGGAG
>JBNJDL010000290.1:0-2877 GCA_051744825.1 Bacillota bacterium | reverse complement strand
AAATAATCCACAACTAAGACAATTTTTTATTCATACATTTAAAATTATATGCTATTTAGATAGTAGAGTCAAGGAGATTTAACTTTATCCACAAGATAATTTTTCACAGCCTTTGTTGATAATTTGTTGATAATCTGTTATTATTAATATGGTTATTTGGATTAATTTTTTCTCCTTACCGAGCTAATAGTTAAGATGATATTAACATTCTGTTCATAAAATAATCAACAATACTATAAATTTCAACCAAATACAGCAACTTATCCACAATTTCTTAATTTTTTATCCACAAACTGTTAATAACAATCATTCTTTGTGGATATCTTTTGGCTTTTTATTAACAAATTTTTATTCAAATTTTAAATTTAGAAAGTGATTTTACTGTTTTAACAGTAAAGATTAATTTCTTTTTTCTGTGGATAACGTCTATACTTATCCACAATTTTGTGGATAAACACCTATTTATCCCCGTTAACTGGGGATAACTTTAACTTAAGCACAATTTTTTTAGAATTACAGGAGGTATTTTATGTCTTTCTCGCAAAAAGAATTAGATCACATCTGGAAAAAAACTTTAGAAAATATTAAGGATCAAATTACAAATCCCAGTTTTAATACCTGGTTTTCAGAAACTAAGGCAGTAATGACAACTGCAGAAAATCAGCTGGTACTGCAGGTGCCAAATAATTTTATCCAGGAATGGATAGAAAGTCAGTATACTGATTTAATAGAAGAAATTCTCGAAGATCTAACAGGTAATCAGTGGACCCTGCTTTTATTAACCCCAAAAGAAGTAAAGAAATTTAAAGAAAATAAGGAAAAAAATAAAGACACAATTGAAGAAGAAAGTAAAGAAGTCGAAATCGTTGAAGAAAATATTGAAGAAGAGAGTATAGAATCAGATTTAAAACAAAATGGTTTTAATCCAAAATATACTTTTGATACTTTTGTAGTAGGTAACAGCAATCGCTTTGCTCATGCAGCATCTCTTGCAGTTGCCGAAGCACCCGCAAAGGCATATAATCCTCTTTTTATTTATGGTGATGTAGGACTTGGAAAAACCCACCTGATGCAGGCTATTGCTCATTTTATCTTAAAAAATAATCCTGATTATAAAGTTGTTTATGTTTCTTCAGAAACTTTTACAAATGAACTTATTAACTCCATCAAAGATGATTCTACTGTTGATTTTAGAGATAAATACCGCAACATTGATATCTTACTGGTTGATGATATTCAGTTTTTGGCCGGCAAAGAAAGAACTCAGGAAGAATTTTTCCATACCTTTAATACCTTACATGAATCAAATCGCCAGTTAATTATATCAAGTGATCGTCCCCCAAAAGAAATTCCTACTTTAGAAGAAAGGCTTCGTTCCCGCTTTGAATGGGGTTTAATTACGGATATTCAAAAACCGGATTTAGAAACCAGAATTGCTATTTTAAGAAAAAAGGCAGATATAGAAAATCTAACTATTCCAAATGAGGTCGTTATCTATATTGCCAACAAAATTCAATCTAATATTAGAGAATTAGAAGGTGCTCTGGTTAAAGTAATTGCCTATTCATCCCTTGTTGACAGGGAAATTGATGTTGATCTGGCAAGAGAAGCTTTAAAAGATCTGGTTAATAAAAAGAAAAAAGAATCAATAGAAGTTAATATTGAGCGAATCAAAAAAATTATCACTGATGATTACAATTTAAAAATGGAAGATATGGAATCGAAAAAAAGAACTCAAAACATAGCTTTTCCCCGCCAGATTGCCATGTATTTAAGTAGAGAACTAACTGATTTTTCTCTACCTCACATTGGTAATGAATTTGGCGGCCGTGATCATACAACTGTAATCCATGCTCATAACAAAATTAAAGAAAAAATAGAAAATGAAGATGATTTTAGTAATAAAATTGAACGCCTAATTGATACAATTAAACATGGTTAAAGCTAATCTGATTATTAATTTTTAGCCTATTCACATTTTCTGTGGATAATTATTAAGCTACCTGTTGATAGAATGTTGATAATTTTTAACTGTTAGTATGTGGATAACTCTTGTCCTATCGACTAACAACTTATCTACAGGTGAAATCAGGCTCTCAATAGTACTTAAGGGCTTATCCACATATTCACAGCCCCTACTACTATTACTACTAGTTTTATTAATAAATTAACCATAATTATCTGTTTTCGTTTTTGTTAATAACTTTTAATCAGGAGGGATACACTTTGAAATTTTCAATCAATCAGAAAGATTTATATAATGCTCTAAACATTGTTCGAAGAGCTGTAGCTAAAAATCAAACATTACCTATTTTAACCGGGATCTTTTTAAAGCTGGAAAATAATATATTAACTTTAAAATCAACTGATCTGGAACTGGGAATCAAGTATGATTTAAAAGTAGAGGCAGAAATTGACGGATCAATTGTACTGCCAGCTACTCAATTTTTAAATATTATCCGTGAACTGCCAAATGAAGAAGTAAAGATAGAATTAAATAAAGATAAATGGCAGCTGCAGATTAAATGTCTTAATTCATTATTTAAAATAAATGGTTATGATCCGGATGAATTTCCAAATTTACCTCAGGTAGAAGAGAGTGCAAAGTTTAATCTACCCTCAAGTAAATTTAAAGAAATGATAAAAAAGGTGAGAATTTCTACTTCAAAAGATGAGACACAGCCTGCTTTAACAGGTGCTTTATTTGAAGTTGAAGCAGAAAAAGTAAAAATGGTTTCTACAAATACATATCGACTATCTTATATTGAAGCTCCCATTCAGACTTCAGTTAATGAAAAAATTGCTGTTATTTTACCCGGCAGCACCTTACAGGAATTAAATAATTTACTGGAAGATGAGGGAATTGTTGAGATAGAA
>JBNJDL010000289.1:0-2894 GCA_051744825.1 Bacillota bacterium | reverse complement strand
CTTTTTTAGATTTTTGATTAGGCATTTTCAGTAATAATTTTATTCCATCTAAAGTGAGATAATTAATAGTTTTCTTTTCGGTTTTTTTGACTGGTATTGAAAGAATTCTTTGCCATTCTAATAAATTATCAGGATTTTCATATTGTAAATATCGAAAGAAAGAATGTAAGGCAGCAAGTCGTACATTTCGAGTTGAACTACTGCAATTTCTTTCATTTTCAATCCAGTTTAGATACTCAACAATTAAATCTTTTGTAATCAAACTTAAAGTAAGATATTCTGTATTAATATTCTTTTTGTTTTTTAAAAAATCAAGAAATAAAATAAACGTATCTCTATAAGAAGAGATAGTATTTTTACTGGCTCCTTTTTCTTCTGGAAGAAATTTTGATAGAAATCCGGTTAAATAATAGGAAAAATCTGTAGGTTTCATGACAATTTCACCTCTGGAAATACATAGGAACAAAGAGCATTTACTTCTTGAATTAATTCGGGATACATTTCTGAAGTAAGTCTGACATATTTATCTGTTGCTTCCAGAGAATTATGTCCTAAATATTTAGATAAAATAGGTAGAGAATAATAGAGATCTAATTCTTTTTTTGACATTTCAACTAAGGAATGGACACTAAAACTGTGTCGAAAATCATGAAGTCTTGGGCCTTTTCCTTTGCCACCATGAGGTATGCCGGCTTTCCACAGAATTCGACGAAACCATCTATATATTGTATTAGAATCATAACCAGAAAAATTTATCTGCATATAGAAATAATTTTCATCATTTTGTTTTATTGGAAAATTATTTTTGTATTGAATACACACTTCTATCAGTGATTTTGAAAGTGGCAGTATCCTGTCCTGACCATTTTTTGGTTTTCGAATGATAATATAACCTTCATTTAAATTAACATCTTTACATTTTAGCGACAATGCTTCACTTATTCTTAACCCACAACCATAAAGCATTCGAAAAAGAACTGGAAGAATATATTTCATAGTTGACTGTTTTTTTACTTCAATAGTGTCACAAGCTTCAAAAAAAGATTTTAATTCTTTTTTTGAAAAAATATGTGGGATAAATGTCGTTTGATAGCTTTTTAATTGTCTAGGAATATAGGATTTATAGCCAATTTGATTCAAGTAAATACTAAAATTTTTAATATCATTTACCCTTTTGTATCTGGTAACATCTGATTCATTGGGACGTTTTTTAGCCCATTTTGTAGCTAAATTCCTGGTTAAACCAATACTAGAAACCTCATTTTTTATAGTAAAACGATCAAATGTTTTTAAATTTGAGATACTTTTAAATTCATAACCCATATTTCTTTTGAATTCAATATATTGTTTTAGAAAACAGGCATTAATTCCATAGAACTCCATTTTAAAGCACCTCCCCATAACAGGAAGAATTCAAAGGAGGAATTTCAAGCGCACACTGTTGTAATGATTTCAAATCAATCCTAAGATACGTTTTAGTACTTTCTGTGCTGGAATGGCCCAGTACTTCTGAAATTACAGGAAGAGGTGTCTTTTTTTCTAACAAAATACCTGCTAAACTATGACGTAGAGCATGGGGTCCATGTTTTTTCTTTTCAATATTTTCAATATCGGCACGTTTTAAATAAAAAGTTACTATGCTGTGAAGTGTAGGTTCTTTGAGCCTATCATAAGGTTGTCCGGCACGTAAAAATATGAAAGGGAGGTTTGATTCGGGTCGACCATATTTGAGATAATTAATTATTGCATTTCCAACTTCTATTAATAAAGGTAATTTTATTTTTTTATCTGTTTTCTTTTGAGTTAAAATAATAATATTTTTTTCCCATTTAATATTCTCAAATTGTAAACCACAAATATCGGAAGCCCTTAGTCCTAATCTGGCAGCCAGAAGGATCATTGCAATATCTCTTTTTCCTTTTGGACTACTTTGGTCTACAGCCTGAATTAAACGTTCAATTTCCTCTTTTGTATAGGTAGTAGGAAGATGTGCTTCTTTTTTATAGCTACTTTTTGGTACTAAATATGAATAATTAACTTCTGTAAATTCCTTATCAAAAATATATCTTAGAAAACCTCTTAACACTGAAAGTGTACAGTGGTTTGTAGCTTTAGTATAAAATCCTAAACTATTAATAAATCCCATGATTGGAGCATTATTTAGATCCTTTAAATAAGAAACATTTCTAGAATTGAGGTGATTAAGCAGTCTCCAAAGATATAATCTATAATTACCTAAAGTTTTTTTGGTTATTCCCTTTGATTTTTTATAATCTATATATTCAAGAATTACTTTACCTATTTCTCCTTTAAATTCATATGATTTGGTTATTGATCTATATTTAATTTCACCTGTAGTTTGATATTCTGTAAGAACGTTAACACTGCGAATATTATCTTTTTTTCGTCTAAACAATTTTTCATAAGAATTATTCTTTAAAATACTCGATATAAATGCTTTTCCTACTATTGGATCATAAAAATCAAAAGAATGTTCTAACATAAACTCATTTAATAGTTTCCAGCCTCTTTTATATGTCATAATTCTGGTTTTGGTGTAGGAAAGATTTTTAAAATACACCTCTACTTCTGATGTTAATTCTTTAAGTGTTTGTTGTTTTTTATTTGTCATGTAAAAACCTCCTATAATTGATTTAGGTTAGTAAGCCTAAATCAATTATATACGTATAATGTAAAGAAAACTAATAAAAGTTATTGAAATATAGAGGTTTTTACATTCTACTTTACATTATCATTTACTTTACATAACCTTTATAATGTAAAGCTTTACATTATAAAGGCAAGGTAGAAAGATTTTTCTCTACTGTCAAAAAAAGGTTTTTTCCTCTTTTAGATGAATCTGATAAAAGTTCTTTAAAAAACTTAAATCAGGC
>JBNJDL010000288.1:0-2895 GCA_051744825.1 Bacillota bacterium | reverse complement strand
CATTAATTCTTGCTGACTATACTCATCTAACTTGTCTTTCAGATCATTATAGTCTATAAATCCTATTTTATACTTCTTAGCTATATCTCTACTTAAAGAGTACTTATCATTTAGAAAATCAAAATGATCATCTTTAATTAATTTTAAGCTATGTTCTAAAACTAATTCGTAGATTTCTTTATCTGTACTTGTTATTCTATTATTATTTTTATCTAATCTATACTTATCTAAGTCGAGGTTAAAATCTTCCTCAAGAATATTTACGGCTTCTATCGCCGAGCTTAATTTTAAGAGTCTCATTACTAAATCCACCGGACCACCGCCGGCCTGACAGCCAAAGCAATTATAATAATTTTCTTCCACATTGAAACTTAGAGAGGGGTTACTGTCATCATGAAATGGACAGCATATCTTGTTGTTAATAGGTTCCTGGCCATCACCATATCTATCCCAGGCATCCATTGTGTCTACCATTCTATCTACCGCATCAAAGATATTATCAGTTTTTATTGAGTTATAATTTGTGTTTGCCTTTTTAGGACTATTACTTTTATTCTTTTTCCCATTTCCAGACTGCCTTTTTCGTATAAATTTAATCAGCCATTCTGGAGCTTCAGCAAGTTCAATTTCACCAAAACACTTACCTTCAACAAATTTGTACCTTTCTCCACTAGGATGTAAAGAAGGTTCTCCCACTATGTATCCTCCATCAGCTTTTAAATCTACCCCAGGGTACTCTTTCGTGTCATTAAAAGGAGATATCTTATCAAAACCTTCTGGATATTTAAAATAAAAATGAAGACCTCCTCCTCCAGTTTCGGCAGTTACAGTGTCTGGTATTGGAAGATCTTTAATAGTATCATCTCCACCATTTCTAGGGTCGATGTCCAGAACAATTATATTACTAATTTTGCCTGTGACAATTGCTATGTTTGAATTTTTGCCGAAATATTCCTCTATTTCTTCCAGGGGCATAATTCTTTTCTGAAATTGAGTCCATTTAATTTTGGGTGTCTTTTTTCCTGGTCTTAACGGAGTAATGGACAATCCAGTTTTTCTATAAAATCTAGCTGCAGCTTTAACCTTCATCATAATAAAACCCCCTTAATGGTGGTTCTATTGATTTTTTCTTTTGATTCTGATAGAATAAACTTGGAGTGTTTAATATGAAAAGAGTCTGCCTTCTCGTAAAAGGTGGACTCATTTTTTTGTCTACTTCTCGTAACATTAATATCTCTCCTATTTTTTTATTTTATTAATAAGTTTTTTCCTCTTTTCTTTCCTACATTCATTATAATCTCTTAGTAGTAGGTCCTCATCAATCTCAAATACATCTGCCAACTTTTCAATCACATTTTGGGGTTGTTATAATTGGGGTTTTCAACCTCTGTGAGTGTGGAATATAGTAAAATTAAAAGTAATGACAGCTCATTTCTTGTCAAATTATTTGATTTTCTAATTTTCTTTATTGGATTCATTCTGTTACACCTCCTTTTTATGGTAATTATGAATTTTTATTTAAGAATTGATATGGATCAAAATTATATTCTTTGTTAATATCAAATTTCTCATTTTCATTTAAATATACTTTTTTTAATTTGAATTCATAGTAATTTGCTATGGATTTTATTATCTTTTCAAAAAGATCTACATCTAAATATTTATTTGGCAAATCGTTATTTTCAGGATCTGAAAATAAATTATTGATCTGAAAATTTAGCATGTAGTAAAACATATCTTTTTGTTGTTTATTTTTTTGGGGACACAAATCTTTTGCGTATTTTTCCAAATTTTTATTAAATGTTTTTTCGTCTATATTTATCCTTTTTAAATTATTTACTAATTCTTCTTTTTTATTCTTCAACTTAGAAAAATCAATTCTCTTTATTTTTTCTTTTAACTTTCTATTTTCATTTTTAAAAATGAAAGCTGTAGCTATTGCTAAAAGTTTTGTGACTTTTGAATCACCTGGATCTTCAGATTTCACCCTCTCTATATTTGATATTGTTGTTCTGCCTAGACCTAATCTTTTGGCCATTTCTAATTGGTTAATATTAAAGATATCTCTAAATGATGACATTTCTTTACCAATATTAACTTTAGTTTTATTGAATTCTTCCGTCACTGAAATCCCCTCCTCTTTTATCCTTATTAATATTCTAACATTAACGTATATATTTTACAAGTTATATTTTATATTTTTAAAGAATTAATTTTAAAAAAATAATGTTTAAATAAAGACTTTTTATTGTTTTAGGACGGTAGGGACTCAGTTTAAAGAAACTTTTTTTCAACTAAAGAAAAATTTTTTGAATTTTTTTCTCTAATTTAAAATACTTTTTTATATTTCCGTCCCTACCGTCCTTTAATATACATATATTGTTAAATTATAATTCTTATATTCAAAATAAAAGTATTATATTTTCCTTCTCAGGTATATTTGCTTTTCTAGACATAAAAAATCCCCTTTCTGATAAACAGATTTTTATTATCTAATCTGTCTAGCAAAAGGGGATCATATCATTCAATCTAATCGGAAACAGGAAAAGTTAAAATTCCAGATCCATTATAAAAAATAAAAGATCTATATTAGTATCAAACATAGACTCATAACTATAGTTCCTCTCGATTTTGTATTTCCGGTTGATTTCTATTTTCTAAAAAGTCATCAGAAAAACTATCTAAACTTTTGGCTAATTCCTCAAGAATATTTTTATATTTCTGATTTGTTTTATCAAAACCTTTAGCCCATTCTTCAATTTCAGGGTCAAAAGGAGTTACTGTAAAACCATCTTCGTTTTCAATAATATAAAGTTTTTCCTCTTCTTTAAAATCATATTTTTCTATAAGCTCTTTTGGAATAGTAAAAACGTAGCTGTCACCAACTTTTCTTAG
>JBNJDL010000287.1:0-2937 GCA_051744825.1 Bacillota bacterium | reverse complement strand
ACGAAACCACCATTATATATATATAACTCAGAGATGCTAAATTTAGAAAACATATATGTAACTTTCTTGTGAAGATCAAAAGATTTTAAAGGGTTAAATTTAACCCCTAAGAAGATCTTGACTTTCCCCGAAAATATATATAATGGTGATGAGCTTTAGCTGAACTACATATAATTGTTCTTATCACAGCATCTCAACTTTAAGCAAATTTGCCTCCGAGATGCTAAGTTCCTAGAACAATTATATGTAGCTCTTGGGAAGATCTTGATCTCCCCCAGAAATATATATAATGGTGATGAGCTTTAGCATTCCGGAGCCATTTTGGCTTAACATTGGAATGCTTCGGCGATATCACCATTATATATATTTCTTCTTTCGTTTTAATGAAGATGGAATGCCCATCTCATTCCTGTACTTAGCAATAGTCCTTCTTGAAAGCTTCATCCCTTCTTTTTCCTTTAACTCCTCAGCTAATTTACTATCACTTAAAGGTGAGTCTTTATCTTCATTTTCAATATACTCCCTTATCATAGCCTTAATACTTATAGAAGATACATTATTTACCCCACTACTGAAAAAAAACTTAAAATCATAAATACCTTGCGGAGTTTGAATATATTTTTCACTAGTTGCCCTACTTACAGTTGATTCATGCATTTCAATTTCATCAGCAATATCCTGCATAGTCATTGGCTTTACATACTTAATACCCTTACGCAAAAACTCTTCCTGCTTTTCAACTATAGCTTGAGCAATTCTATAAACAGTAATTCTTCTTTGCTCAATACTCTTAATTAACCATAGAGCTGACTTGAACTTCTTTTTCAAGAAATCATGGGTATCATCACCTCTAGATTTTTGCATCATCTTATAATACTGAGGGTTAATTCTTAAAATAGGACTAGCCTTTTCATTTATTACTACTACAAAATCATCATTTACTTTTTTTATCACTATATCTGGAGTAATATATTTTGTATTATGTTTTTCATTAAATGCTGCTGCAGGTCTAGGATTAAGGGTTTTTATTAAATTAATAGCTCCTAAAACCTTATCTTCATCTTTTTCTACCTTTTTCATTATTTTATCAAAATCTTTTTCAACTAAATAATCAAAACAATTTTTTACTACTTTTTCAGCAGTTTTGGTATTAATCATCAAATTATCAAGTTGTATTAATAAAGATTCTTTAAGATTACAGGCAGCAACACCTACTGGATCAAGATAATTTATTTTTTCTTTAATATCTATTACTTTTTCTAAAGAACAATCTAAATTTTCACTAATTTTTTCTGGACTAACAGCTAAAAATCCAGATTGATCAAGATTTCCTAAAATATATTTTCCAATTTCCATCTCCTCATCACTTAGCACTTGATAAAGTTGATTTTCAAGATGCTCAAGTAAATTAGGCTCATAACTAACAAAATTTTCATAATTATTTTCATCATTTTTATTACTTACAGCAGAAGTATAGGAAGGAGATGAATATTGATTAGCAATTCTCTCATCTAATTCTTCACCTTTTTCATCCTTATCTTTTTCTAATAAAGGGTTATTTTTTAGTTCTTCATCAACATAATCTTCTAATTCCTGACTGGAAAATTGTAATAATTCTATTGCCATTTGCAATTGTGGTGTCATTACTAATTCTTGTTTTTGCTCTAAGTTTAAAGATAAACCTAAATCCATTTTTTTCTCCCCTTCTAATCTCCTTTTTAACTTCTAATTATTATTAGCTATTTTATAAATAAGTTTTGCTAAAGCATCGGGATTATGTCTAATATAACCATCTTTTGCTAATAAATCTCCAGCAACAACCTTCAAATCATCTCTTTTTCTTAATTTTTTGTCCACTTCAACTGCAAAGGCACCTTCCTTTTTATAACGTTTAGCTAACTTTTTATTTTCTTTTTCACTATTTACAATTACATAATCAAAAATACCCTTCCCTACATGTTGCTCAATAGCCTCTATATGATCAGAAGCTGTATAATTATCAGTTTCTCCGGGTTGAGTCATAACATTACAAACATAAATTTTAACAGCCTTACTCTTTTTTAATTCAGAAGCAATACCATTAACTAATAAATTAGGTATAATACTAGTATAGAGACTACCTGGGCCAACTACTAAAATCTCAGCATCTCTTATTGCCTTTATAGCATCTGAAGTTGCCTTACAATCTTTTGGTTGCAAAAAAACTTCATCGATTTTTTTAGAAGGTTTAGGAATAACCGATTCCCCAATTTTTACACTTTGATCTAAATAACGTGCTCCAAGTCTAATATTTTCATTTGTTGCAGGCAAAACCTGACCTCTAATCGCCAGTACTTTGCTTGATTCTTTTATAGCATCTTCGAAATCACCTAAAACTTCAGTCATTGAAGCTATAAAAAGATTCCCAAAACTATGACCAACTAAATGGCCTTCGCTGGAAAAACGATATTGAAATAATTTTTCCATAAGAGATTCACGATCAGCCAAAGCAACAAGACAGTTTCTAATATCACCAGGTGGCAAAATTCCTAATTCATCCCGTAATTTACCAGAACTACCACCATCATCAGCTACTGTAACTATTGCAGTAATATTGCTTGTTTCTTTTTTCAAACCTCTAAGCAAATTAGATAAACCTGTTCCTCCACCAAGAGCAGTTACCTGAGGACCTTTTTCCAGAGATTTTTTCTTAATTAATTCATCAACTACTTCTTGATTTGGCAATTTATCTAAAACTGCAACTACAGCTACAATTTTTTTTAAAGAAAAATAAACAATTATTATTCCTGTAATTAAAGCAATAAAAGCTAAAATTATATCTATGTGGCCAATTTTTATTTTTAAAATAGCAAAATACTGAACTATCCCTTCATAGAAAAATAACATTATTCCAAAACTAACTAATACCATTCCAAATAAGGCCAAAAAGAACCATCT
>JBNJDL010000286.1:0-2951 GCA_051744825.1 Bacillota bacterium | reverse complement strand
TTATAGAAAATTATATAAATAATAAAAAATATAAATTAAAATTTGACCTTAATGGTCATGGTAAAAAAACTTTAAATTGTGATTTGTTAATAGTAAGTCCAGGTGTACCCTTAGATATTGAATTTTTTGAAATAGCTAAAAAAAGAAATATTGAAATTATAAGTGAAATAGAACTAGCCTATCAATTTACAGATGCTAAAATTATTGCTATAACTGGTACTAATGGCAAAACAACTACAACATCACTTTTAGGTAAAATTATGAAATCTTATTATGGGAAAAAGGCCAAAATAGCTGGTAATATTGGTATTCCTCTTATTAGTGTTGCTCCAGAACTTGACAGTGATAATTATATAATTGCAGAAATTAGTTCTTTTCAACTGGAAGCAATAAAAGAATTTCACCCAAAGATATCTATATTTTTGAACTTTAGTCCTGACCATCTAGATCGTCATAAAAATAAAAAGAATTATTTGGAAGCTAAAAAAAGAATATTTGAGAATCAAGAAGAAAGTGATATCGCTTTGATTAATATTGATGATAATATTGTTTATGAAAGTAGTAAAAATATAAAAGCTAAGAAATATTTTATTAGCACAAATAAAGTTATGAAAAATGGAGCTTTAGTGAAAAATAATAAAATATATATTATAAATGATAATGAAAAAATAGAAATTGTTGATAGTAAAGAAGTAAATTTAGTAGGAAAACATAATTTGCTTAATATTGCTTTTGCATCTTTAACTGCATATATAACTGGAGTAGATATAGAAGTTATAAGAAAGAATATTAAAAATTTCACTGCAGACAAACACCGTTTAGAAGTAGTTTTAAAAAAAGAAAATGGTAGTTTAGTAATTGATGATTCAAAAGCAACTAATGTAGATGCTACTCTTAAAGCACTTAATACTTTTTCTCAAGATATTATTTTAATTGCTGGTGGACAGGATCGAAATGCTGATTTTAAAAAATTGGCTATTAAAATAAGGGAAAAAGTTAAAAGCTTAATTCTTTTAGGGGAAACTTCTGATAAAATAAAAAATGAAGTATTAAAAAAGGACTTTAAAAATATATATCAAGTAAAAGATATGAAAGAAGCAGTAAAAAAGGCGGTATTAGAATTTGAAGAAGGTGATTGTCTTTTGCTTTCTCCTGGTTGTCCTAGTTGGGATATGTATGAAAGTTATAAAGAAAGAGGTAATATATTTCAAAAAGAGATAAAAATGAAATTTTAAAGGTGGGATTAATTTGGAGGACAATAAAAGTCCTGATTTAATTATTATATTTGTTATTATTACTTTACTAGCAATAGGTCTTATAATGATTTTAAGTGCTAGTTCTGTTAGATCATATAATTTAGCAGGAAATAGTTTCTATTTTTTCAAAAGACAGTTATTTACTGTAAGTTTAGGTCTTATATCCATGTTTATAACTATGAAAATAGATTATCATTTATATCAAAAATTTTCACGAGTAATATTAGTAATAACTTTGTTATTACTTGTGATTGTATTGTTACCAGGTATAGGTCAGGTTAGAGGTGGTTCGCGTCGTTGGCTAGGTTTAGGTTCACTTGGATTTCAACCTTCTACTGTTGCTAAATTAGGAGTTGTAATTTATTTAGCTCAATACCTTTCTAGTAAAAAAGAAAAATTAAAAAATTTTCTGAAAGGACTTTTTCCTGCTCTAATAATTTTAGGAATAGTTTTTTTATTAATTTTAGCTGAGCCAGATTTAGGTACAGCTGTTACTATAGCCTTAACAGCTTTTATTTTAATTTTTGTTTCTGGTGCCAAAATATCTCACCTTAGTATATTGGCGATATCAGGTATATCAGCAGTTATATATTTTATTTTTAGTTCAGATTATAGGAGTGAAAGATTTACAGCATTTCTTAACCCCTGGTCAGATCCTTTAGATAGCGGTTATCATATCATACAATCTTTATTAGCTTTGGGTTCTGGAGGATTCTTTGGAGTAGGTATTGCAAATAGTAAACAAAAATATTTATACTTACCAGAGCCAGGTACAGATTTTATCTTTGCAGTTTTAGGTGAGGAGTTAGGTTTTCTTGGTGTTTTTGTTGTTTTAAGTTTATATTTATTATTTTTTTGGCGCGGTATAAGAACTGCTTTCAGAGCACCAGATTTTTTTGGCACTTTATTAGCTATAGGTTTAACAAGCATGATTATTATTCAAGTATTTATTAATATTGGAGTTGTTTCTGCAACTATTCCAGTTACAGGTATAACTTTACCTTTTATTAGTTATGGAGGGAGCTCGGTTTTTATCATGTTAACTGGAGTTGGTATTTTATTAAATATTTCTGCTAATTCTATAAAAAAATGAGGTGAATTATGAAAGCGGTAATTACTGGTGGAGGTACTGGTGGCCATATTTATCCTGCTATAGCTATAGCTCTTAATTTAAGAGAAAAAGGTTGGGACATACTTTATCTTGGATCCAAAAATAGTCTTGAAGAAAATATAGCTAAAGAGTGGAATATTAATTTTATCGGGGTAAATGTTGCTCCATTACCACGGAATTTATCTTTAAAAATATTTAAATCTCTTGGAATAAACTTTAAAGGTTTATATCAAGCTAAAAAAATAATAAAAAAATATGATATTGATATAGTTTTTGGTACAGGTGGTTTTGTTGCAGGGCCAGTGGTCTTAGCCGCCTATTTAGGTGGTATTCCAACAATTATTCACGAACAAAACGTTTATCCAGGTATAACAAATAAATTATTAAGTTATATTTCTGAAAAAATTGCTGTCAATTTTATTGATTCAAAAAAATACTTTCCTAAAAAAGCTAAAAATAAATTGATTGAAACTGGTATTCCAGTTAGAGATAAAATTTTTAATATTGAGAAAGAGAAGGCTATTGATTATTTTAATTTTGACTTAACTAAAAAAACTTTATTGATTTTTGGAGGTAGTCAGGGT
>JBNJDL010000285.1:0-2953 GCA_051744825.1 Bacillota bacterium | reverse complement strand
ATCAATCATATTTTGGCATTTTTCATTGGTTAAAGATTTAAATATTTTATCTTTATCAGTGGGATAACGAGCTTCAATGTTTAATGGTTCTAAAGTGTCCAATAAATCTTTTTGTTTTTCTTTTAATTTATTATATATATTAGATTTAGTAGCTAACATTTATAAATTATGAGTAAAAGGTGGCTTATCTTTTATTTAACTTACATAATATGCTTTGAGCATCTTTTCAATAGTCTGATGGCACATAAATCCTACATATAATAATCTATCCGTTTGCAACATAGTTTTTGCAGTTTTTAAATCATACTCTGCTAAATCTGTCCAGTAAGTAACTTTTTTATTGTTATTGACCAATATTTATCACCTTTCCTTAAGGTTAAACTTTATAAAAGATTAAAATAAATACAGGATAAGTTTATTATAACACTTCTTTTTAGTTATAACAAAGTCAATATTAAAAATTTATAAATTGCCTAAATTTAAAACCTATAGTGGTTAGATCAGACCCGGAATTAAAGGAAAAATTCCAGAAAATAGCTAGAGAAAGTGATTTCACCGATAATAATGAGTTTTTTCAGTACTTAAAAGAGCTTTATCAGATAAATAAAATCGAAGAAGAGGTACCGGAAATTGAATCAGATTTTAAAAGTTTACAGAAATTAACTAACCAGATCAATAATATTTTTACCGGTATGGCCAATAAGATGAGAATATCCCTGGAAGGTAATAAGAAAAAATATCAAGGAAAAATTCAACATCTGCAGGAAATATTAGACCAAAAAGAAGATGAATTAAAAAAAGTTAAAGAGGATCTGCAGGCCCAAAATCAATCCCTGGAGGAAGAAAATCAGATAAAAGATAATATTATTACCAGTTTAAAAAAAGAGGTAAACGATCATAAAGCTGAAGTTGACAGGGTAAAGGATAATCTAGTTTCTAAAAATGAATTGATAGAAAAAATAAAAGAAGAAAATGAAGAACTTAAAACAGACTTAAAATAGGCTAAAACCGAGTTGGAGGATTTGGATAACCTCAAAGAAAAGATGGTCCAGCTTCAGGATAAAAAGGAGGATTTAAAAGCAGAAAATAAGGAACTGCAGGAGATAATTGAAAACAAAGACAGTCAGATAGAAGATTTAAAATCAGAACATGAAATTGAAATTAAAAATCAAAAAGATAGACTAAAAAATGAGAACCAGGCAGAGATAATAGAGTTAAAAAATGAATACCAGGAGCGAATAGAAAAAATTAGGGAAGAAAAGAATAACAGGATCGAAGATTTATTAGAAAAAATAGGGGGAAAATAGTCAGTAATATCCTTCTGTTTATTTTTTTCTACTAATCACACAAAGACATTTATGGGCAAAAAAAATTTATATTATAAATATAAAATAATAAGGTTACCTTAACCATTTAAAGGAAATTACCTGATCTTTTTCAATTGAATCAAATTCATGATGGTCGGAAGTAACTAATTGAGCTTCATTATTTTTGGCCAAACTTAAAGCAAAGGAATCAGCAAAAGAAATACTGTAATTAACTTTAAAAAAAGCAGCAGTTTCTATCAAAGAATAATCTATTCTGGATTCAACCATAAAAGGTAATTTAGTTAATTTATCATAAAAATGTTTACATTTAAGTTCATCCGGATGGCTTCTTTTATAATCATAATAAACTTCATACAAATTAACAATATGAATAATTGTGGATTTAGTTTTTAATAATTCTTCTACTAAGTCAGAACCTTCCTCATCATTTAAAAAAGCAATCAGAGCACAGGCATCTAATATATATTTATTCATTTTTAAACTTCCTATTTTCTAGTTCTTTTTCTATTTTTTTTTGGTTAGTATATTCTCTACTAGTTGATAATTCACCTTTATAGGCTCCTTTTAGTTCACTTATTATATTTTTAGTATCTTCTTTTTGAGCTGATTTTTCTTTTTCATTTTCAATATTTAAAATAATTACTTCTAATTTTTGATTTTTTAGTTCTTCAGGTAAGTTCATAATTTTTTCCACTTCTTCACTATTAAGAACTTTTTTTTCATAAAATCTCATTTTTACACCTTCTTTATTCATGTGATATATTTCAGGCTTATACTAATTATACCAGTAGTAGAGTATATTATCAATTATTTGAAATTTTAAATCAAATATGAATCATTAGATATTATATATTATAATACATAAAATGTAGTAAATAAGTTGATATGTTACATTAATAAGTAAAAATAATAGTTTAATCTGGGATAATTCTTTAACCCGGCTTCGACAGTAACTAGGTAAACGAATCCCCCACGAACCTTGACAAGTAAAGATTCATGAAGGATTAACTGCATTTTAATTATGTTACTAGTAGACATAGGCGCAAATAAGTTCCCATGTTTTTCTCCCAGTTTTCAAACAATTGTTTGAAAATATTAAAACAATATTATTGCTTTTATTACCGGTTTCAGATACAATGTTTGTTATAATAAAACCAAAAAAGGAGCCGGTAATCATGGCAAATAATTTTTTAACATTAAAGAAAAAAAAGATAGAACAAGCTTTACATGACAAAGATTTTAATCATCTTAATGTATTATTAAAAGGGAAAGACTTTATTATTTATTCTAAGGATGAAGATGGCAAAGTTAATAGAGCTCGTATTACTTTTAAACAAAAAGACAACTTTCAGTTAAGTATGGCTGATCATAATGGTAATTGGGAAGCTACTCCCTATACAGGTAATTTAAAAGAAATATTAAACCTTATAACTGAGGATTTTGGTTTTGCTTTAATTGATTTTGATGAATTTAGTTAAGCCTTTAGAAGTTTACCAGTATAAGTCCATTTAAAAGGCTTAGCCAGGTTCTCATTATAATAATCAATATAATGTTTTATTCTTTGTTCTAATTCTTCAACTGATTTAAAACTTGCTCTTTTGTTTAGTAAATGTCTTTTAATAATA
>JBNJDL010000284.1:0-2960 GCA_051744825.1 Bacillota bacterium | reverse complement strand
TTATAAAAATATAACATTCTTTCTATCACCCCCTTTTGTTTAATTATTTATTTCGATTATTTTAAGTGATTATATATCTATTAAACACCACATACCCCTCCATAATTACAGTTAGGATTAACACATTCTTTACAACCTTGACTCTTTTTCAATTTACTTTTGCATTTAGGACAAATATTTTGATCTAAAAAATCTTGTTCTGTCATTTTTTCTTTATTATTACTATTATTATCACTATTTAATATTCCTGCTCTTGCACAACCATCTCTAAAAACAGTAACTCCTTTTAATCCTTTTTGCCAAGCATACATATATAAATCCTTTATATCTTCAACTGTAGTATCATTATCTAAATTAATAGTAGAAGAAATACTTGCATCAATAAATTTTTGCCAAGCAGATTGAACATTTATTCTTTCTTTATAATTAAGATCATGAGCAGTAACAATAAAGTTAGGTAGATTTTCTTCTTTTTTAATATTATTTTTTTGCATATATTCTCTAACTATTGGGGTAAATATCTTATATTCTTTTTCTTCATTATATAATGACTGTGTTGTTCTTGTGTAACTTGTATCATATATAGGTTCTATACCACCTGAAATTTTATATAATTGAGATATAGAACCTGTAGGAGCTATTGAAAGCAGAGCAGCATTCCTTAAACCATGTTTTTTAATTAATTCTTGGGTTTTATTACTAGCATTTTCTTTTATAAAATTACTACTAAGTATAGTATGCTTTTTGCATTTAGGGAAACTTCCTTTATCTTTAGCAATTAAAGCAGATTGTTTTAAGGCAGTATCTATCATTATTCTACCAATTCTTTCTGATAGCTTAACAGACTCTTTACTTCCATATTTTACCCTTAATTTAATAAACATATCTGCAAGCCCAAAAATACCAAGACCAATTTCTTTCCAATTATGAACTGCTTTTTTTTGAGTTTCTAAAGGATGTAATTTTTCTCCTTCTTCTAAAGTTTCATTTAAATAAATTACACTTTCTTTTACAAGTTTTTTAAACTCTGAATAATTAAAAGAAGCATCTTTACTAAAGGGTTCTTCAATTAATTGTGATAAGTTAATACTACCTAATAAACAACTACTTCCTGCAACTAAAGGTTTTTCTCCACATGGATTCGTTCCTGCATATTGATATTCTTTATCTTCACTCATTAAATTCCAATTATTAGTTCTATCCCATAAAAGGAAACCAGGTTCTCCCTGTTTCCAATTAGAATAAGCTATTTTATTAAATAACCTATTAGCACTTTCTTTTTTTATAATAGTTTCACTTGTATCTTTTACATCAAATTTCATCTTCCATTTTTTATCATTTTTTATAGCCTTCATAAAGTCATTTGAAATTTTAATACTCATATTAGCTTTAGTAATAGATTCTAAATTCATTTTAGCATCTATAAACTCTTCTAAATCAGGATGTCTGTCTGAAAGTGAAAGCATTAAAGCTGCCAGCTACCTCTATATTTATATAAAGACTGGACTATATCTTACCATTTAAAATGGCTTGGGATTTCAAGGGGGTATTATTTTATTCATCAACCCCTAGTCTCTACACCTTTCATAAGCCTTTTAATTCTTATGACTTGGCTCGGAATTGCCATATCTATAAAGACTTAGGTTTCTCCGAATTAACCCAATTCAAGACGCAAATTTTGGGCTTTTTTAAATTTTCTCTGTAAAATTATAAAATTACTATCTTTAGGATAAATATAATCAAGGAATGTCAAAACTCTATTCTTATCACTAAATTGTAGTACATAACATTTTTCATTTTGTTTTGGTTTAATTTTACTAGAAATATCATTTTTTAATAAAACTTTTTGTACTCCCTCTAACATTTTAAATTTAGATGTAAAACTAATTTTTTGCCATAATCTATTCCTATCTTTTCTATTCCCCCACGTTACACAACCTTCTGCATCAAAAAAACCTAATATTAAATATCTTTCTAATTTTTTATTAATTATAGGTAAATGTCTATCTTCTTTTAACCTTCCACCACAATACTTTTTTATATCATTATATATTCTATTACTTCCAATTCTTAATGTTGCATGAGGGAATTTTTTTTGTTTTCTATTTATTTTTTTATATACACGAACTCTTCCTCCTGTTTTATTGGCAATAAAATCTAAAATTTGTTTATCTTTTAATGCAATAGTAATTGAAATATATTTACCATTTTTTTCATTTAAGTATCCATCACCTAAGATGAAACCTATTATATATGCTTTAACAGGAGTATTTATTTTATTAAAAATATTGCTATTATAATCAATATTAGAATAATATTTTTGTTTTTTTTGTAACCCATACTTTTTAATCCAATAAAAAACTGTACTTTTTTCTATATTTACATCATTTTGATTAGCAATTTCTCTATTAGTCATCCCTTGATTTAAATAATTTTTTAATTTTTTTTCAGTAATCAATATACCCCTCCTTATAAGGTATCATCTCTTACTCTATACTCTTTAAAGAGTATTTTCAGAGAGCATCTTTTAAAAGCCCAATTAAACTTTTTTACGTCTTCCTTGTTGACCTATTAATTCACTTGTAACATCATATAAATCTGAAAATGAAACTGCACCTGTAGTAGTCTTAGCTGAATTATTAACCTTTGACCCTCTTGGTCTAAGGTTGCTAAGATCAATTCCACTACCTCCTCCATAGGAAAATGTACGAGCTAACCTTTTTGATGTATCAAAAATACTTTCTAGATTATCCTTTGGAGGTTGAGATACATAACAATTTGAATATGTGATATTTTTACCTTTTTTATGAAGTCCTCTGTTAGCAAGTATTCTTCCTGCAGGAGAAAAATATTTATTTTTAATATATTTTTTTATTATATTATTATCTTTAGTAATTCTTTTAAAAAATTCTACAAAACTTTCATTTTTAAATTGATATTTATTAGTCCATATATCCATT
>JBNJDL010000283.1:0-2964 GCA_051744825.1 Bacillota bacterium | reverse complement strand
TTTTTGTACTTAGAGATATTTTATTAAAAAAGATGATTCCTTTAGCTATATTTTTGTTCATTATTAATGAAATTTTTACAAATGGAATGGAATTTTATAATAAAGCAGGGGTTTGGAATACTTTTTTTCAAGTAGTGATTTCATTTATCTTATTAGGACTAATTAGCGGTATAATTGACTGGTATTTTTATAAATATAAAAATTTAAGTGATAAAAAAGAAAAATACCTTCAAATTTTTTTAATTGGAGTTATGACTTTTGGACTTCCAATTGCTTTAGCAGAAATAATTGTTGAAGGACATACAGGTAAAAGATTGATTACTACTCTTATTATTTGGGTTATTGTAGGTGCTTTATTTGGATTTATGCAAAGAAAAAATATTAATAAAATGGAAGAAAATAATAAGTAAACTAATTAATTAAACCTTCATTTTGAAGGGAGATATTAAAATGATTGAAATAGTAAAAAATTATATGAAAAATTTCTTTGTTGATGAAGCAAAAAAATATAATAATGAACTACAAGCTAAGGTTAAATTAAAGAATATTAAAAGAATGAAAAATTCTTTAATATTTATTGCTTTTTTAACTTTTATAGTCTTCATTCTTCAATTTTTAACTACATCTTTTTCTAAGATTTTTTATTATCAGAGTGGAGTATTAGTAACTGTATTAGTACTTATTTATTTATATTATAAAAATACCTCTAATGAAAATAAAATCAATAAAATTGAGCATAATGATTTATTTTTATTAAGCATAATATTTTTGCTTTTATGGCCAGCAATTAGAGCTGGATATTTTAAAATTGATAATTTTTCACTATCCCTATATATAATTACTTTATTTTTTATATCAGCAGTATTTTATTTTAAATGGAAAAGATTTTTAATTTTAGCTGGATTTACTACTTTTATTATTTGGGCCTTAAATTATATTTTTGCTAGTACTGCAGTTATTTTAAGCAAAAGATTTTTGTTATTGCTTAATGTATACATTTTATCTTTTATTATATCAAGAGTTAATTACTTATCTTTATTAGATAATGTAGTAAAATTGAAAGAAACAGAAGCTGAATATAAAAGTATAATAGATAAGAATAAGAGATTAGAAACTATGCTTGAAAAAAAGAATAATGTAAATAGTAATTTACAGAATGAAATTAATAAATTAAAAGATAAATTTTCATATATTTTAGAAAAAAGTAATTCTGGTTTTTGGGAATGGGAGATTGATAAAGATAAAGTTATTTATAATAAAGAGTGGGCAAAAATATTAGATTATCATGTTAATAAATTAGATGGACGACTTGAAACCTGGAAAGATTTAATACATCCTGATGACAGTGAAGATTTTGATGAATTAATAACTAATATTAAAAATGGTGAAATTGAGAAATTTTCATATGAGCATCGTTTAAAAACCGGTACTGGTAAGTGGAAGTGGATGTTAGCTGAAGGGAAAATAGTTGAAACTGATGAAGAGGGAAAAGGAATTAAAGCAGAAGGGATTCACCTGGATATAGATAAAATTAAAAATTTAGAAAAAGATCTAAAATATTGTAATAATAAATTTGATAGTATCTTTAATTCATTACCTTTTTCTTTAATGCTTTATAAAGACGATTCCTGGGTATATATAAATGATTACACTGAAAAATTATTAGGATATTCTAAAAAAGAGTTGTTGAACAATTATAATTGGAATTTTATTGATTCTAAATCTCTTAAAGAGATTAGAGCAAATGATTTAGCTGAAAATAATGACTTCAATACTTTAAAAATTATTACTAAAAATAAGGAGAAAAAGTTAGTTGATGTTTATTTAAATAAAATAGATATTAATGGAGAAGAAATGATTATTTTTATGGCCTTAAAAAAGTCATAAAAAATCTTGACAATGGAAATATAAATGTTATAATATATCCTGTTGCAATTAGAAATTATCAATAATTTTTATTTTCTAAGGGGGCAGGAGATCATGGAAATGCTAGTGGATGGAAATAAAGAAAAAGTGGTCGTGACTGTCAAAAATCAGCAAATGGCTTCTCAATTAATGATGAAAAAAAGCTTTGAAATCATTAAAGAAACAGGCAAGTATATTAAGGGCTTGATTGATTTTGAAGACCTTGTATTTGATTTTAAAAAAGAATAATTTTTGATTAAGGCAGGCATTTAAAAATGTCTGTCTTTTTGTGTTTTAATATTAGTAAATTGCAAATATACATAAAAAGCGTTAAAATATAATTGAAGTTTAAAAATATTCACAAAAAGAGGTGAATTAAAATGTCAGAATATATTAAAAATAGTGAAAAAAGAGTTGAAGCTTTACTTTCATTTTCAATGGGAATGATGGAAGGAAAAGATGGAAAGAAATTAATAGATAAATATAGTGAGGCTATAGAAAACATTACTCCTCATGACATTATTGAGATGGAAGATAAACAGGTAAGAAAGGGAGTTGATACTTCTAAAATAAAAAAGCACATAGAAAAAATAATGAATGTATTTAATCCTTATTTAAAAGAATATAATTGGGAACAGCCTGAAAAAGGACATCCTCTTTATTATTTGATGAAAGAAAACAGGAAGGTAGAAAGTCTTTTAGCTGAAACTAAAGAAATTGTAAAAAAGATTGAATTTGCTGAAGGAATAGATAGAAAAGAAGAAATAAAAGAATTGCAGGAATATTTAAAAAAGCTACAGAAATTTGATAAACACTATATTAAAAAAGAGAATATACTATTTCCTTATTTAGAACAAAAATGGGACAATTATCGTCCTCTAAAAGTAATGTGGTCATTACATGATGATATAAGAAAAAAATTAAAAGAGATGATTAATCTTTTAGAAGAAAAGGAAGAATTAAATAATAAAATTAGACGAAAATTGGGAGAGCTCTTTTTGATAATGTATAGAATGGTATTTAAAGAAGAAAAGATAATTTTCCCAATTGCTATGGAAA
>JBNJDL010000282.1:0-2983 GCA_051744825.1 Bacillota bacterium | reverse complement strand
AAGATAAGAAAAGGTGAATTTGAAGGATTTTCAAAAAAAATAAAAAAAGAAAAATGGAAACCAGATTATGGAGAAGCTAAACTTCATCCTACTGCTGGAGCTACCGTAGTTGGAGCAAGAATGCCTTTAGTTGCTTTTAATATAAATTTAGATACAGATGATTTAGAAATAGCAAATAAAATTGCAAGAAAAGTTCGTCATTCCAGTGGTGGACTTCGCTATTGCAAAGCAATTGGTATTGATTTAAAAGAAAAAGGTATTGTTCAAGTATCAATGAATATGACCAATTATACTAAAACATCTTTATATCAAAGTTTTGAAATGGTTAAATTTGAAGCAAAAAGATATGGAGTAAATGTCATAGGTAGTGAATTAATTGGATTATTACCTGCCCAAGCTTTATATGATGTGGCAGAATATTATCTCAAACTAGATGATTTTTCTGCTGATCAAATTATGGAAAATCGATTACTGGAGGATTTATAATGGGTAAAAAGAAAATAATTAAAAATATAGGTGAATTAATTAGATGCCCTAAAGATAAATCCAATAATGATTTAGGTTTAATAAAAAATGCAGCTTTAGTTATAGAAAATGATACTATAAAAAGATATGGAAAAGAAAAAAATATTTTAAAAGAATTAGATATTGAAGAATACGATGTAATTGATGCAAATTCTAAACCAGTTTTACCTGGTTTTATTGATCCTCACACTCATTTTATCTTTGCTGGTTATAGAGATGATGAATTTAATCAAAGATTAAGGGGAAAAAGTTATGAAGAGATAATGGAGAGTGGTGGAGGAATCATAAATTCAGTTCAAGCTACTCGTAAAGCTAGTTTTTCTGAACTTGAAAAACTAGGTAAAGAAAGGTTAGATAATTTTTTAGAAAACGGTGTTACTACTGTAGAAGGAAAATCAGGATATGGTTTAGATTTAAAAACTGAATTAAAACAATTAGAAGTTATGAATAGTTTAAATAACAAACATCCTTTAGACATCGTTATTACATTTATGGGCGCTCATTCTACTCCTAAAGAGTTTGAATCCACTGAAAATTATACTGATTATTTAGTAAATGAAATGTTAAAAAAAGTAGCTAAGAAAAACTTAGCTGAATTTAATGATGTTTTCTGTGATAAAGGAGCTTTTTCAATTAAAGAAAGCAAAAGAATTATGAAAAATGCTAAAGATTTAGGTTTTAAATTAAAAATACATGCAGATGAAATTGAAGGAATAGGAGCGGCAGAATTAGCTGCTGAAATGGAGGCAGTTTCAGCTGAACATTTATTAAAGATTTCTAATGAAGGAATAAAAAGAATGTATAATAAAAATGTAATTCCTGTATTATTACCAATTACAGCTTTTAGTTTGAAAGCTAATTATGCACCTGCTAAAAAAATGATAAATCATGGTTTAGAACCTGCTTTAGCCACAGACTTTAATCCAGGCAGTTGTTATTCTGAATCAATTCCTTTACTACTGTCTCTAGCTACATTATATATGAAAATGACTCCTGAAGAGGCCATAAGAGGAATTACTATTAATGCTGCTAAAGCTCTGGATAAAGAAGAGGAAATAGGGAGTATAGAAATCGGGAAAAAAGCTGATTTAGTTTTCTTGTCTACACCATCATATACACATTTAACTTATCATATAGCTCATAATAATGTAGATAAAGTTATGAAAAAAGGTAAATTTATTAGGGGGTAATTATAATGAAAAGTTTTGCAGAATATAATTTAGATACTTTTGCTTCAAAATTAGCAAGTGATTCTCCAACTCCTGGTGGAGGTAGTGTAGCTGGCCTTAGTGCATCTCTTTCAGCTTCATTAATAGAAATGGTTATAAATTTAACCAAAGATGATTCTTTAGACGAATATAATATTGAATTACAGAAAAAAAGAAAAGAAGCTTTAGAATTAATTGACAAAGACGCAGAGAGTTTTAATAAGGTTATGGAAGCTTATAAAATGCCAAAAAACTCAGAAGAAGAAAGAAATAAAAGAAAAAAAGCTATACAAAATGGTTTATATGAAGCCAGTTTAACTCCTCTAGATACAATGAAATTAGCTTTAAAACTTTTAGAATTAGCAAGAAAGGTCATCGAAAAAGGAAATCCACATGCAATTTCTGATATAGGAGTTGCTTCATTAATGGGTATTTCTGCAATTAAAGGAGCATATTTAAATGTTTTAATTAATACTCAATCTTTAAAGGATGAAGAAAAAGCTTTAGAATTGGAAAAAGAGGCAAAAAATATTATAGAAAAAGGTGAAAAATTAAATTCTGAAATTGAAAATATTACAATAAAAAAAATAAAAAATAAATAAATATTATATAAATTTTGAAGGACACCTTTTTAGGTGTCCTTATTTTGTAAGTTATTACTGTTTAATATATAATTATATTAAACACTTAAATTTATATTGAAAGGAAGAGATATTTTGAAGATTTTATTGTTTTTCATTGATGGTTTTGGAATAGGCCAGAATAATAAAAATAAAAATCCAATAGTCAAAGCTAATACTCCAGTTCTTGATAAAATATTTAATAATAAATTAGCTAAAGTAATAAAAACTAATGTAAAAATGAATGTTAGTGGTTTACCTCAAAGTGCTACCGGGCAAACTGCTTTATTAACTGGAAAAAATGCTTCAAAAGTAATGGGAAGACATAAAAGTGGTTTTCCAGGACCAACTTTGATTAAATTAATAAAAAAATATAATATTTATAAGCAGTTAGAAAAATATAATTTCACTTCAACTTTTGCTAATGCCTATACTAAAAGCTATGTAAAAAAAGTAAAGAAAAATCAAAGAAGGGCATCTGTTACAACTCATTGTATTTTGCATTCAAACAATGACTTTCGATATCTTAGCGATTTAAAAAAAGAAAATGCAGTTTATCAAGATTTCACTAATAAAATTCTTATTAAGCAAAATAAAAATTTACCAATTTTTAGTGCAAAAAAAGCAGCA
>JBNJDL010000281.1:0-2983 GCA_051744825.1 Bacillota bacterium | reverse complement strand
TTTTATTTTCCTGTTACTGAAATATTATCAACTAATACATAAGGTGAATAGCCTGACATATTAGGATAAATTTTATTCCCAAGACCTTTTACATTTGAAAAATCTTCATATATATTTCCAGCTATCATTACATCCTGTAATCTACCCTGCAACTCTCCGTCTTTGACATGAAAACCTTGAGCCTGAACAGAAAAATGGCCCTGTTCATAGTTAGATGAATGAAAACCAATAACACTTTCTACCAAAATTCCTTCATCTATTGAAGCAATAAGCTCATCTTTGCTTTTATCCCCTGCTTCAAGGACCGGATTTACTAGATTTGGAGAAACTGGAGTATCTATTCCTCCTCCAAAAAGAACTCTTTTTAGACCATTACCTGTAGGCTCTACTCCTGCTTTATTGGCAAATTCTAAATCATAAATATAATTTTTAAGTTTACCTTTAGAAATTATATCTTTTTTAGAGGTAGGAATTCCTTCATCATCAAAATATCTTCTACTAGCTGCATCTTCCATATGAGGTTTATCTATGACATTTAATTTCTCAGAAAATATTTTTTCTTTCATTTTATCCATCAATGGTGAAGTTTGCTGAAAAACATTTTTCCCACTTATACCTGCTTCTAAACTAATGAAAAAGAAATACATTGCTCTTGGAGAAAATAATACAGGCATCTTTGCTGTTTCTGGAGTTGACACTTCATATGCTTTTTTATATTCAGCAAGAAAATCATCAATTTCCTTTTTAGGAATTTCACTAAATAACTTATTTTGATTAAAAGCCCTGTATAATATTGAGCCACCGCCTGGAATTGGAGCCCCGAAATCAAGACCAAAATTAAGTATTTCTTCTTTTAACTCTCCACCATTAGTAGTCTCTATTCTTATTTTTTCTAACTCTTTATTAAAATTAATATCAAAAGTTATATCTTCATCTTTACTTTTAACATAATCTATTATTTCTTTTATAAAAGAAAATATTTTCTCTGAATCGGCCTTTTCATACTCTTCCTTAAGCTCTTTATTGAAATCCTTTAGTTTTTTATCACTAAAGGATATGTTAGCCTTTTCACCATATTCTGCAGATTCTTCTGCCCCTTTAATTAGCTTTTCTTTTACTTCTTTTGAATCTCCTAAAGTTGTATTTGCTCCTAATTTATTATTTTTTATAGACCTAATAGAACTGGCCTTCAAATTTTCCTGAGTTATATCTTGCAAATTCCAGTTTTCTATATTTATTTTTAATTTATCAGTTTTTGTTTCAAGTAATTCAGCTTGATCAAATCTATCTTTTAGCTCTTCTATTTTTTTCATCTCTATTTACCTCCTATATTAGCTTTATCAAGTTTAACATGAGGAGCTCCCATTCCAGAAAACATATTTAATTGCATAGGATTACCTTTGCCACAGCCACCAACTTCATTGAAACTAATGTCATCTGCAATCATAGATATACTCTTTAAGGTTGAAAACAGCTCTCCACTAATATTAATATCTCTTACCATTTCTTTTTTCTTACCATTCTCAATTTTATAACCATATTCTGCGCCAAAGGTAAATTGATCTCCAGAAGTCTGCCCACCTTTACCATTTAATAAATAATAACCATTATCTATAGATTCAAATAACTCTTCTTTACTTGAATCTCCTTTTTCTATAAAAATATTTGACATTCTAATAATAGGAGTATGCTGACAGTCAACAGCACGCATATTTCCAGACAATTCTTCTGAAAAACTAGCAGCTGTTTCTCTAGAATGTAATCTACCATTTAAGATACCATTTTTAATTAATTCAGTTCTCCTTGCTTTTTGTCCTTCATCATCATATTTATAATGGCCGGGAATACCTTTGATTGTTGGGTCATCAACAACAGTAAGTATTTCATCTCCCATTTCTCTACCATATTGTAATTTTTTTCTGAAAGCAGGATTATTTTGAATTATATCTGCCTCAGACAAATGTCCAAATGCTTCATGAATAAAAACTGAAGCCAACTTTGGATTAATAATAATAGGATAAGTTCCTGCTTTAATTGGCTCAGCATCTAAGAGCTTTTGTAAAATTTCAACTTCATTTAGTAAATCATCTTCTCTACCTACTAACTCAGAGAATTCTGGATAAGCTCCAAAAGAAAGCCTTTTTGTCTGTACAACTCCATCTTTTTTGGCAAAAATTTGGCCACTGATATAACTTCCTAATAAATCATATTCTATTTCTGTTCCTTCAGAATTTATAAAATATCTTTTTGAGTAAAATTGACGATATCTAAATTGAGTTTTAATAATATGTTTTTGCTTAAGAGCTAATCTATTATATTTTTCAACTAATTCCTTTTTTTCTTCTAAACTGTGGTCATGGGGATTATCTTTGACTTCTGTAAAAATCTTATCTTGAATAACAGGTGCTTTTTTTAATCTAGTACTTTCTTCTTGAAAATCAGACCCTTTAGCAGTTAATTCAAGAAGTTTATCTCTACTATTAGCTGCCTCATCTATTTCACTAAATGAACCTAAAGCTTTTACACCATTGTTATATACTCTTAGATGTCCTCCTTCTCTATATGAGTTTTTAATATTTTTTAGTTCCTCTGACTCATAGGTTATTTCTGTCTCTTGATTTTTTTCATATCTGACATCACCATAATCTTGTTTTTTTAATGAAAATAATTTTCTCAAATCTTCTTTCATTATACTCCTCCTCGTTTTGAAAATTTTCTTTATATTATATTAATACTACAAAAGATTCAAAAAACCTTTGATAATATTAATTTTTTAAATAATATAATTAAATTTCGTCACTTTCTGATGGAAATTTTTAAAATATATTCTAAAATCTTTACTTATTATGAACGACAAATAAAATTTTAATATTTTTAAAAATATTACACTCATTAAAGAGGATTTTCTATAGAAATAAAGAATCTAATTAATTAGTGCCTAAAGCTGTGAAATTAAAAACAAATAATTTAAAATAAATTTTAG
>JBNJDL010000280.1:0-2984 GCA_051744825.1 Bacillota bacterium | reverse complement strand
ATTTTCATGTTTTTCTAAATTATTACTTTTTACTTTTTTATTGATTTCTTTATATGCTACAGCTATAATTCTCAATGCATCATTTGCCATTACTTCAGATGAACTAATAATTTCTTCTTTAATATTTTTATTTAATTTATGTTTAACTCCATTTATTTGTATATAAGTAGATTTACCTAAAATAGTTTCTACTGCTCCTTTTATCCATAATTCCTTTTTATTTTTATTTTTATTTTTAACTAAGATTGACATTCTTCTTTTAGCTGAATCAAATTCATTTTCCTTAATAATTTTTGTATTTTTGCTAAATTCATCTAAATCAAAGTTAAGTTTATATAAAACTCTTATTAAAGCCTTATCTGTTGGGTCTCCAATTAAATTTGGGGTTTTATTATCATTTACAAAAATATTACGTATTTTAGTAAAAGTGCTTTTATCACCTTTGTTTTTTATTTCACATCCATTACAAATAGCCCCTATAGCCAGCATTTTTTTAAGTTCTGCATTTTTATTTAAATTTTTTAAATTTCTTATTTTGTTATTATAATATAATTTTTTTACCCTCATTGAATTTTTTGTTAAAGTACCAGTTTTATCTGAACAAATAACAGTTGTACAACCTAAAGTTTCAACTGCAGGTAACTTACGAACAACAGCATTTTTTTTAGTCATCTTTTGTACTCCTAAAGCTAAAACCAAGGTAACAATTGCCGGTAAACCTTCTGGTATTGCAGCAACTGCTAAGCTTATACCTGCCAAAATCATTTGATAAAATGAATTTCCTTTAATAATTCCTATAAAAGTTATTACTAATGTTATTAAAAGACTAAAAAAAACTAAATATTTACCCAAAACTTTTAATTTTTTTTGTAGCGGGGTATAACTTTGTATATTTTCAGTTATATATTTTGCTATTTTACCCATTTCAGTATTTTCTGCAGTTCTTACAATAATAATCTTTGCCTTACCAGTAACAACAGTTGAACCCATAAAAACCATATTACTTCTATCTGCAGGAGAAACATTATTTGCATATAATAATTTTTCATTTTTTTCAACTGATAAAGACTCTCCAGTAATAATTGATTGATCTATTGAAAAGTTATGACTTTCTATAATTCTTCCATCAGCTGGAACTTTATCTCCCTTTTTTAAAAGAATTATATCTCCAACTACTAAAAATTCTGATTTTTCCTTTATGATTTCTCCATCTCTAATAACTTTTGTTAAAGGAGATGCCATTTCTTTTAACTTTTCTAAAGATTTTTCGGCTTTATACTCCTGTATAAAACCCATAAAACCATTTAAAATTACTATAGAAAATATTACTATAGTATCTAATAATTCACCCATAAAAAAAGAAATAATAGTTGCTAAAATTAAAATAATAATCATAAAATCTTTAAATTGTTCAAAGAAAATAGTAAAAATTGTTCTTTTATTTTTATTCTTTATTTTATTTTTTCCAAATTTTCTTAAGCGCTTATTGGCTTCTCTTTTATTTAACCCATATTTTTCTGAACTTTGAAATGATTCAATAATTTTTTTTACAGGTTTTTTATAATACTTTTCATTTTTTAGAGAGTTAAAATCCATTTATATTCTCCTTTCCAAGCTATTAATATATTTCTATTTATTAAAATTTTCTTTATTACATTTAATTAATTTTTGACTATTTGAATAAAATTTTTTATACTTATATGTAAGTCAAATAAAAAGAATGAGGTGTGAAAATGGCTATAGATGGTATTTTACTTAATAACTGTAAATATGATTTGGAAAATAAAATTATTAATAGTCGGATTAATAAAATATATCAAATGGGTAAAAAAAAGTTAACAATTAATATTCGGCAACCAGGTGAAAGTTTGAAATTACTTATTTCAATTGATCCTGAAGGTTCAAGAGTACATTTAACAAATTTAAAATTTGAACATCCTTCTCATCCACCAGATTTTTGTATGATTTTAAGAAAATATTTAATTAACGGTAATATAATAGCAATTAATCAGCCTGAATTTGAAAGAATCCTCCATCTTAAAATTGATAAGGGAGGCAAAATATTCACTTTAATATTAGAAATAATGGGGAGATACAGTAATGTTATTTTAGTAGATGAAGGTAATACTGTTTTAGACGCTATGAAAAGAATTGGAGAGAAAAAAAATAAAGAAAGACAACTTTATCCAGGAATTACCTATAAAGCTCCTCCTCCTCAGGATAAGTTAAATCCTCTAAAAATTGAAAAAGAAGACTTTTTTAATAAAATACCAAATGATTTTAAAAAATATTGTTTTAAAGCAATTATGTATAACTTTAGAGGTATTGGTCCTAATATGGCAAGAGAAATTGTATATAGAGCAGGGCTTGATTATGAAAGACATTATAATGACTTAAATGAAAGTGAAGTTAATGAAATTTGGAATAGTTTTGATGATATTTTTTCCAAAGTAAAAAATGGTAAATTTAATCCTACTGTAGGATTTAATGAAGATAACTTGATTAAATATACCTCAGCTTTTGAGTTAAAACATTTAGAAGAAATCGAAAGTAAAAGTTTTTCTTCTACATCAAAATTATTTGATTATTTTTATGAAAATCATATTCAAAAAAGAAAATTTATTAAACTAAAAAAAAGATTAGTTGATATTGTTAAAAACTTTTTAGAAAAAAACAGGAAAAAACAGAGAGAGTTACGTGGGAAGATAAAGGAAAGCAAAAATGCAGATAAATACAAAAGAAAAGGAGAATTAATTAAATCAAATATTTATCAAATTAATAAAGGGGATAAATATGTAAAAGTAGTTAATTACTTTGATCCTGAACAAAAAGAAATTAAAATTAACTTAGACCCTGAAAAATCCCCTGCTGAAAATGCCCAAAAATTCTTTAAAAAATATGAAAAAGCTAAAAAAAGTTATGATCATTTAAAGAGACAACTAGGTAAATTTCGTCATGAAGAAAGATACTTAGAACAAGTTCAA
>JBNJDL010000279.1:0-2997 GCA_051744825.1 Bacillota bacterium | reverse complement strand
ATAAGTAGATTTTAATTATTTTTTTTTAAAACTATACATTTGTACTTTTTAGATGTTCCAAAATCGATTAATGTATTAATTGGTTGATAATAATAGCTTGTAGATTAATAGTCTATAGGCTATTTTTAATTTTTGAAAAAGAAAGGATAAACTATGTATTTAGAAAGATTAAAGCAAAAGATAGCTAAAGCTAAGATTAATAAGAAATATAACCTAACTACTAAAAAGAAATATTCACTAGAAAGTATAACAAAATATTTCTAGATAAAAAAGGTATCATTAATATCTATTGAAAATCTAGAAAAAATAAAAGTTTATACTAAATAATCTGTAGTAGTATTAAAAATATTAGTAATACTAACTAATAACTCTCTAAAAGAAAAGATAATGATGAAGTTATAAGAGAGTTATGTTTATTAGAAAAAAAATTAAAGATAGATTTAGAAGAAGCTTACTTAGATTACTAAGCAGATGTAGTTAAAAGAAAAATTATTAAATTATTTTAAAATATATAGTAAAAATAAACAAACTTTCCACAGAATAGTCCACATAAATTGTTGATAACCTATAGAAGATACTTCTGTAAATATAAATATCTCTATCTATATTTAAAATATCTTAAAAAATAAAATATATTTTAGAATATATGTAAATAAAAAGTAAAGTTTTATTTTCTTATTTATTAATAATAAGATTATGATAAATATTAGTAATATACTTTGACTTAATAATAAATTATCACTTAGAGGTATAAATATATACTTTAAAATATATGAAAAAGATAAATAAAAGGAAGTGATTTAATGAAAAAGAAAATAGTTTTATTGGTATTATTGCTATTAGTATTATTTAATATACCGATTCAATCATATTCATATGATAAAGATTTTCAATTGGATGATATAAAAATACTTGAGGTAAATGAAGATAAATATTCAGAGTATTTAATTAGAGATATGTATAATTGCTTAGAAGACCATGAATATGAAAGAGTTTATAATTTTAACAAAGCTCTTAATTACATAAATCCATCTAAAAAAATGTATACAAATCTATCTGACAATAGGAAATTCGAATCACTTTTGAAAAACTTATATAAAGCATCGATTGAGGGGAAGAGTCATTTAGATACATCTAGTTATTATATAAATTTAGAAGAAGCTTTTGCCTTAGATTTTTCTTTTATAGATAAAAGATATTACTATCAATTTGATTATAAAAATGGTTACTTAAATAATATAAAAATATTCAATAATTATTTTTCTAATGGAGTTTTTGAAAATGAAAATTCCATTGAAATAAAAGGTAGATCTATATTTGTTTTAGAGTTTTCTGATGATGTAGAAGAAGATACTATTGAAGAAAATATTAAAATAATTAATAGTTTAAATGAAAATATAAATTACTCATATTCAGTTACTGGAGAAAACATAAAATTATATCCACATAAAGAATTTAAAGATATAAGCAAAAATAATTTAATAATAAAAGAAAATTTAGAATCAGAAGATGGCAGTAAATTAGATAGAAATATTAAACAAAATATATTTAAAACTAATTTTGGTAATGAGTACACAAATGTAACTATAAACTCTGTAAAAGATGTAGATCTAGATCTAGAGGAAAAAGAAAATATTGATGAAAATTTTTTTCCAGAAGAAAAAGAAGAACAAAAAATTGAAAGAAAAGAAGAGGAAGATGAAGAAGAGTTAGAGGAATTAGAAGAAAAAAGAAAAGATATAATATTCAAAGATTTTACTGGAAATACGTATGAAACTTATACAGTACTAGAAGGAAATAATTTAGAACCACCAAAACCACCTACTCATAGTGAGTATGATTTTATAAAATGGGATGAAAATTTAAAGGATATAAAAAATGATATGACAGTGTATCCTATTGCAGATGCTAATATATATACTGTAACTTTTAAAGATTGGAATGGTAGTATAATAAAAAAAGGTGAATATGAATATGGTACTATGATTTCAAAACCTCAACCGCCACAAAGAGAAAATTATCGATTTGTCGGTTGGAGCCAAAATATTAATAAAGTTAGGGGAAATAGTACAATAACAGCAGAATATTCACAATCAGATTTTATAGTATCATTTAGGGATGAAAAAAATAATGTAATAAAAAATAAAGTAGTAGAAAAAGGCGAAGATGTTATACCACCACCTATTGAATCAAAAGAAGGTTATACTTTCTCAGGATGGGACAAAGAGTTAACTAATATTACAAAAGATTTAGTAGTACATCCAGTTTATATTGGAAAAGACTATACAATAACTTTCAAAGATGGTAAAAATATTATAAAAAAAGATACATTAAAATATGGCTCTAAAGTCTTATACCCAGAACCTCCTATTAAAGCGGGAAAAGAGTTTGTAAAATGGGATAAGAGAATTGATTCTTTAACTCAAGATGAAACAGTTATTGCAATCTATGATGATTTAAAAACATACGGAATAAGATTTTTTGATAATCAAGAAAATGTTATAAAGAAAGTTAATATATTAGAAAAAGATGAAGTTATACCGCCTACACCACCTAAGAAAAATGGTCACACTTTTGTCAAATGGGATAAGGCTTTAACTAATATTAATAGTAATCTAGATATTAGACCAATTTATGAAAAGAATGACTATAAAGTAACATTTAAAAGTAATAATTCTGTAATAAAAGAAGAAATCTTACAATATAATGACGTGGTAAATTATCCAGAAGAACCTCAAAAAGAAGGCTTTATTTTTAATGGTTGGGATAACCAGGTTGATAAAATAACTAAAGATATAACAATAAATGCTACTTTTTTAAAAGAAAATATTGAAACTTGTTCAGTAACATTTTTAGATGAAAATAATGAATTGATTGAAATTAAGAAGTTTGAAAAAAATACCACTGCATCATTAGATTATGTGCCTAAAAAGGAAGGGTATACTTTTAAAGGTTGGAATAAAGACTTATCAAATATTCAAGAGGACATAGTAACTA
>JBNJDL010000278.1:0-2998 GCA_051744825.1 Bacillota bacterium | reverse complement strand
AGAAAATATCAAAAATTGCATTTAGAAATAAAAAATATATTATATACTTCATTTCAGAATTTAATCGTGAACATATAGGAAATATGGTTTCAAGAAATTTTTACATTGATAAAGAAATTGCAGATAAGATAAAAAATGAAGTAAAAAAAATTGATATTGATAAATTATTTTTGAAATTACCCGAAGATGAGAGAGAATCCTTGTCATTTATAAAAGAAATAATGAGCTTTAAATTTGTATATATGAATTTCCATAAAGCTTCAAAATTAAGTGAAGAAGTTGAAAAAGAAAAGGATACTATTTTTATTGGTGGATCTGAAGGAAAAATACATAAATTAAAAAATGAAGTCTATAAATTTTGGGAATTTATTACTGAAAATTATTTGATGGTTAATAATTATAGAGAAGTAAAAAGATACTTTAATAATTATATTGAAAGTGTTTTATTTAGTTATAGTTCTGTAAAAGAAAAAGTTGAAGAAGATAAGTTTTTTGGTATAAAAGGAAAAACTATTAAAATAAATGAAATTGATTATTTCATGTTTTTTATTATGACAAAACACCTAAAAAGAAAACAGTTAAAATATTTATTTAATAAATATGAAATTTATGAATTTAAATTAAATGATGATGATTTAGATAAGTTAATTAAAGCATTCGAAAATGTTATAAATTCAGTATTAAGATTAAAAAATTATAGAGAGTTAAATAATATTATAAATAGATTTCTTTATATTTTATCTTTTATTGATATTGGTAAAGATAATTATCTTAAAATAATTGATGGTATATTGAATTTAATACAAGATCGAAGCCTACCCCCTGAAAGTTTTCGGAACCTTTTAAGTTTTATTATTGGACAAAATAATCGATTTAAAGATAATATGAATATAGATAAATTAGATAAATTATTAAGAGAATTATTATTTATGGAAATCAAGAACGAAAAAAATAAAGATTTATATTTTGGCACTAAGATATTTAAGGTAATTCCAAATATTATTAATTATAATGATGACAAATATATTACAAAAAATAATAAATTGATTTCTCTTTTAATTGAAAATAATAAAAAATTAATTAGTAGAAAAGAAGATTACAATAAAGGGATTAATCGTTTGATTGATATTATAATTCCAATGCATAAAGTTTGTAATAATAAAACAAAAGAGAAAATAAAACAACATGTTAATATTCTTTTAGAAGAAAACTTTAATATATTCTTATATTATGAAGCAGTAATGAATGAAATAGTAAAAAGCAATCATGAATTTGAAGAATTAGCTGTAAAATCAATTCGGGATAAAATTGAAAATAGAAAAAATAGTAGTTCAAAAAAAATTCCAAACCCAGTGAAGAATATTTTAATTAAAATCGGTAATCTGTATTTAAATGAGAAATTAATATCTCCAGAGTTATTTTTTGAATTTAAAACAGAAAATGAAATCTTCAATTTTCTTATTAATATTGAAGATTATGATTATAGTGAATTTAAAATAGAGTGGATTGAAGATTTTAAAGATAGTTTACACAAAAAAATATCAAAAAATGATAAAGCTAAAAAAATAATAAAAGAAAAATTAAAAAAGAAAGTAATTAATGAAAATGTTAATAAAAATCTAAAGAAAATATTTTTTAATTATTATGATTAATAAGAAAAGAACGTCATATAACATAATAGGATTGTATCTGAAGTTTAGCAAAAAAATAATAACCTGGATTAATAGCTATAAAATTATTTCTAAAACTGAATATTATCTTATTTTTATTAAAATGAAAATTTCAGATACAATTTTGTTGAACGAAACCGAGTATTGCTATGGAGTTTAAATCTATCATGAATTTCAAAAAATTTATCTATGATTCATAAAATAATTACAATATCAAATTTGATGAATAATTTTATTTATTAGTTTAACTTTAAATATATAAAAACAAGCATAGTAGCCCCTTGATCTTTCATAGTTGTTTTAAAATTATCAAAGAGCAATTAGATAAAAAATCATGCAGGAGAAGGCCGAATAATATCTAAACTATCAGCAGGATTCATATTACCACCACATTCAGGACAAATACTTAAATCTTTACCAGTTAATTCAAAAAATAATTTTTGCCAGGATTTATCATTAGAGTTGTTGTCAGTATTATTTACAATTACCTTTAATAAATATCTGCAGAAAACAATATTTTGTTTTCGATATCTATTACATAAAAGACCATAATACCTTATTCTAACAAACCTTTTAGGTAAAACATGAAGCAAAAATCTTCTAATAAATTCAAAAACATCAAGAGTCATATACTTGTTTTTACTATCATCAGAGTAATCTTTATATTTAAAAGTAACTTTACCATCTTTAACTTTGCTAATTCTGTGGTTAGAGATAGCTACTTTATTTGTGTAGCGACCTAAATATTCAATAACAAATTCAGGATTAGCAAAAGAAGGTTTAGAGAAGACAACCCAATTTTTAGAATAAAGATCATCAATTAACTTTTGGAAATTATTTTTATTCTGTAGATGTTTTATTTTACCAAAGAAAAAGAGTTTATTGTTATGATATTTTTGTTTTAGATAATCCATAAATTTACCTCTAAAAAGAGATGATATTACTTTTACTGGGAGAAAGAAATTCTTTTTAGAAGAAATCCATTTTTTGTTTTTTAAAGATAATCCACCTCCAGTAACAATACAGTGAACATGAGGATGATCCATTAAATTTTGTCCCCATGTATGAAGGATAGAGATAAAACCAATATTAGCTCCCAGATATTTAGGATCAGCTGCAAGTTCTTTAAGAGTATCACTGGAGGCTTTAAAAAGAAGTGAATATATTTCATCTTTATTGTTTAAAACTAAATCATTTAAAATATTTGGTATAGTGAAAACAATGTGGTAATATTGGATTGGGAGTAGCTCTTTTTTTCTATCCTTAATCCATTTTTCTGTAATAAGTCCCTGACATTTAGGACAATGACGATTTCTGCAAGAGTTGTA
>JBNJDL010000277.1:0-3013 GCA_051744825.1 Bacillota bacterium | reverse complement strand
GATCTTGGAGTGAAAGCGATACCAGATAGAATTGCATATTGTCCAACAAAAGCGTCAGTCTTGATGATGACAAAATGTATGGCCTTAGATTATGGACCTGATATCAGAGTTAATGCTATAATGCCCGGTCTTGTAGAAACTCCAATGATTAAAGATAGAATAGAAAATGCTGAAGATTCCAAAGAATTTAAAAAAAACATGGCAGATATGTATACATTAAAAAGATTAGGAACAACCCAAGATATAGCTGAAGCAGCAGTTTTTTTAGCATCAGATAAAAGTTCATTCATTACTGGTGATTCATTAGCAGTATGTGGTGGCGGACAAATATAAGATTGATATATTTGTATCAATTAGATTGAGAGGTGAATTAATTTGTCAGGGAAAAATGATTTTAAAGATAAAAATGTAGCAACAGAATTTTTGAAATTTAAAATAAAAAAGGGCCTTGTGGAAAAATTTATTGAATTAGATAAAAAAATTTGGACTGAAATGTTATCTAAATACGATGGATTTATAAGTAAAGAAGTCTGGCAGGACAAAGAAGATTTTGAGATATATACAATAATTCATTGGGAAAGTTATGATAAATGGAAATCTATCCCAGAAGATGATTTAGCAAAAACTAATAATAAATTTAACCAATTATTTGGAAAAGATAATTATGAATTTAAAGAAATATTTAGAATTTCTAAATATAGTAATTAAAAGTTCAAACAGGAGGAATTATAATGACATTGATGAAGATCCCTTTTCAAACTGGTAAATTAAAATTAAATAAAATATATGAAGATGAATCTCTAAAAATAAATTATTTAAATAATGGACTTAAAACAAAAAAAATAGATAAAATTTATGGAGACTTAAAATTTTCTAATATACCTGAGGATAGACCACTTATTTATGCTTCTTTTGTTTTATCTATTGATGGAGCAATAGCTTTTGATGATGCACCTGAAGGACCATTTATTGCTCAAAAAAACTTTTTAGATCAAGATGGAGCAAATGCTGATTTCTGGATTTTAAATATGTTACGAGCAAATTCTGATGGTGTTATTGTTGGTGCTGGTACTATGCAAAAAGAAGCTGAAATGACTGCACATATTTTTGATCAGGATTTAGAGGATGCTAGAGTAAAAAAATTAAATAAAAATAAAGTTCCCTTAAATATTGTAGTATCTTTAGACGGTACAGATATTCCCTTTGATCATAAGCTTTTTAAAGCTAAAGAAGTCCCGGTATATATTGCTACTTCTCCTGAAGGGGCAAAACATAGCAGTAAAAATATAAAGCAAGAAAATTTTATTGTGGGTCCCTATAATAATATAAATAAAATTAATGAAAAGGAAATTCTCAAAAAATTTAAAGAAAACAGTGATAAAATTCCAATTATTATAACTGGAAAAGATAGAATGACTAATGGTAAAGTATTAATGAAAATATTAAGAATAATTGGAGTTGAAAAGTTACTAGTTGAATCTCCATCTTATTCTGATCACTTAATGAAAAATAAAATTTTAGATGAGCTATTTTTAAATTATTCCTGCATTTATTTAGGTGGGAGTACTTATTTAGGAGGAGCAATTGATAATAATTTTAATTCTGTAGAACATCCTCATACTAAAATGCTTTCAATACATTCACATGGTTCTCATTTCTTTTATTTTCGACATAAACTAATTTATAATATTACCGAATAAATTATATGTAATAAATTCAAGGTATCCTCCCACCTGGGAGGATATTTTATTTCAATATTAAAAAGGAGATTATAGATAGTTATAGAATTAAATAATTAAGGAAAAAAATTATTTTAAGAGAGGTTTAAAATATATTATGAAAAAAGTAACTCAAAAAGATATAGCTGAAGCACTTAATGTTTCAAGAACTACTGTTGCTAGAGCTTTAAATGATTCAGGACCTGTAGATCCACAAACGAAAAAAATGGTCATAAAAAAAGCCAAAGAATTTGGATACGAAATGAATCCAATTGCAAAGACACTTGCCATGAAAAAAAATATAAATATTTATGTTTTTTTAATTGAATCATATAATAAAAATTTAAGTGAAAAAATCAAAATGGGATTAAACTCGATTGAAAAAGAATTTTCTTTTTTTAATATTAATATGCACATTAATACAACTAAAGCTGAAAATCCAGAGAAACAGTTAGATATGATTAAAAGTATTATTTCTAGTAATGATTCAGTTGATGGTATTATAATTACACCTGCTATTTTAGGTAATAACCATGGTTATTTTGATAATTTAATAAAAAAAATACATGTTCCAATTATAACAGTTAATCTTGATTTACCAACTTCTGAAAGATTAACTTATATTGGACCTGATTATAAAAAAGGTGGAGCAATTGCTGCCGAGATAATGGCTAATTATTTAGGTAAAAAGGGGAAAATTGCAGTTTTATCTTCTGAATTTCATTATGAATCTAATGATAAACGTTTGGCAGGATTTATGGGAAGAATGAAAAAATATTCTGGAATTGAAATTATAGTTAAAAAGACCATTCTTGAGATTGAAGGTAATTATACTTATTCAAAAAAAATCATTAATAGAAATAAAGATATTGATGCTATTTATACAACCACAGACATTTCTTATGTAAATCAGGCTATTAAAGAGTTAGAATATAAAAACATAATATTAATTGGTAATGATTTAACTCCTAAAATAAGAAAACTAATAAAAAAAGGTGAAGTAAATGCTAGCATACATCAAAGGCCTTTTTTTCAAGGATATTTGGCTGGTAAAAGTTTATTTCATAAAATAATTAATAATAAGAAACCTAAAAAATCATTATTATATACTGGTTTTGATGTAGCGTGTCAGGAAAACTTAGAGTTAACTGAAATGAACAATTTAATCATTTAATGATTTTATAAATAACAATTAAAGGAGGCTAATCATGGGTAGAATTTTAATTCCTTTAGCTGAAGGTTTTGAAGAAATTGAAGCTGTGACTAATATTGATGTTTTAAGGAGAGCAGGTCTG
>JBNJDL010000276.1:0-3022 GCA_051744825.1 Bacillota bacterium | reverse complement strand
TATTGTGCATATTTATTATTAATCTTTTTAAGAGCAGCTAAATTAGTTTTGACTTCATTTACCTTTATTTCACTATTTTTACTTATATAAAATTTATCTGCATTAATAATAAAGCTTTTTTCATTTAAATTTATCTCTGTTATTTTTCCAATAACTTCTCTATAATTTTTTTTATAATCTTCAGCCATAACCAGTTCTCCTAAAAATATAATAGCTATTATCATTATAATAATTATAAATTTTGATTTATTAAACATAAAAAATCCCTCCTCACTCAAGACTTAGTAACATTATAGCCTTAAGAAGAAGGGATTATACTATAATTAATGATTTTAATTATTTGCTTTTACTCACAAATTGCTATAACTTCAATTTCCACATCTACATCTTTTGGTAATCTAGCAACTTCAACAAATGCTCTTGCAGGAGGCTTTTCATCAAAATACTGACTATAAACCTCATTAATCTCTGAGAAATTTTCCATATCACTAGCAAAAATAGTAGCTTTTACAACTTTAGATAAACTACTTCCAGCCTCTTCTAAAATTGCCTTAACATTTTCTAAAGATTGTTTTGTCTGCTCAGCAGGACCACCTTCAACAGCATTCCCATCTTTATCATAAGGGATTTGACCAGAAACAAATAACATATTTCCAGCTTTTACAGCCTGTGAATAGGCACCAATGGCTGCTGGTGCATTGTCACTTGCAATTATTTTTCTCTCCATAAAATATCTCTCCTTTAAAAATTTTATTTATTTTCTTTACTTTATCTTTTATTAAATTGTTCTTTAAAAAAGCTTATTTTCCTTTTAAATCTATTGACTTTTTTAATTAAATCTAAAAAGCCAGTTTCCCATAGGCATTCTTTTATAAAAAGATACACCCTGGGTATACTGGCTTATACAAATAATATAACTAATATATTTATCTATTATTTAATATTTTTCTAATTAATCTAAAACTTCAGCAAAAACTTCACTTAAAAGAGGAACTATTTCATGAAGGTCTCCTACTATACCATAATCGCAAACATCAAAAATAGGTGCTTCCTCATCTGTATTTATAGCAATAATTAAATCTGAATTTTCCATACCTGCTCTATGCTGAATTGCACCAGAAATACCACAGGCAAGATATACTCGAGGTTGAACTGTTTTACCAGTTTGGCCAACCTGATGTTCTTTATCTATCCAGCCTTCATCAACTACTGCTCTAGAAGCACCAACCTCTCCTCCAAGAGTTGAGGCTAATTCTTCTATACATGAAAAACCATCAGGATCTCCAACACCACGACCACCAGATACTATAATATTAGCATCTTCTAAATTTACTCCTTTTTTAGCTTCTTTGATTATATCTTTTATTTGAGTAAACATTTCTATTTTTGAAAGATTTGATTTTAAATTAATTATTTTAGCCTCTCTCACAACTTCAGAATTAATATCTTTTTTAGAAAGCTTTACTTCAACTTCATTTACATCTCCAACTCGCTCATAATCTGGCTCAGCTTTTTCCATAACCCCTGGTCTTACAGTAGACATCTGAGGTCTATGCTCAGGACAAACTATTGTAGCCATTAAGTTACCACCAAATGCTGGACGAGTCTGTAATAAAATACCTTTTTCATCATCTATAGCAAGCTTTGTACAGTCAGCTGTAAGTCCTGTATCCAATCTTGCAGAAAGTCTTGGACCAAGATCCCTACCATTATGAGTAGCTCCTAATAATACTATTTCAGGTTTAGCTTTTTCTATCATTTCAGTTATAACACTTGTATAAGTTTCAGTTCTATAATGTTTTAATTCTTCATCTTCAACAACATAAATATGATCAGCTCCATAAGCTATTAACTCTTTTGCTTTGTCTTTAATATCAGATCCTAAGACTACAGCTGATAAATCAGTATCCAACTCATCTGCTAATTTTCTTCCCTCACTACATAATTCAAAGGAAACATTAAGCAATTCATTTTCTCTCTGTTCTGCTAAAACCCAGACACCACTATAAGCTGATAGATCTTTTTTATCACTTTTTTCTTCTTTTTCTAATTCAATTGCATCAAATTCACAGGCTTTAACACAAATACCGCAAAGAGTACAGGCATCGTGATCAACTACTGCTATATCATTTTTCATCTCTAATGCTTCAAAAGGACATTTATCTACACAAACTTCACATCCAGTACATTTATCTTCAAATATTTTTAACATTATCATCGCCTCCTCTTAAAATCTTATACAACCTGTTCTTCTTTTAATTTTTCTACTAGTTTTTCAACTTTTTCTTTTGCACTACCTTCAAGCATTTCTCCCTTTGTTTCATGAGTAGGAACAAAGGTATCATGAACTTGAGTTGGGGAAGCATCAAGTCCGAGTTTATCTTCATCAACTTCAAAATCTTCTGTACTCCAGACTCTTACTGTATCTTCCTTATTATATGCATCTACTATTCTCTTAATTGATGGATAACGAGGTTCATTAAGTCCATCAAGCACTGTTAGTAATACAGGAATTTGAGTTTCAATTATACTATAACCATCTTCAAGTTGTCTTTTAGCTGTAACTTTTTTATCTTCTATATCTAAATCTGTTACATAAGTAATCTGGGGAATATCCAAATTTTCTGCTACCTGTGGTCCAACCTGGGCTGTATCTCCATCTATAGCTTGACGGCCACAGAAAATAAGGTCATAATCTCCAATTTCTTTTATTCCCTGAGATAAGGTATAGGCAGTTGCCCAGGTATCAGAGCCAGCAAAAGCTCTATCTGAAAGTAATATAGCCTCATCTGCTCCCATCGCATAAGCTTCAATAAGTGCATCTTTTGCTTGAGGAGGTCCCATGCTAATAACTGTAACCTTCCCTCCAAATTCTTCCTTTAATCTAACTGCTTCTTCAATAGCAATTTTATCTTCAGGATTAATAATACTTGGCACACCTTCTCTAATAAGAGTTCCCTTTTCCTCATCTATTTTGACTTCATTAGTGTCTGGTACTTGTTTTACACAAACTATAATATTC
>JBNJDL010000275.1:0-3045 GCA_051744825.1 Bacillota bacterium | reverse complement strand
CTATTGGAGGAAAAAATGGATGGAATATACAATAAAAATATTAAAATAGATAGTAAAAAGGTATTTTATTTTGGTACAGGTGAATGGGTTAAAAAGACCATAGATTATGGTGTACCTAAGCCTGATATTATATTGGACAATAATGAATTAATGCATGGTAAATATATGGGAATACCTGTAGTTTCACCCAAAAAAATTTTAAATAACCATAAGGATTTAATAATTATAATAACAACTAGTTCTTATAAAACAGCTATAGAACAATTAAGTGAATATGATTTAGATTTGAATAAAGAAATATTTATCTCACCGGTTTTGAAAAATGTCTTTATATCCCAAAATTTAAAAAAAATATCTAAAAGGATTTTATTTACTTGTTCAGATATTCCTGAACCTAATTCAAATATTTCTGGTGGAGGTTTGTATGAATATGAACTAGAAAGTAGAAGTTTAAAAAAAGTATTATCTGGTAAATTCCATGAAATTGAAGAATATAATAATAAATTTTATATTGCTGATGAATTTTTTGGTGTTACAATAATTAGTAAAAATTATAAGATTTTATCTAGAATAAAGGCATTAAAAGGTAGTACAATACATGGTTTAGCAATAGATAAAAAAAATGATCTATTGTTTGTTGCAAATACTGGTAGGGATTCAATTTCAGTTATTGATATTGAATCTGAAGAAATAATTGATGAAGTCTTTATAGGACATAATAAAGATGGTATGAATGATAGACATCATATTAATGATATGTGTTTTTATAATAATGAACTTTATATATCTATGTTTTCTTTATCGGGGTTATGGAAGAATAACTACTATGACGGAGGAGTTATTCAATTTTCATATAAAAACAAAAAACAGAATATAATAAAAAAAGATTTAATTATGCCTCATACAATCACTGTTGAGGATGATAGTATAATTTATATGGAAAGTCTTCCTGGAAAGTTATATATATCACATGGTGAAAATGAATATAAGTTTAATGGGTTTATACGTGGATTATGTAGATATAAAAATTATATATTTATTGGACAAAGTGAACATAGATATTTTGATAGGTATGAAAAAAATAATAAATTATTTTCAATTAATTGTGGTATTTATGTTTTAGATAAAAAAACGAGTGCTTATATTTTTCATTCTCTAGAGTCATTAATGAATATTCATTCAATGATTTTATTAGATTAGCTAGTTATCGATATATATTTTTTTAACTTATAAGCTGAATTTTGGAAGGAGGTTTCTATCATTAATTAATGATAGATTTATATAATTATGGAATATTGTAAAAGTTGTGTTATGCCTAATACAAGGCCTGGAATTAAATTTACTGATGATGGTATATGTAGTGCTTGTGTTAATCATAAGAAAAAAGATAATATTGATTGGGATAATAGATATGAAGAATTAGAGAAACTATGTAATAAATTCAGAGGTAAAAATGGTGATGGTTATGATTGTATTATAGCTGTTAGTGGAGGTAAAGATAGTCATTATCAAGTTCATATAATGAAGGAGCAGTTTAATATGAATCCTTTGTTAGTTACAGTAGAAGATAATATGACTATGACAAATGCAGGTAAAAGAAATATAAAAAATATATCTGAAACATTTGATTGTAATATTATTTCGCTTAAACCAAATTTAAAGACGCAGAAAAAAATAATGAGAAAAACTTTTGAAAAATATGGTAAACCTACATGGTATATTGACAGATTAATATATACATATCCATTACATATAGCTTCAAAGTTTGATATTCCATTAGTAGTTTATGGTGAGAATGTAAGTTATGAATATGGTGGATACGACAGTAAAGAAACTTACTCTGCAAAAGAACAAATTAATAATGGAGTTGCAACTGATATTCCTGAAGAGGTCTTGATGGAGAATAATATAAGTAAAAAAGATTTAGTATTTATAGACCCACCATCGAATAATGAATTAGAAAAGTTGGAACCTATTTATTTAAGTTATTTTGTTAGGTGGAATAGTTATAAGAATTATTTATTTGCTAAAAAAAGAGGATTTATTGATTTGGAAAATGAATGGAATAGAAGTAATCATGTTGAAAATTATGACCAGATTGATAGTATAGGTTATCTGTTTCATCCTTGGTTAAAATATCCTAAATTTGGTCATGCTTTTGCAACTGATTATGCATCAAGAATGGTAAGATATGGATTGATAGAACGTGAGGAAGCAGTTGAACTTGTGAAAAAACATGACCATAATTTAGATCAAAAGATAATTGATGATTTTTGTGAATTTTTAGGTTATGATCTAGATCAATTTTGGGAAATAGTTGATAGATTCTATAATGAAGATTTATTTAAGAAAGATATTCATGGTAAATGGGTATTAAAGGAACCATTAGAATAGTTACAAAATTTAATTAAGTATTTATAATGAATTTTATAGAATTTTTTTGAATAAATTAAATTCATAGAGTTCATTTTTTTTATAAAAGATTTGATTAATAATATTTTTATAAAAAGTTAAAATTATAATGAATTTTGTTTGGAGGGAATGCTAATGAATCACTTAGACAAACTCGAATCACGTAGCATTCATATATTACGTGAAGCATATAGTGAATTTGAAAACTTAGGAATGTTATGGTCAATTGGTAAAGATTCTACAGTTATGATTTGGTTAGCAAGAAAAGCATTCTTTGGACATGTACCATTGCCTTTGATACATGTAGATACAAATTATAAAATACCAGAAATGATTGAGCATAGAGATAAATTAGCAATTGATTGGGAATTAGATATGATTTATGGACAAAATAAAAAAGCATTAAAAGAAAAAAGAACATTTCCAGATGGAAATGAAACAAGAATACAGTGTTGTAAAAATCTTAAATCAAGTGCATTAAAAAATACATTAAATGGTAACTGGCCTAGATATAGAATGAACCATGAAACAGAAAAATACGAAGAAGAAAAAAATCCTAAAGCTTTTACAGGAGTAATAGTAGGTGTAAGAGCAGACGAAGAAGGAAGTCGTTCTAAAGAACGTTATTTCTCA
>JBNJDL010000274.1:0-3049 GCA_051744825.1 Bacillota bacterium | reverse complement strand
GACAGCTACATGACTTCATTTTCTCGTTATGGATATCATAGTGGAGTAGAAATTAATTCTTTTGCTTTGAGCAATTATTTAAATAATAATTATATTGTTAAATCTACTAGATTGCTAAATTTTTTTATTCTTTTAGTAATTTTTATTTTTTTATTATATGGGTTTAAATTAATTCAAATAAATACTGATCTAAAATACTTAAACAATTTTAAATTTAGCTTTATGATTGCAATAACTTATATTATTATTCACTTGACTCTATTTTATCAGTTAAATTATTATTTAGACTTTTTTGTTCCTCTATTTCTTATTACTATGATTTATCTAATAGACTTTAGTTTTAGATATTTTCAGCAAGAAAAGGAAATTACTTTTATTAAAAACATTTTTTCACGTTATGTTTCTGAAGAAATAATAGAAGAACTTTTAAATAATCCTGAAAAATTAAAATTAGGAGGCGAAAAAAAGAAAATAGCAATACTTTTTGTAGATATTAGATCATTTAGTGAATATAGCAAACAAGTTTCTTCAAAAAAAGCAGTTGAAGATTTAAATTATACTTTTAATAAATTAACTAAAATAATTATTGAAAATAATGGGACTATAGATAAATATTTAGGTGATGGACTCTTAGCGTTCTTTGGTGCACCGATTAAAAAAGAAGATTTTCTTTCAGAAGCATTTACGGCAGCTTTAGAAATACAAATTTTGAGTTTAGAAAATAAAATTCCTTTTCAATTAGGAATAGGTCTTAATTATGGTGAAGTTATAGTTGGTAATATTGGCTCAGAGGAAAAATTGGACTATACAATCATTGGTAATGCAGTAAATGAAGCTTCACTTTATGTAGAAAAAGCTTTAGCTAATGAAATGATTTTAAGTAATATGATTTTAAATAAACTGGATGAAAAAAGTAGAGAAAAAGTTTTAGATAGTGAGAATATAAGTATATGGGAGGAAATGAAAAATGAAAAAGATTATAATTAGTATGATCATAATTTTATTTATCTCTACAACTATAATTTATCCAGTTTTTAGTGAAGATAATTATAAAATAACTGTCTTGGAAGTTAAGGGAGAAGCAAAATATCTTGAAAAAAATATAATAACAGATATATTTTCTAATATTTTTTGGCTTGACCTTAATAAAGGAGATACTTTAAAAAAAGGAGATAAGATCAAAACTTCTGAAAATACTAAGGTAGAAATTTATTTTTCTAATAATAGTTATTTAAAAATAGATGAAAATACTCAATTAACAATTGAAGAAAATAAAAATACAGAAAAAGGGATAGCTTCGTCTGTAGAGGTGAAAGAAGGAAAAGTCTGGACTAGAGTTAAAGATGCATGGCAAAGATTGACTAAATTTGAAGTAATAACTCCCTCAGCTGTTGCTGGAGTAAAGGGAACTTCTTTTTCTGTAGAAGTTAATAAAGATAAATCTATACTATCTGTAAACAAAGGAAGTGTTGAGTTTTCTTCTAGAGAGAATAAAGAATCTAAAAAAGTTTTAGTTGCTACTGGTGAATTTAGTGAAGCTAATGATAAGGGAGTTTCAAAGGCTAAAAAGATGAAACAAAGTGAAAGAAAAGAATGGCATGAAGAAGAAATTAAAAAATGGTTAAAAAAGACAGAAAAAAATCCAGGCAAAGCTTATGGCTTAGAAATTAAGGAAGAAAAAACACCAGATAATAATTCTTCTAAAAAAGGGAAAAATGGTCAAGGTCCTCCTGAAGATATCCCCAAAAATGATAATGCAGAAAATAAAGGAGAAAATGACAATAATGAGAATAAAGGAGTAAATGAAAATGCAGCAGAAGAAGCAAAAAATAAACCTTAATGATATTCATCTTTTTAAAAATTTGAGAAAAGATAACTTAGAAAAAATAAAAGATAAATCTCAATTAAAAAAATATCAAAAAAACAAAGTATTATTTTTAGTTGGAGATAAATCAGATACATTTTTTATAGTTTTAGAGGGAAGGGTAAAAATCATTAGAAGTTCTTCTAAAGGTAGAGAAAAAATATTAAAGAAGATGAATAGTGGTGATTTTTTTGGTGAAATGGGAATTATTGAAGATAAATCTCGCTCTGCTACTGCTATTGTGGAGGAAGAAAGCACTTTACTATTAATTTCAAAAAATAATTTTCTTAATTTATTAAATAACTCTTCTCAGTTAGCTTTAAATTTAATAGTTGATTTGAGTAAGAGGTTAAGAAAAGCAGATAAAGACATTGAGGATTTAGCATTTTTTAGTGTAGAAATGAGGTTGAAAAGATTTTTCAGAGAAAATGGTAAGAGATTAAACGATAAAAAAGAATATTATTATTTAGATAAAGATTATACCCATCAAGAATTAGCTAATTTTCTCGGTAGCTCAAGAGAAACTATAACAAGGATATTTAATAAATTAGAAGCTAAAGGTATAGTAGAATATAAAGATGAGAAAATTATCTTAAAATATAGTGAATAATTTGGGAGTTATGTGATAGGCCTCACTTCCATTTTTTGATTTTACCCCTCATAATTAAATTAAGAAACTATAAGGAGGGGTATAAAGTGAAATTTAAAAAGAAATTTTTAATAATAGCTGTTTTATTTTTATTTACTTTTACTTTGGCGGGCTGTGAATCTTTGCCAGGTAATTTTTCAAGTGATGGTAGTGGTGAATTAAGAATGAGTATAGCTGATAAACCAGTTAATGATGTAAAAGAAGTAAATGTAGTTTTAGAGAAAGTCGAAGTTCATAATGAGGAAGAAGGCTGGATAACTTTAAATGAATTTGATGTTGAAAATGGTGAAGGTAAATTTGATTTACTTAAATTACGTTTTGATGAAGAGCTTTTAGGTCAAGAAGAAATGCCTGCTGGAAAGTACGATCAAATTAGATTAATAGTCGCTGCAGACGAGGAAGATAAAGGAAAAAATGGCTCAAATAATTATTCAGGACAGTCACATGTTGTTTATGAAGAAGATGATAGTAAAGAGGGCATATTTATTCCTAGCGGGACTCAAACAGGATTAAAAATTAATCATGAATTTATAATT
>JBNJDL010000273.1:0-3051 GCA_051744825.1 Bacillota bacterium | reverse complement strand
GGTTTTTTAGAAACACCTTATAGAAAAGTCACTGATGATAATAGAGTAACAGAACAAATTGATTATTTAACTGCAGATGAAGAAGATCAATTTACTATTGCTCAAGCAAATGCTGAATTAGATGAAGATGGTTATATTAAAAGTGATGTAGTTTTAGCTCGACATAGAGGAGATATTTTTGAAACTTCTCCTGATAATATTGATTATATGGATGTATCTACTAAACAACTTGTTGGGGTATCTGCAGCAATGATACCGTTTTTGGAAAATGATGATGCTAACCGTGCATTAATGGGTGCAAATATGCAGAGACAGGCAGTTCCTTTACTTAAAACTGATGCACCGGTTATTGGTACAGGTATAGAACATAAAGCTGCTAAAGATTCAGGAGTAGTTGTTGTAGCTAAAAACTCTGGAATTGTAAAAAGAGTTACTGCTCAACAGATTGTTGTGGAAACAGATGATGGTAATATTGATAAATATAAATTAATGAAGTTTAAAAGGTCTAATCAAGGTAGTTGTATGAATCAAAGGCCTATTGTTTCCCGAGGTGAAAAAATTGAAGAAGGACAAATCATAGCAGATGGACCTTCTACTGAGAGTGGAGAAATGGCCTTAGGTAGAAATACTCTTATTGCATTTATGGCCTGGGAAGGTTATAACTATGAGGATGCTATTTTAATTAGTGAAAAACTAGTAAAAGAAGATGCCTTTACTTCTGTTCATATTGAAGAACATGAAGCTGAATCTAGAGATACAAAATTAGGTCCTGAAGAAATTACTAGAGATATTCCTAATGCTGGAGAAAGCGCTCTAAAAGACCTTGATGAACGTGGAATAATAAGGGTTGGAGCTGAAGTGTCTGAAGGAGATATTTTAGTAGGAAAAGTTACTCCTAAAGGTGAAACAGAGCTTTCGGCTGAAGAAAGACTCTTAAGGGCCATTTTTGGTGAAAAAGCACGTGAAGTAAGAGATACATCTCTTAAAGTTCCTCATGGAGAAGAAGGTATAGTTGTTGATGTAAAGGTATTTTCTAGAGAAAATGGAGACGAATTAAAGCCTGGAGTTAATAAATTAGTTAGAGTTTATATAGCAACTAAGAGAAAAATTTCAGTTGGAGATAAGATGGCTGGACGACATGGTAACAAAGGTGTAATTTCCAGAATTCTTCCAGAAGAAGATATGCCATTTTTACCTAATGGTGAGCCAGTTGAAGTTGTTTTAAACCCGCTAGGTGTACCTTCACGTATGAACATTGGGCAGGTTTTAGAAACTCACCTGGGTATGGCAGCAAAGGCCCTTGATTTATATATAGAAACTCCAGTATTTAATGGGGCTACTGAAGAAGAAGTTGAAGAAATGCTTGAAAAAGCCGGATATAATAGAGATGGTAAAGTTCAGTTACATGATGGTAGAACTGGTATGCCATTTGATAATAGAATTACTGTTGGTTATATGTATATACTTAAATTACATCACTTAGTTGATGATAAAATTCATGCTAGAGCTACTGGACCTTATTCATTAGTTACTCAGCAACCACTTGGTGGTAAGGCTCAGTTTGGTGGACAGCGTTTTGGTGAAATGGAAGTATGGGCTCTTGAAGCTTATGGAGCAGCTTATACTTTACAGGAAATGTTAACTGTTAAATCTGATGATGTAGTTGGAAGAGTTAAGGCATATGAATCAATAGTAAAAGGTGAAAATGTTCCTGAGCCTGGAGTACCAGAATCTTTTAAAGTTCTTATTAAAGAAATGCAAAGTCTGGCTTTAGATGCAAAAATCTTCACTGAAGATGAAGAAGAATTACAAATTGCTGAGGAAGAAGAAGATGTTAATGATACTGCAAAAAAATTAGGCTTAGATACTGACTTAAAACTTAGTAAAGATATGAAAGAATAAAAAGATCAGTAAATTTTTAGTAGATAAATTTATCTTTTTATAATCAAAAAATACTGATAGAAAGGGGAGAGGCCCTTGCTTAACGTAAATAATTTCGATTCAATGCGGATCGGAGTAGCTTCTCCAGAACAAATTAGAGATTGGTCCCGTGGAGAGGTGAAAAAGCCCGAAACCATAAATTATAGGACTTTGAAACCAGAAAAAGATGGTTTATTTTGTGAAAAAATATTTGGACCAACTAAGGATTATGAATGTCACTGTGGAAAATATAAGAGAGTTCGTTATAAGGGTGTTGTTTGTGATCGTTGTGGTGTAGAAGTTACTAAATCTAAGGTAAGAAGAGAAAGAATGGGACATATTGAGTTAGCTGCTCCTTGTACACATATTTGGTATTTTAAAGGTATTCCTAGTCGTTTAGGTTTGATTTTGGATATGTCTCCAAGAGCTTTAGAAAAAGTTCTTTACTTTGTTTCTTATATAGTTATAGACCCTGGTGAAACACCTTTAAATGAAAAACAATTACTTTCTGAAGGTGAATATAGAGAAGCAAAAAATAAATATGGTAATAGCTTTTCAGCTGCTATGGGAGCTGAGGCTGTAAAAGAAATTTTAAAAGACATTAATGTAAAAGAAGAGGTAGAAGAACTTAAAAAAGAAGTAAAAGAAAATACAGGCCAAAGAAGAAGAAGAGCTATAAGAAGGCTTAAGGTTATGGATGGATTAATTGATTCAGGTATTAAGCCAGAATGGTTAGTACTTGAAGTTATACCAGTTATTCCACCAGACTTAAGACCGATGGTTCAATTAGATGGAGGTAGATTTGCAACTTCTGATCTTAATGACCTTTATAGAAGAGTAATTAATAGAAATAATAGATTAAAAAGATTATTAGACCTTGGAGCACCAGAAATTATAATTAGAAATGAAAAAAGAATGTTACAGGAAGCTGTTGATGCCTTAATAGATAATGGTAGAAGAGGAAGACCAGTAACTGGTGCAGGTAATAGACCACTTAAATCTTTAAGTGATATGCTTAAAGGAAAACAGGGTCGTTTTCGTCAAAACTTATTAGGAAAACGAGTTGATTATTCTGGTAGATCAGTTATTGTTGTTGGACCAGATTTGAAAATGCATCAATGTGGTTTGCCA
>JBNJDL010000272.1:0-3066 GCA_051744825.1 Bacillota bacterium | reverse complement strand
TTAGCAGATTTCATTTCTTTTATTTTTTGATATCTCATTTCTCTTTTCATCTTATGAAAATTATTTAATCGTTCTTTATTCAAATCACCATCTTCTATAGCTTTTTTCACAGCACAATCAGGCTCATGGGTATGGGTACAATCATTAAATTTACAACCTTTAGATAATTTTTCTATATCTGCAAATGTACTACTAATTCCACTTTCATTATTCCAAAGTTGAATTTCTCTCATACCTGGTGTATCTATAATAACCCCTTTATCTGGAATTATAATAATTTCTCTCGAGGTTGTTGTATGTTTACCTTTTCCATCACTATATCTAGTATTATTAGTCTTCTGTTTTGTCTTACCTATTAGTAGATTAATTAAAGTCGATTTTCCAACACCTGATGAACCAAGTAAGGAAATTGTTATCCCCGAAGATAGATATTTATTTATTTCTTCAAGTCCTCTATTTTCCTTACAACTTATTACATGAACTGGAACTCCAAAAGCTATTTCTGCAATTTTATTTTTTTTCTTTTCAATTTCATTCAAATTACAAAGATCTGCTTTATTTAAAATAATAACTGGTTTAGCTCCACTATCCCAGGCTATGGTTAAGTATCTTTCTAATCTATTAACATTGTAATCACTTTTAAGACCACTCATAATAAATATATAATCCATATTAGCAGATATAATTTGTTCTTCAGATTTTTTTCCTGCAACTTTTCTTGAAACTTTAGTTTTTCTAGGCACTATTTTTTTAATAATATATTTATCACTATTTTTTCGTCCTTTAACAATAACCCAATCACCCACTGCAGGATAATCAAATCTTCCTTTAGCATTATACTTCATATTACCAGATATTTCAGCTGTTTTTTCTCCATATTCAGTTATTATCTTGTATATTTTTTCATATTCTCCAGAGATCCTTGCAATCTTATCATTAGTGTTTCCTATACTATTAAATTGCGCTTCAACATAATCATTAAAACCTATATTTTTCAAATTCAAATTATTAAATCCTCCTGTTTTTTAACAGGAAGAAAATTAATAGTCTATTTTAATTAAATATTCTTCCTGTTTAAATTTTTATTTTTCCTATTAACCCCTCTGTACTAAAAATATTAGCTTTTACATTAATTAATTTATAAACTTTCATAAAAACCAACTCCTTCCTAATATAAATACTATTCAAAGTTTCAAAATTAAAAATCATTCATTACCTTAATAAGTATAACTTAGAAATAACCAAAGGTCAATATTCCTATTTGAATTTATTTAATATTATTTTCATTTATAATACTATTTTCAGAATCACTTCCTAATAACTAATAAGAAAAAGGATTTTGTTATATTACATGGAAAATTAATATAGAGTCTGTTCGAAAAATTTTATATTTCTTAGGAGGTTTAAAATGCTAGCAATAATTAATGCTCAACTTGAAACAATAAGTAATGGTTTTTTTAAAAATGGAAAAGTATTAATCGAAAATGGAAAAATTAAAAATCTAGGAAAAAATATTGAAATACCTAAAAAAGCCAGTATTATTGATGTTGAAAACAAGATAGTTACTCCAGGTCTAATTGAGGCACACTCCCATTTAGGAATTAGTGAATCAGGTATTGGAGCTAGTGGTCAGGATACCAATGAATATACAAATCCAATTACCCCTTGGTGTAATGCCATTGATGGAATTAATATGCAAGATAAAGCATTTATTGATTATAGAAAGGCTGGAATCACTTCCGTAAATATACTCCCAGGAAGTGCTAATATTATAGGGGGAAAATCAACTGCAATTAAGTGTAAAGGTAATATAGTTGATGAAGCTATCATTAAAGAAAATACTGGTATGAAAGCGGCTTTAGGAGAAAATCCAAAAACGTTATATGGAGGTAAAAACAAAACTCCTTCAAGTAGAATGGGAAATGCCGCTCTTTTAAGAAAAACTTTAACAAATGCAAATAATTATTTAAAAAATAAAAATTCTAAAAATAATAAAAAAGGTTATGATAAAGAAGCTGAAGCTCTTTTACCTATATTAAAAAAAGAAATTCCACTTCGTATTCATTGTCATAGAGCTGATGATATTGTTACAGCTATCAGAATCGCAGAAGAATTTGACCTAAAATACACTTTAGAACATATAACTCAAGGACATGAAATTATTGATTTTATCAAAGATAAAAAAACTTCATTTGCTATAGGTCCAACAATGCATTATGGTTCCAAGGTTGAAAATAAAAATAGAAATTTTCATACTCCTTATCTTGCTGCTAAAAATAATCTTGATTTCGCTATAATTACTGATCATCCAGTTGTTGCTGGTCGTCACTTAGCTATGTCTGCAGCTTTAGCTGTTAATTGGGAAATAGATAGAAATAAGGCTTTAAAAGCTATTACTCTTTCTGCTGCTAAACACATTGGAATAGAAAATAGAGTTGGTAGTATAGAGATAGGTAAAGATGCGGATTTAGTTATTTGGTCAGGTGATCCTCTTGAATTTACTACTTTTGCTGATATAACAATCATTGATGGTGAAGTTGTATATAAAAGGAGTGAAAATGATGAAATTAATTAAAGCAGGTATAATTTATAATGGAAAAAATAAAAAAATTGAAAATGGCGAAATGCTTATTGATAACAGTGGAAAAATAATAGATATTGCAAAAAGTATTGATACTAAAAATTATAATAAAAATGAATTTGAAATAATAGATTATTTAGATAAAGTAATAATTCCTGGATTAGTTGATCCTCACTCCCATATTGGTATCTGGGGAGATGGTGAAGGAAAAACTGCCTATGATGGGAATGAAATTACTACAGCTATTAATGGCAATATAAGAGCTTTAGATGCTATCAACCCTAAACAGAGAAGTTTTAATAGTGCTAAAGAAGGTGGAATAACAACTGCCCAAATAATCCCTGGCTCTGGGAGTCCTATAGGAGGTTTAGCTGTTACTTTAAAAACCTCTGGTAATATTGTAGATCAAATGCTAATTAAAAATCCAAGTGGATTAAAGGGAGCACTTGGTGAAAATCCTAAAAGAGCTCATGGTAAAGAACAAA
>JBNJDL010000271.1:0-3106 GCA_051744825.1 Bacillota bacterium | reverse complement strand
TCTTCATCAGGTCTAAGTTTTAATTTTAGATTTTTTACATCATGTACTCCTGCTAATATTACACTATGAAAGGTTTTGTCTTCACTCTGTTCTCTTAAAAGATACTTATTCCTTAAAATTCCCAAAAAATCTAAAAACAGCTGATTGTTAGTGCTTTTATCTACCTCATCTATTATTAATACAACTTCTTTTTCTGCCATCAATACTAAATCTGTTATAAAATAGCTTAATTCACTTAGATTATCTAAAGAATCTTTTTTATTCTTGATTAAAGATAATAATTTTTCTTTATTTTTTTTGACTCTAAACTTAATATTCCGCTCAATTTCTTTAAGAAAGCTTTTGATAAATCTCTTTTCTGAAGTGAATATTTTAGTGCTTTTTGCTTCAAAACTCATTTTTAAAACAAAATAATCTTTTTTTATTAATTCTTTTGTCAAAAGATAAATTGTAGTTGTTTTACCAGTCTGTCGTGGTCTGTTTATAGTAAAATATCTACCTTTCTCCACCATTTTTTCTATTTTAGCTAGCTTTTCACTTATATCTACCATATAATGTTTTTCCGGTATACAAACCCCAGTTGTATTAAACTCTTTCATTTATCTCACCTCATCTTAATTATAACACTTCTATTATCATTATAACAGAAAAATGAAGAATTAAACAGTTATTTGAAGATGTTAAGAGATAATTAATTTTGACCTATAATTTACTATTCCTGCAATAATTCTAATAGAAAGAAATTTTTTATTATTTACTTTAAAAGACAGTTTTTTTTATAATATAATAAACTATAGGTATTCCAATTAAATTTCTAAAAAATATTTTTTGTGCTATTGTTATATTGGCTAAATACTTAACTGTTGCTGACATAAGTGCAAAAGATAGTGATGAAAGTAATATTAGCATAATTCCTTTATTTCTATCTTGAATTTTTATCACCTCTGTTATTTTGTTAGTTTTATAATAGTTATAAATACTGTGAGATAATATTATTTGACGAATTTGTCATCTCGGAGCCATTTAAGTTTATTTTGAGATGGCGCCTGAGGAAAATATATTATATCACCATTATTGTATAATTTTTTAATTTAATTATATTAAGAAGCAACTTAGAGTAAAAAAGAAGTTGCTCTCATTATTTCAAAATAATCATCTGTTTTAAATTCTATAACTTTAGCAGACTTTTGTATTACATCTGGAAAAAATGAATTTTTATAAGCATCACCATGATAATTATATTTTATCTCTAAAGTAAATTTATCAGCTAATTCTATCTTATTTTTGCTTAAATCTCCTTTTAAACTCTCTTTTATTCCTTTTTTAATCATTTCAATTGATTTTTCAGGATGAATACTAATAGTTGAAGATCCGTTTCCCTCTAATACAGCAGCTGTTTTTATGTTATTATTTAAATTTTTTGCATCATCACATATACCTTTATCTCCACTAATAAATACTGTAGGAACTTTTTCATAAGAAGCTGCCTGGGCATATAATAAGAATTCACTTGCAAATTCTCCATTTAATTTTATATAATCAATTGTTGAGCTACTCATAGTATGGGCCAAAGGATTTTTGTTAGATCCCCCTAAAGAATGATAGCCAATAAAAGCCACTGCATCAAAACTGCTATCTATACCCTGAACCATCATATAAGGATGTCGACTCCAACCTCTAATTACTTTTGTATTAGTTGGTAATTGAGATGGATCTATATTTCTCCCAGAGCCATGAGCATCTTTAACTACAATTTCATCTACTCCAACTTCATTAGCAGCTTCACAGGCTGCTTTTACTTCCTTTGTCATTTGATTAGCAAAATACTTATATTTAGCCTTATCTTTATTAGTTTCCTCCCAATCAGCAATCCCTGTAACTCCTTCAATATCAGCACTTATATATAATTTCATTTTTTTACACTCCTTTTATTTTTTATTTCTTTTCTAGCTAATTTATTATAACATTTAAAATTGATTTATAACAGAAAATCCCCTGTTATTTTAAAAAATAACAAGGGATCATATAGCTAATTATACTTATTAAATTATTCTGTTGCAAAATTGTCAAAATAACCTTGAATTAAAATTATAGGTGTTCCTTTATCACCACTACCGCTTACTAAATCACTTAAACTACCTAAAAGATCAGTTAATTGTCTTGGGGTAGTTCCCTGAGCTTTAATATTACCAACTAAATCAGCTTCTTTCTTTTTTATCTCCTCTTTCATTGCTGCTGTTAATTCTTCACCTTGTAAGTTATCTAAATCATTATCAGCTAGATATTTTATTTTCACTTCATTAGGAGTTCCTTCAAGGCCTGAAGTATAAGCTGGAGAAACAACAGGATCAGCTAACTCCCATATCTTACCTACTGGATCTTTAAAAGCGCCATCTCCATAAATCATTACTTCTATATCAATATCCTTAGTACTTAAAGCTTTTAATTTTTTTTGTACTTTATCAACAAAGCTTTGACCATCTCGAGGAAATAATTTTAACTTTTTATCAGAAGCCTTGTTAGAACCAAGTAAGCCATAATCTGGATTATACCCTCTATTATTTACTTTTTCACTACAAATATCATCTAAACCATAAATAATATTTGCCCCGGCTTTTTTAACTCTCTCTTTAGTTACTGAGCGAGTATGTATATCTGCAGCTAAAATATCTTTTGTATAATCTAAAATGCTTTCTGCTTTATTAGAAAAAATAATTTCTAATTCACATTCATCCCCAACTATTTCTTTATAATAATCTACATAATTTATTCCTGTAAAAGGATGTTTATAATTTCCAAAATATTTATAATAGTCTTCTTCAGTTAAAATATCAGTATAGGGATCAATATTTGTTTTTCTTAATTTTTTAGGGTCCATTAAGGTATTCCCAACTTCATCACGAGGATATTTTAGTTGCAAATAAATTTTTCTACCACTTCTAGCAATGCTTTTTAAAATCATTGAAAATCTATTTCTACTTAAAATAGGAAAAACAATTCCGATATCATTAGGATATTTTTCTCGTATTTCTTTTGCTATATCATCAACACTAACATAATTACCTTGAGCTCTAGCAACTAATGATTCAGTAACTGCTACTACATC
>JBNJDL010000270.1:0-3118 GCA_051744825.1 Bacillota bacterium | reverse complement strand
CCAAGTGATTTTTGAACCAATCGGATATTACCAGTCTCTCTGTATAAGTCTGTTGCAAATGTATGCCTGAAGGTATGAGGACTAATATTTTTATTAATATTAGCTTTTTCAGAGTAGTTATAAACCATTTTTCTTATATTAGCAGGGTTCAGCTGCTTATTTTTCAATGTAGTAAATATATATTCAATTTCCAAATGATCTAATCGCTTTTCTAATTCTTTAAATTGTCGTTCTCGCCACTTTTTGATTAATTGCAATGTATCATCATTAAGATATAAGATTCTATCCTTGGCCCCTTTTCCTTCTTTGACTTTTGTTTTTCCAGTTGTAAGGTTAATATGATTCCATTTGAGATTAATAGTTTCAGATAGTCTTAAACCCAAATCTAACATTGATTTGATCATTACTTTGTTTCTAAATTGTGTTGGATATCTAGTATTGAAAATTTCGAGTAATTGATTTTGTTCTTCTTCATTGAGTATATTAGGTAGTTTTTTATTTCTAGCCATTTTTAGCCTCCTTGCTTTTTGTATTTTTTAAAGGATAACTGGTGAAATTGTTTATTTCAATTATTATATAATTACTTTTTATAGAAGGAAGGAGCCAAATATAATTATGAATAAGATGCAAAAAATGATAAAACAAAAGTATAAAGAAATTATAAAAAGTGATAATGGGAGTTCACTATATCAAATAGATTTACATATTCATACTCCTGCTTCATTAAATGATTATAAATTTTCGAATGAATTAAAAAAGGATTTTGAAGAATTAAACTTTAATGAAATAAAGAAATATGCAATAAAGAATGAATATTTTAAAGAAAATGATATTAATGAATTTAAAACAAAATTTAATATTAACAAAAAAGAGTTAACAGCTGGATTAATAGTAAAAGAAGCTGTTAGAAAGGAAGTGAATTTAATTGTAGTAGCAGATCATAATACAGTTAATGGTTATCAAACTATCAAATCTGCTGCTGAAGATATAGTCAAGCCTAATATTCCTTTTGAGGTATTGCCTGGAGTTGAAATTACTGTTTTTGGTGGGTATCATTTAATAGCAATTTTTAATCCTAAAAAAGAGGGGAATAATAATAAAAAAGTATATAAATATGAAAGTCAATGGGAAGAAGTAAAAAATAAATTAAATTGGTCAATTGAAGAAGGTGAAATGGAGATAGCAACTTCTAAAAGTCTTTTAGATACGATTGAAATAGTAAAAGATGTTGGTGGAATAACTTATATTCCACATTTAGATGATTATAATTGTAAAGGGCAAACATGGATAAAGGTTTTAAATAGTAATAAATTAGATTTGATAGGGGCAAATAATAGAAATATGCTTCCTCATGATAAAATTGATTCTGATAATTTACCAATCATAACTGATTCAGATGCTCATTGTATAGAAAATATAGGTAAAAAGCATACCTCGATTAAAATGCAATATCCTTCTTTTGAACATTTAAAAATGAGCATTTTAGAACAAAATATAAGATTTAAAGATAATAATAAGCAGCCTAAAAATCGAATTATTGGTGTAGCTTTAAAAGAAGGATTTTTAAGTGGGGTTAATGGGGGTTGGCAATCATTCTCTTTTAATACCGATTTAAATTGTATTATTGGGGGAAGAGGAGTAGGGAAAAGTACTTTAATTAAATATATATCTGATCTTTTCAAAAATAAGATAACTAAAAAAAAGTATTGTTTCTTGGGGCAAGCCAAATATGCTTTAATATACTTTTGTATAGATAATAAGATATATTGTATTAAAGGAGAGTTTAAACCGGTGAAAAACAATTATACTGGAGAATGGGAATTAGAAATTAGTAAGCGAAATAAAAAAATGATTGATATTCAAGATGAAGTTACATTTTATAAACTCAATCATAATGCATCAGAGATACAGGTTAATTATCTTGCTAATAAAGAAAAAGAAAAACAGATATTAAATGATTTGAAATTAGAAAGTTACTATCAAACTCAAATTGAATCGATAGGAAAGGAAGCTGACAAAGTTAATGGGTGGTTTGAAAAATTTGTTATAAGTCAAAAAAATAAATTTATTAAATTAAAAAATCAATTAAAAGAAAAACAGAACAAATTTAATAATGAATTACGTGAAATTTTTAATAGTCAAGAAGTACTTATGAATAAAATAACCAAAATAAAAGATTTATATAAAGATAAAACTAATATAAAAAACCAACAAGTAGAATTATATAAAGAATTAATTGCAAAATTAAATTCTATTTTAAAGGGGAAAATTAAAATAGAGATTAATGAGGAAGATGCTGCAAGAAAAGAATTAATAAATTATTTCCAAAGTATAATTAGAGATTCTAATATATTAAATTTTTCTAAACGGAAGATGTTGCTAAAACATATAGATTATTTTGTTAAGGTTCCATATTTCCGTTTGATAATTCTACTTATAAAAGAAGAATGGGGGAAAATAAAAGAAGAAACTGGGTTTAATTTAGTACAGGAATCAAATAGGCCACATGAAGCAATTAAATGGTCTGGAGAAAAAATAATTAGATTATTTAAAAAAGTATTTTTTAATAATAAGTTATATTTAATAAAAAACAAACCAATTAATATAAGAATAAATTTAGATGTTAATTCTTATAAAGCAAATGGAAATTCAATATATAAGCCTCTTTCTCAATTGTCATATGGACAGAGAGCTATTGCTATACTAGCGATTATATTAGAAGGTTTTACAGAATTAGGAGATACTTCACCATTAATTATTGATCAACCTGAAGACCAATTAGATAATGCTTATATTTCAAATTATTTAGTAGAGAACATTAGAAATATAAAAGGGAAAAGGCAAATAATTCTTACAACTCATAATTCTAATATTCCTATTGGAGGGGATGCAGAAAATGTATTTTGTTTAAAATCAAATGGTGAATCAGGGGAAATTTATAAAAAAGGATCAATAGATAAATCTAGAATAATTTCTTTTATTATCGAAAATATGGAAGGGGGTAAATCTGGATTAGAAATGAGATTAAAAAAATATGTAACTACTAATTCTGTAGATTTGATTTTTAATCATTAATAATGATATTTTATTTCTAAATACTCGATAATCATACTTATCA
>JBNJDL010000269.1:0-3126 GCA_051744825.1 Bacillota bacterium | reverse complement strand
TAAAATTTTTTTAATTAATTTTTGACTAGCTTTTTTTATTTCATCCTTAGAATTATTCTTTACAGTAATTGCCCCTCGAATCGCTCTCAATTTATCACCTTCTTAAATCTTAGTGTCAACAAAAATTATTTTTAATGTAAATAAATTTCCATTTATTTTTATTATTTCTTCATTTTCCATTGTTGTTATATTTTCTGTAAGACAATTAATTTTAAAATATAATTCTTTAGTAATATTTCTACAATCAATACTGACTATATCTCCATCTTTAACTTTAATAACTAAATCCTTCTTATAAAAATTTGAAATATTTTTACCATTTTTTAAAATATATACATCACTAGGAATTTCATCTTTTATAGAAGTTATCTTAATTAAACCTTCTTTATTTTCATGAATATCTAATACTGATTGACTTCTATCTGTGCTATCTGTACTATTTGATAATTTGCTTAATGTTAAATTAATCTGATCTTTTATTAATAAAAAATTATTTTTAGCTATATTATTATTTAAAATTATTTGAGAAGTAGTTAATAAAATTAAAGATATAATAATAGCCTTAAGTAGAATTATTTCTACTTTTTTAAAAAATTTATTCATAAAATCTCCCCCGGCCTAAAATATAATATAATATACTATATTTTATGTTTAAATAATAAAATTATTTCCGGGGAGAGATTTTTAAATTTCATCTAAGTTTTCTAATGCAGCTTTCGCCGCTTTTTGTTCTGCATCTTTTTTACTTGTACCTTTACCAAAACCTAATATACTTTCATTAAATTCGACTTTAACAATAAAAGTTTTGTTGTGATCAGGCCCTTCTTCATCAGCAACATAATATTCTGGACGTTTATTACTATTTTTTTGAATTGTTTCTTGTAATAAAGTCTTGTAATCTCGTATATGATCTCCTTTTTGTACAGATTGAATATCTTCATCAAAATTTTCTATAATAAATTTATCAGCTGCTTCTAAACCCTGATCTAAATAAATAGCACCAATTATAGCTTCTAATGTATCAGCTAAAATCGAATCTCTATTCCTACCGCCAGTCATTTCTTCACCTTTGCCTAAAAGCAAAAAACGATTTATATTAATCTTTTTTGCTATTTCAGCTAAAATAGGAGCACTAACTAAAATTGCTTTCATTTTAGCTAATTTTCCTTCAGGTTTATTTGGAAATTTTTTAAAAAGATAAGAACTCATACTTAAATCCAAAACTGCATCGCCTAGAAATTCCATTCTTTCATTATTTTTTAAATTAAGATTAGGATTTTCATTTGGAAAAGATTTATGAGTAACAGCTCTTCTTAGTAACTTTTTATTTTTAAATTCTATATTTAATATTTTTTCAAGTTCAACTAAATTTTTTTGCTTATAATAGTTTAACATTATAGTCCACCTTCTTAATTACTATACTTTTCCAAAACTAGGCATGCATTTTGTCCTCCAAAACCAAAAGAATTGGTCATAGCTGCTTGTAAATCTTTAACATCTCTTGCCTCATTTGCAACATAATCTAAATCACATTCTTCATCCTTATTTTCTAAGTTAATAGTTGGAGGAATAATATCATTTTTTAAACTTAAAGCAGTTATTACTGATTCAACGCCTCCTGCTGCTCCTAATAAATGACCAGTCATAGATTTGGTAGAACTAACTAATAATTCTTTACTTAATTCACCAAAAACTTCTTTTATAGCCATTGTTTCATATTTATCATTAAGTGGAGTTGAAGTACCATGGGCATTAATATATTTTAAATCTTTTAAATTAACACCAGACTTATCTATAGCCATCTTCATGGCTCTTGCAGCTCCTTCTCCATTAGGTGCAGGTTGGGTAATATGATAAGCATCTGCAGACATACCATAACCTTTCACTTCTGCATAGATTTCTGCTCCTCTTGCTTTAGCACTTTCTAAACTTTCAAGAACTAATATCCCACTACCTTCACCAATTACAAATCCATCTCTATCTTTATCAAATGGTCTACTGGCTTTTTTAGGCTCATCATTTCGAGTAGATAATGCTTTCATAGCACTAAATCCTGCAACTGCCGCTGGTGAAACAGAAGCTTCTGCCCCTCCTGCAACCATAACTTCAGCATCTCCTCTTTTTACGATTTCAAATGCTTCTCCAATAGCAGTAGTTCCTGAAGCACAGGCAGTTACTGAATTACTATTAGGACCTTTTGCTCCAATTTGAATTGCTACTTGTCCAGCTGCCATATTAGAAATCATCATAGGTACAAAAAATGGACTTACTCTTTTTGGCCCTCTATTAACTAAACGTCCTATTTGTTTTTCCATTACTTCAATGCCACCAATACCAGATCCTATTAATACTCCAGTTTTATCGGCTAAATCATCTTCTATATCTAAATCAGCATTTTCTACAGCTTTTTCTGAAGCTACTATAGCAAACTTAGTAAATCTAGCCATTCTTTTTGCTTCTTTTCTATCAATATAATTTTTAGTATTTAAATTTTTAACTTCAGCTCCAATTTTACTTGCATAATCTTCAGTATCAAATCTTGTTATCTCACTAATTCCAGAATTTCCATTAATTAAATTAGACCACAAATCTTCAATTTCATTTCCAAATGAAGTTACCTGGCCTAATCCAGTTATTACTACTCTTCTATCCAAATTTTACACCTCCAAATAATCTTAATAAATTTATATTTCTACAAAATTTATATAAATTAATTTTATTTTATTAATAATACATACATTAAATTAAATATATATAAATACTAAATTAGATTTATTATTAAATAGTACCCCGTTATTAAAGAAACGGGGTACTTTACATTTTATACTATTATAAATTCTCTTCAATGTAATCAACTGCATCCTGTACAGTTGCTATATTTTCAGCATCTTCATCAGGAATTTCTATTTCAAATTCTTCTTCAAATGCCATAATTAATTCAACTACATCAAGAGAATCAGCTCCTAAATCATCAATAAAAGAAGCTTCAGGAGTTACCTCATCTTCATCTACTGCAAGCTCCTCTACAACAATTGCTTTTATACTATCCAAAGCATCGGCCATACTGTTCACCTCCTTTCACTAAAATCTTCATTTTAAAAACGCATTGTTGATTTAAGTACTAGG
>JBNJDL010000268.1:0-3130 GCA_051744825.1 Bacillota bacterium | reverse complement strand
CCACTTTTATTTGCAGAATCTCCAGAGCTTTTTCATTTGATTTTGGCTGGAGGATTTATAGGATCAATATCGATGTTGATTTTAGGTATAACTGTAGTACCTAGGTTATCAAAAATTGTTTTAATTCCCAAAAAAATATTATTACCGATTGTCGCTGTTTTAAGTGTAATAGGGGCTTATGCCGTAAATAACAGTCTTTTTGATGTTTTAGTGATGATTATTATTGGATTTATAGGATTTTTATTAAAGAAAAATAATTATCCAATTGCACCAATAGTATTAGCATTGGTTTTGGGAGATATGATGGACCCTAATTTTAGAAGAGCTTTTGCTTATAATCCTTCAATTTCAGAATTATTTTTATCGATTTTTCAAAGACCAATTAGTTTGATTTTGTTTATTATGATTATTTTATCAATTTTGTCTAATTTTAGTTTTTTTAAAAATAAATTTAAATTTAAAAATTAAGTAATTAAATAAATTATAAACTAGAAAGGATGAAATGAATGAATTTATTATTATATATTTTCACTGAAAATATTGCTCCTATTTTTTTAATTATTTCTTTAGGTTATATATTAAATAATTTTTTTGAAATTGATATAAATACACTTAATAAATTAAACTTTTATATCTTTGTTCCTGCTTTAGTATTAATTCAGATTTATAATACAGAGCTTAAACTAGAAATGATGAATTTGCTATATTTTTCTCTATTATTTTTAGTAATAGTCTCTTTATTATCCACTTTAATTAGTAAATTTAGAGATTATGGCCCTTCTTTAACTAATGCTTTTAAAAATTCGACTATGTTTTTTAATGCAGGAAATTTCAGTTTACCATTAATAGCTTTAATTTTTAATAATTCAGCTTATGCTTTTTCTATACAAGTAATGATATTAATTCTTCAGACTTTATTGATTTATACTGTTGGCTTTTTTAATGCAGGGAAGGGACAAATTGGGCTTAAAGCTTCACTAAAAAAGGTATTTATTTATCCACCAATTTATACTATAATATTAGCTTTTATTTTAAAAAGTTTTTCTTATGATTTTAGCGAATTTTTTCTCTGGCCAGCAATGGAATATTTAGAGCAGGGTTTTATTGCAGTAGCACTATTAACTCTTGGAGTTCAACTTTCTAGAATAAATATAAATCTTGAAGATTCTTCTATTTACATAGCAAGTTTTTTTAGATTATTAGGAGGTCCCTTAATTGCTTATTTATTAATAGTGATTTTGGGCATAGATGGAGTTATGGCTAAAGTATTGTTTATTACTTCTGCTGCTCCAACTGCTGTAACAACTGCTTTAATAGCTGTCGAATATGATAATCAGCCTTCATTTGCTTCACAGGTGGTTATGATGACAACTTTATTAAGTGTTTTTTCTGTTACATTTGTAATTTATTTGTCAGAAATAATTTTTTAATTTTATAAAAAACGATGTTTACATAAGAAAAATAAAGGAAATACAAGTTAATTAATTTTAATTGTAATTTAAAGAGAAAATCTATCACTTTTGATATTTGACCATCTCTGACCTTTTCATTATAATATAAATAGAAAATCAAAGAAAGTCAAAGAAAAAATAAAAAAATACAAATGGAGGTGGTTTTTGATGTTTGATCTAGTACCTTTCAGAAATCGTAGAAGAGGTGAACTTGAGGAGAGTAAAGATCCATTTAATGATTTAGTCAATGATTTCTTCAGTGATGCTTTCAATGTGATTGATTCAAAAAGCTTTAAAACAGACGTCAAAGAAACAGATGAAGAATATATTATAGAATCTGAACTTCCTGGATTAAATAAGGAAGATATAAATATAGAAATGACTGATGATTATCTCACAATTTCTGCTCAGAATGAAGAAAAAGTTGAAGATGAAGGTGAAAATTATATTAGAAGAGAGAGAAGAACTGGAAGTTATCAAAGAGTGTTCCGCATCGACAATGTAAAAGATGATGAAATTAAAGCAAATTACGATAACGGAATTTTAACCTTAACACTTCCTAAAAAAGAAAAAACTAAGCCAGAAAAACGTACAATTGACATTGAATAATTAAATAATAAGGTTAATAAATAGATTTGAAAGGAGGGGATATTCCCTCCTTTTTTTATTTATCTTAAAATTTGGTGCAAAAATATTTTCTAATCGACAAATTTTTTGCATCGGTATTTATATTTTTATGTCAAAATATAAATAAAAATTTATAATTTAATAATTAAATGTCTAAAAATAATAGAATTTCTTATTTTCAATTAAATATGGTATAATAGTTGCATAAATTTATTATAGTAGTTAAATAAAGTTGATTTATTAAAATATTAAGGAGGTATTTAATTGACAACTAAAATTGAAAATTTTATTAATCGAAAAAGAGTTGAAAATCTTTTAGCAGATTTAATTAAAATACCTAGTCCATTTTTTCGAGAAGATGAAGTTATGGAATTCACTTATAATTGGTTGAAAGATAGGGGTTTGCCTGCTGAATATCATAATTTTCATGAAAAAAAAGTTATAGATTTTGAAGGTACAAATGTAGTAGGTAGTATGAAAAGTGAAAATGAAGGTCCTACAGTTTTATTAAATGGTCACTTAGATACAGTAGAAATTTGTGAAGGTTGGACAAGAGAGCCATTAGGTGCTGAAATTGAAGGGGACAAAATGTATGGAGTTGGGTCTCTGGATATGAAAAGCGGCAGTGCTGCAATTATGCTAGCAGTTGAGGCATTTTCTAAGACAGTAGAAAAATTTAATGGAGAAATATTATATACTTTTGTAAGTGATGAAGAAGGTCCTTTTGGGCTTGGAACTGATAATTTAATACTAGATGGTTATACAGATAACGCTGATGTAGCTATAGTTCCTGAGCCTAGTAGCGGTTTTGCTGGAGAAGATTTTCCTTGCCTATGTTTAGGTGCTAGAGGTGGATGGAAATATAAAGTGAACGTAAAAGGTAAATCTGCACATGGTGCCAATCCTGAAAAAGGTATAAATGCAATAAGTGAAGCTTCTAAAATACTTTTAGAAATTGAAAATTCAGAATTAAAATCACATGAAAAATTAGGCCCAGGAGCTATTTGTGTAATTGATATTGAAGGTGGTGGAGCACCATTATCAGTCCCTGA
>JBNJDL010000267.1:0-3145 GCA_051744825.1 Bacillota bacterium | reverse complement strand
TAATAATATTTATAATTCAATACTTAAAAATACTCCGAAGCAAACAAGATATGTAATTGATTCATCTAAAACAGCTAGAGATGCATTTTTTAGACCATTTATATTATCAAAAAATTTTGAAGTTAAAATTATTCATTTAGTTAGAGATGGTAGAGGTTGTATGTGGTCTAATATAAAAGGATCAAATCGTAAAATGGAAAAGGGTTTAGAACCTGATTTATATTTTCCAGCTCTTAGAACTGCCATAAGTTGGCCAATAGCTAATTTATCACCATATATATATAGTAAAATTAAACCTAATAACAACTATATAAAAATTAAATATGAAAATTTTGTTAAAAACCCAGAAATAGAATTAAATAGATTAGGAAATTATTTGGATATAGATTTTTCAGCACAAATAGATATGTTAAAAAATGAAAAAGAAATTCCATTAGGTCATCAATTAGCTGGTAATCGATTAAGAAAAAAGAAAAAAATAATTTTGAATTATGATAGTGAATGGCAAGAAAACTTGAATTTATATCAAAGATTTATTTTTTGGTTTTTCAATTGGCCTTGGACGTTTAATTTATTAAAATAAATTAATTATGTGAGGATGATAAAAATTAGTTTACCAGATTTTTTGATTATAGGAGCACAAAAAAGTGGGACTACTTGGATATATGAAGTTTTAAAATCACACCCAAAGATTGCTATGGCAAAAAACAGAAAAGAAGTTCATTATTTTGATAGATATTATGATAGAGGCATTGAATGGTATAAAAAAAGATTTCCAGATAAATTTTCTGGTTTAATTGGTGAAACAACTCCAAAATATATTTATGATAAAAAAGTACCTGAAAGAATCAAAAAAAATATTCCGGATGTTAAACTAATTTGTATTTTAAGAAACCCTATAAAAAGAGCATACTCTCAATATAAATATCTTGTACAAGAAAAAAATTATAATAATTCTTTTCGCCAATCTATTGATGAATATATTGATATTAAAGAAAGAGGATTATATTATAACCAATTATTTAGATATTTAAAATATTTTAATAAGACTCAAATAAAAATTATAATTTTTGAAGAAATGCTAGAGAATAAAAAAGAAAAATTAGAAGAAGTTGCTAATTTTTTAAATTTAAATTATGATTTTGATGAAGAAAAAATTTATGGAAAAGCTAATGTATCTAAAATACCTAAATTTAAAAAAACTTATTCATTTACTAAAAGTATTGTAAAAAAATTATATGATTATGATTTAGTTTTTATAATAAATTTCTTCGAAAAAATTGGTTTTAAAAAAATATTTTTTTCTGAAAATAACCATAATTTTCCTGAAATGAATACTGAGATGTATAATTTTTTAAAACAATATTATCGTGAAGACATTGAAAAACTTGAAGTATTATTGGATAAGGATTTAAAAAAAATATGGAATTTAAATTATTAAGTTAGGTGAAATTATATGAGAAAAATTAAGGTATTACACATTATAACACGTTTAGCTAATGGTGGTGCTGATGAAAACACTTTATATACAATAAATGGATTAGATAAAAATAAGTATGATATAGACTTAATGATTGGTGAAGAAAATGACCAAGAGATGATTGAAAACTTAGAATTAAGTAATAATATAAATTTATATAAAATTGATGGTTTAGTTAGAAATATTTCTCCATTTAATGAAGTAAAAGCCTTTTATAATATATATAAAGTAATCAAAAACAATAGTTATGACTTAGTGCACACTCATATAGCAAAAGCTGGAGTATTAGGAAGATTAGCAGCTAAAATTGCAGGTGTACCAACTATAGTACACGGCATACATGGTATAACTTTTCCAGAAACTATTAACCCAATCAAAAGATATTTTTTCAAAAATATAGAAAAATTTTGTGGGCTGTTTACTGACAAATTTATTCCTGTTGGTGAAGATATGAAAAATAAATATATAAAAGCAGGGATAGGAAACAGAGAAAAATATAAAACTATTTATAGTGGAATGGAATTAGAAAAATTTAAAAATGCTGCTAATAATTCTAAAGATAAAATACGCAAATTAAAATCTGATCTAGGATTAAATGATAAAGATATAATAATAGGAAATGTTTCTAAAATCCAAGAAAGAAAAGGCTATAAATATTATTTACAGGTTGCAAAAAATATAAGTAATGAATATGATAATGTGAAATTTTTGATTGTTGGTAGTGGTCCCCATAAAGATATCATTGAAAAAAAAGTAAAAAGTATGAATTTAAGTAATATAGTTATTTTTACTGGTTTTCGTAAAGATGTAGAGGATGTATTTTCATTATTTGATATAAAAGTTCTAACTTCTTTATGGGAAGGGTTACCTAGAGTCATAATACAAGCTGCAGCAGTCGGTAAACCTATTGTTACATTTAATGTTGATGGAGCATGGGAAATTGTTGAAGATGGTAAAAATGGATTTATTGTGCCTATGAAAGATGTTAATATGATGACAGAAAAAATTAAAATCTTAATTAATGATAAAGAATTACGAAAAAAAATGGGTGCCTATTCAAAAACAAAAGTTGGAAATCAATGGACTATAGATAATATGGTAAAAGAAACTGATAAATTATATCAAGAGTTATTATCTTAAATATGGAAGTGATAAAATGAAAACATTAGTAACAGGAACAGCTGGATTTATAGGTTCAACTTTAACAAAATATTTACTTAAAAAAGGCTATGAAGTAGTTGGTATAGATAGTTTTATAGACTATTACCCTAGGAAATTAAAAGAAAATAATATAGAACCTTTTATTGATGATGATAACTTTACTTTTATAGAAAAAAATATATTAAATCTTGATTTAAATGAACTATTAAAAGATATTGATTACATATTTCATCAGGCTGCTCAGGCAGGGGTGAGATCTAGTTGGGGAAAAGATTTTGAAATATATTCAGATAATAATATCTTAGGAACTCAAAAGCTATTAGAAGCAGCTAAAGAAAGTAATATTAAAAAGTTCGTCTATGCATCTTCATCTTCAGTTTATGGAGATACTGATAATTTACCTATGAAAGAAACAAATAAATTACAACCAGTTTCACCTTATGGTGTCTCCAAACTAGCTGCAGAAAACTTATGTTATCTATATTATAAAAACTTTAATGTTCC
>JBNJDL010000266.1:0-3157 GCA_051744825.1 Bacillota bacterium | reverse complement strand
TAACTTTAACAATGTCTATGATAGATTTTAATACAGTTTTTCCTTCTCTTATTTCCACCTTAGTTGATTCTAAAATAGTTTTTGGTTTGCTTTATTCTATTATGTTAGGAGCTCCTAAATTATTTAATATTATTTTTAGTCATTATATGAATTCTTATGATTATCGAAAAAAATTTTTACTTGGTGGAATTTATCTGAGGGCTTTTTCTTTTTTTGGAATGGCAGCTTTTACTTATTATTTTGGAAAAAGCAATCCTAATTTAGTTATTATTAGTTTCTTTTTTTGGGTATTTATTTTTTCTATAAGTGGTGGATTTGCTGGAATGTCTTATAGCGATATAATCGGCAAAACAGTTGAGAGAGAAGAAAGAGGAAAACTTTATGCAAGTAAGCAGTTTGCAGCAAGTATAGCTGCTTTTTTAGGTGGAATGATTGTTAATGAAATTTTTGCTCCTGATAGCTTTTCTTTTCCTTTTAATTATTCTTTGATTTTATTTATTGGTTTTGCAGGTTTGATAATTGCTTCTATTGCTTTTTGGTTTATAAAAGAACCTCCTTCTCTAAAAAAAGATGAAGACATTTTATCTTTAAGAGAATACATAAAAAAAGTTCCTAAAATTCTTAAAGCAGATAGTGATTTTATCCAATATATAATTGTAGAGAACATGGCCAGTTTTAGTAGAATGATACTTCCCTTTTACATTGTTTATGCACGCGAAACATTTAGCATAGGTAGTGCATATATTGGGAAATATCTATTATATCAAATAGCAGGTACTATTATTTCCAATTTACTCTGGGGATATATTTCAAGTAAATTTGATTCTAAGATGGTTGTCAGGATTTGTGTATTAGGTGGAGGAATAGTTCCTATTATTGCCTTAGCACTAACACCGCTTGGACCTGAAGTATTTGTAATTATATTTTTCTTAATTGGATTTTTAAAAAGTGGTAGAAAAGTTGGTTTTGAACCTTATTTACTTGATATAGCTCCAGAAGATAGAAGAACAGTTTATTTAGGGATAAGAGGTACTTTGAATTTTATGGTTGTTTTATTACCTCTTTTAGGTGGTATATTTATAGACTATTTAGGCTATATATTTACATTTATTCTTGTTTCAATAGTAATGTTTTTATCTTATTATTTACTTGGAAGAGATAAGAATTTTAACTTATAAAAATTTCTATAATGAGATAGAGGTATATATATAAATATAAAAGCGGAATAAAGAGTATATGAGAGCTAAATCAATCTCATCATTTGACATAATCATATTTATTACCTATAATTTTAATGGTTGTTAATAAAGCAATCAAAAAAGGAGGGAATTTACTTAATGTTGAGTGATGAGATTTCAAATTGGATGCAAGAAAAAGTCGCAGAAAGAGAAGCAAAAGGAGCAGTTGTTGGTTTAAGTGGTGGAGTTGACTCGGCAGTTGTTGCTGGATTAGTAAAAAAAGCTTTTGGAGATAATACTTTAGGCTTATTATTACCATGTGATGGAAGTATTAGCGAAGATGACAAATATGCAAGAATGACTGCAGAAGAGTTTGATATAGATACAATTGAGCTTAATTTAGAAAAAGTTTATAACTCCTATATGGATATTTTTTCAACTGTTGATAGTAAAAAATTAGGAATTGAAGAATATGATAGGAGAGAATGGCCTCAAACTGGAGTTAAGGCCAAAGGTGTTAAAAATCATGCTGCTCATAATATGAAGCCAAGATTAAGAATGATTGCTTTACATTATGTAGCAGAAAAGTTTAACTATGTTGTTATGGGTACTTCAAATAAGAGTGAAGTTTTAACTGGATATTATACTAATCATGGAGACAATGCTACAGATTTGCGTCCTTTAGGTGATTTATTTAAATCTGAAGTATGGGAACTTGCTCGAGAAGTTGGAGTTCCTGAAGAAATTATTAATCGTCCTCCAAGTGGTGGTCTTAGAGGAGGAGAAACTGATGAGGAAGATATAGGTATAAGTTATAACAAGATGGAAAAGATTTACAAAGCTTTAGATAATAACAAAAAGCTTGATGAATTTGCAGCTAAAAAAATAGAATTAGTAAAATATTTAATTACTAAGGCAGAAAATAAAGAAGATATTCCAGTTTTTAATTATAATTAAAAATATTAGGGGGTTTGCAAATGAAAAAAATTATTATTTCATTATTGCTTTTAACTTTAATTTTACCTAGTCTAAGTGTTTTAGCTGAAGCCAATTCAGATGAGGCCATTGTTATTGGTGAAGGTGATTGGCCAGGAATAAGAGCAAAAAATGCAATTGTTTCTTATATTTTAGAGTCAATGGGTCATGATGTAGAAATTATGACTGCTCAAGATCCTTTAATTCATCAAGGGTTAACTAAGGGAAATGTTGATCTATATTTAGGCTCCTGGATGCCACAAATAACTGATATGCGTGAGAAGTATAAAGGTCAATATGAATATGTAACTCAAAATATGACAGAAGGTATATATACTATGGCTGTACCTCAATACGTTTGGGATGCAGGAGTAAAAAGTCACGCTGACTTAGAAGAATTTGCAGATAAATTTGATAAAAAATTATATGTAGGTCCTACTGGTTGGGCTTCTAGCAAAAAAATGAATGAGGCTATTAAAAAAGATATTTATGGTCTTGGAGACTGGGAAGTAGTTAATAGTAGTCAAAGTGCAATGATGGCTCAAATTGAAAAATCTATTAAAGATGAAGAATTTATAGTATTTGTTGGTTGGAGACCACATTGGATGAATACTACTTATAATATAAAATATTTAGAAGATCCTGATAGGCTCTGGGAAAGTCCTTATTCCTGGGTAGATACTTTAGTTCGCAAAGATTTTGAAAAAGATTATCCCCAAGCTTATAGATTTTTGCAGCAATTTAGAGTTGATGTAGAAGATAATGATAAGTGGATTTATGAATTAGGTTATAACGAGCGTGATGCTGATGAGGTAGCAAAAGAATGGCTAAGTAATAATATTGTTAAGGTTAGAAGATGGCTAAGTTTTGTAGAAACTAAAGATGGAAGAGATGCTTATGAAGTACTTAAAGAAGAGCTAGGTGTAGAGTAAAATATCATTAACTTTTAAACTGATGGAAATCATAAATGAGCCCTCACAATTAAGTGAGGGTTCTTGTTTTTT
>JBNJDL010000265.1:0-3180 GCA_051744825.1 Bacillota bacterium | reverse complement strand
TATTCATATAACTGACTCCTTTATCAAGGAGAATACCTCCTAAAGGAAAAGCAATAAATCCAGGCATCATTGTTATCGTTCCAAAAGAAAGGCCAAGTACAGTACCAACTCCGCCAGCACTTTTCCCAAGATATTTTACAATTACTTCATCAGGAACAAAATAAAGTATAATTGCAACCATTATCAGCATTTGTAAAAAATTAGGCATAATTTTCAACATTTTTTTAAGAGAAATTTTAACTGCTTTTATAGTTTTTTTCCAGTCTGCAATAATAGATATTATCATTGATACTGAGGTTACTATATATAGATATTTCAACTATTATCCCCCTCTCAATTTTGTTTATTATATAAGGATTGATAAACTTCATTTTCTTTCAGTAGTTTTTCATGGCTTCCTGAGTCAATCAATCTTCCCTCTTTCATAACCCCAATTCTATTTGCTTTATTTAACGTAGCAAAACGATGAGCTATCATTAAAACAGTCCTGTCTTTTAATAGTTCATCCATAGCCTTCTGAATAAGAACTTCTGTATAAGCATCTACACTGGAAGTAGCCTCATCTAAAATTAAAATATCTGGATCAGTTACCATGGCTCTAGCAAAAGATACAAGCTGTTTTTGGCCTCCAGAAAGTTTTACTCCACCTTCACCAACTTTACTTTCATAACCTTCAGGTAAACCTGTAATAAAGTTATGAGCATTTATCTTTTTACAAATCTCAATTATCTTATCATCTCTTATATCTGGATTTCCGTATTTTATATTTTCTTTGATGGTACTATCAAAAAGAAAAACATTTTGAGGAACAACAGAAATAGTTTTTCTCAATGATTTTATTGAAATATCTCTTAAATTAATATCATCAAGATAGATATTCCCTTCATCTATATCATATAAACGAGTTAAAAGTTTTACTAAAGTTGTTTTACCTGCTCCAGTTGAACCAACTAAAGCAAATATTTCTCCAGCTTCAATTTTTAAATCAAGATTTTTTATAACTTTTTCGTCATCATTATAGGAAAAAGAAACATTAGTAAAATTAATTTCTCCATTAAAATCATCACCTATATCTACAGCATTTTTGCTTTCTTTGATAGATATTTCTTCAGCCATATATTCATATATTCTATCAAGGGCTGCTCCAGCTGCCTGATAAGTATTATAAACCTGACTTAAATCAGCTAAGGGAGCAAAAAATCTCCTGACATAACCCATAAAAGCAACTATTACCCCGATGGTAATTGTTCCCTGTACAACTGCAAAACCACCATAAGCAAGGACAAGTGCTTCACCAAGCACCTTGCTTAATTCCATTACTGGAAAAAGAAGGGCAAAATATGATGCTGCTGCCAGGTTGGCTTTTAAATTTTGCCAGCTTAATTTATTAAATTCACCTTCATTTTGAGCTTCCCGATTTAGAGCCTGAACTAATCTAATTCCAGATAGATTTTCTTCAACATCTGCATTAAGTTCAGCAAGTTTTTCTCTAACCTCACTATAAGCTTCTCTCATTCTTTTACCAAGAAATCTTACTGCAAAAAAGATAAATGGTATAGTTATAAAACTCACCAGTGCTAATTTTAAATCTAATAAAATCATGATAACTACAATCCCTAACATAGTAAAAAAGTCATTTAATAAGTGAACAAAACCTGTAGAAACTAAATCAGATAGAGCATTTACATCATGGGTAACTCTAGCCATTATATCTCCTGTATTTCTTTTATTATAAAAATTAATAGAAAGATCCTGTAAATGGTTATAAAGATCTTCTCTAATTGAGCCAACAATTTTTTCCCCAATCCACTTTGACAAATATGTCTGAAAATATGAAAATAACCAGTAAATCCCATAAGATAAAAGCATTAAAAGAAATATAATATTTAATCCTCTCAAATCACCATTAGCTATAAAGCTATCAATAGCAACCTTACTCAGATAAGGGCCAGCAAGTGATGTTAAAGTTACTAATAGCATAGATATTATTGCAAAAAATAATTTTTTACTATGCTGTTTTAAATATTTATATAAAAATTTAATTGCTCTTTTATCTAGCTTTTTTAAAGAAAAATCTTCTTCTTCACCTGAGGAAATACGTCCACCAAATCCACCTCTCATTAGTTAACACCTGCCTTATCATTAGTATCTACATTGCTTTTTTCTAATTTGTTATGAACTTCACTGTAAAACCCATCTCTTTGCAACAATTCCTCATGTTTACCTTTTTCAACTATTTTTCCATCTTTAATTACAATTATTTTATCAGCATTTTTAACTGTCCATAATCTATGAGCAATAACAAAAGTAGTTCTATTTTTTATAACTTCCTTAAGAGCTTTTTGCATTTTTTCTTCTGTACTGGCATCTATACTGGAAGTTGGCTCATCAAGTATCAAGAGGGCTGGATTAGTAAGCAAAACTCTAGCCATTGCCAGTCTCTGTTTTTGTCCCCCTGATAAATTAACTCCTCTTTCTCCAATAGGTGTTTCATAACCTAAAGGCAAAGATGATATAAAATCATGAATTTGAGCAATCTTTGCAGCTTTTTTTATATCTTCTATATTTGCTTCAGGTCTACCGTAAGTTATATTTTCTTTTACAGAAGCAGCAAAGAAAAAGGTATGTTGTAAAACTATCCCAATCTCTTCTCTAAGACTTTCTAAAGTTAAATTTTTTATATTTTCTCCATCAATTAAAATTTCTCCCTGATCAGGATCATAAAACCTTGGAAGCAAATGAATCAAGGTGCTTTTCCCAGCACCTGTTGGCCCTACTATGGCAACTGTATCACCTGCATTTACATCTAAATTTATATCTTTTAAAACTTTTTTCTTTTTATCATAAGAAAAATTTACATCTTTATACTCTACCTTACCTTTAACATCTTTTATTTCATGAGCTCCAGGTAATTCTTTTACCTCAGACTTTTTATCCATTACTTCAAAGATTCTTTCTGCTGCAGCTGCTGCCTGACTGCTAAAATTAATCATCATTCCTGTCTGTCTTACAGGACGCAAGAGCATAGAAATATAACTAATAAAACCAGCTAAAGTACCAAGAGTTATAGCTTTTCCAATTACAAGTCTTCCACCATACCAGACAACTAGAGAAGTACCAAGTCCCATAAGAAAATTAACATAAGGCATCCAGAAAGCAGAAACTTTTGCTGCTTCCAAA
>JBNJDL010000264.1:0-3198 GCA_051744825.1 Bacillota bacterium | reverse complement strand
CTTTATTAATTTCTGTTTATATTATAAACATTAAGAAATTATATTTCAAGTTCTTATTTAACAATTTTTAAATTAATTTTTTTAATTAAAACAATAATTTTAATTAATTTCTAAAAAGAATATCTTTAATTCCAATTTTTCCCTGAGCTATCTCTTCTTTTAATTTTTTATCATTTCTATTATTCATTAGCATATTTAAATAAGAATCTTTTATATCCATAAAATCACCTCCAAAATTTCACCTTTAAAAGTATAAAACTAATTCCACCTTATGTCAAGGTGGAATTAAAAAGTCTAAATCTTTTATTTATTTATACTCTTTGAAAAAATGGGCGAAAAATATAAATCCTGTTGAATAAAGTATAGCTGTAATAATAAAAGGCATTATATACATTTCGCTTCCAAGAAAAATTCCGCTAAAAAACGAGCCAACTCCCCTACCTATTCTTCGTACTGAGCGCATAATACTACTTGTATTAGCTTGATTTTCTTCAGTAACTATTTCCATAGAAAAATTTCTAACTACAGGATTTACCATATTCATAAACATTTTTCTTAATGAATAAGCAAGAGCAACTAAGTAAATATTACCTGTAAAAGCTATCATCAATAAAAAAATTATTGATAACATTTGTGGTATAACTACAGTTTTTATCCTCCCTAATCTTGCAATTAGAAATGGTGTAGCTAATGAGCCTAAAGCAGTTAAAATATTTGCTACAGCCATTATAATACCTATTTGACTTTCAGTAGCAGCTAGTTTATTATAAAGAAATATATTAAATAAGGGAACAATCAAACCTGCTCCAACACCAATGAAAACACTGTAAATAATTAATTTCTTTATGCTTTCTTCTTCTTTTATAAAATCTTTTATATTAATAATTAATTCATTAATCTTATCCTTTGCTTCAATTTCTTTTTCTTTTAAGAAAAATAAAGGTATTAAGCCTATGGCTGTCAAAGCTACAATAATAAAAATAACAATTTTATAGGCAATAATAACATCAAAGCTATTTTTTAATAAATCAACTAAAAAACCAAAAAATGATCTCCCTACCATTCCAGTAATCATAATCATAGCAAAGTTTAGTCCAAACAAATGTGACCGTTCTTCAGGAGTACTGTTTTTTACTAAAAATGGTGCTGTAATTACAGATACTATCATGGTAGATGAACCCCAAATAACATTAAATAAAATCAATAAATTTCTTCCATCAACAATAGCTATACCACTAATTGAAAGAATTGATAATAAAGCAGAAATAATCAAACTTTTTTTATAGCCAATTTTTGTAGCAAGTATTGCGGAAGGTATAGCTATAATTCCAGCAATAATAAAACGAAGCGAAGAAATACTACCTATAAATTCTTCAGAATAGCCTAAATTTTGTATGTACAGATTAAATAATACCCTTAGACCACCTCGACCAATAAAAATAAAAAAGCAACTAAGTAAAAATAATTTGCTATTTTTCGTTGCATAAGCTAAATTATCTTTATAACTATCAATTCCTTTTTTTATCAAAGCTTTCACCACCAGTTGATTGCTTTATTAATTTGCATCTAAAATTATTTCTATTACTTCTCTTAAAGCTCCATTTCCTCCTCTTTTTTTACTAACATAATCAACCTCATTTTTTACTTTCTCTACTCCATTTTGAACTGCAAAAGATAAACCCACTCTTTTTAAAACTGCTAAATCATTTATATCATCACCTATATAAGAAACTTCTGATGGATGTAAGCCAAACTTATCTAAAAGATATTTGAAAATATTTAACTTATTTTTTATTCCTTGATGTACTTCTTTAATATCTAGTTCATCTGCCCTGTTTTCAACAATTTGAGAACTTCTTCCTGTTATAATTGCAGTTTTTACACCACTTCTTTGTAATAATTTAAGCCCCATACCATCTTGAGAATTGAAAGATTTAAATTCTTCACCATTATTTCCTAAAATCAAACTACCATCTGTCATTACTCCATCAACATCTGTAATAAATAACTTGATTTTTTGAGCTTTCTTTTTTATTTCTTCATTCACCTTTAAGCACCTCACTTTTATTTGAAACTTTGTCTTCTTTTACTCTAAGAGCAAAATAAATTCCGCCCAAAATAAAACTTCCACCTAAAATAGTTATAAAAGTAATTCTTTCATTTAAAATCCACCAAGCAAGTAAAGTAGAAAAAATAGGCTCACCTAAAATAGATAGAGATACAATTGTTGTTGGGACAAATCTAACTGAATAATTTAATATTGAATGGCCAATTAAAGTTGGCCCTATTGCTAAACCTAAAAAATAAATATAATTTATACTTCCATGTCCACTAAAATCTAAACCTCTTATAAAAGCAAATATACCTAAAAATAAAGCTGCATAAGTATATATTGTATATAAGTATGGAAAATAATCTACTTTTTTTCTTAAGCTTCTACCAATAAATAAATAAGAAGCTGCAAAGACTGATGCTGCTAAAGCAAGTAAATCTCCCCATATTTTTGAAAATAATACATTTATATCTCCAATACTTATTATCACACTTCCTATCAATGCTAAAACAACACCAAAAACAACCCCTTGCCTTAAATCTTCTTTGGCAAATATATATTCTAATAAAAGGGTAAACAAGGGCTGCATAGCAACAAAGATTACTGCATTAGCAACATTAGTATATTCAAAAGCTGTAATCCAGAGAATAAAGTGTATAGCTAAAAAGAACCCAACGATAACAGCCCTATAATCTAAAAATATCTTGGCCTTCGACTTATATTTTACTAAAAAAACTGGAGTTAAAAGTAATGAGCTAAATAACATACGATAAAAAGCTATAATAATTGGAGGAGCATCTGCTAATTTAATTAAAATAGCAGAAAATGAAATTATAAAAACACCGGCAATTAACATAAAATATATTTTTTTATTTGATTTTTCCATTATTGATTCTCCTCTTTTTTACTTAGTTACTTTTCAAAGAAGCATTAACTTTGCAATTTTTAGGAATTTCTAAATCCTCATTTATATGCTTAATTACTAAATTTTCACCTTCAAGCAAGGAATAACTAACTTTACTTTCATCAACTTCAATTAAAATTTCTCTTCCTTTAAATTTAATAGTGAATTTATAATTATCCCAATCATCTGGTAAATAAGGACTAAAATGTAATACTCCATCATAATTTCTCATACCTGCAAA
>JBNJDL010000263.1:0-3213 GCA_051744825.1 Bacillota bacterium | reverse complement strand
TGGAGGTGATAATAACTTGAAAATCAGAAAACTTGTTTTAATTTCAATTTTTAGTGCTCTATCATTTATCATAATGCTTTTTGCTTTAAACATTCCTTTTTTCCCTTTTTTTCTGGAAATTGATTTTAGTGAAGTTCCAGCAATGATATTAGCATATGTGTTTGGACCACTGGTAGGTATAAGTGTAGTCTTTGCTAAAAATTTCATTCACCTATTTATTAGTTCCAATATGGGCATTGGTGAATTAGCAAATAGTTTGGTTGGAGCTTCCCTGGTTGGGGTTTCCTCTTACTTATACAGGAATAAAGATTTTAGTTTTTTGAAATCTTCTGGTATTGCAGTAGTTGTAATGGGTATTGTTTCGGTATTGGTCAATTTAATTATTATAATACCACTCTATGAAAAATTTCTTTCCTTACCAGTAGAAAAAATAGTTGATATCACAGCTGCTGTTAATCCTTTTGTAAATAGTCTTTTTAGTTATCTGACTTTGAGTATTTTACCTTTTAATTTATTAAAAGCTTCAATAGTATCAGTAATTACTTTTTTGATATTTAATCGACTAAAGAATGTTAGAGATTTAAAAATAATGGAGGGATAATATGAAAAATTTATCATTGTATCACGAAATATTTGAAGAAGTAGATGGTGAGGTAGAAGAATTAGGAAAAGATGCTGATAAGAACAAATTAAAATCATTTTCACTAAAATTTGAAACTAAAATTCCAAATTTGGATAGAATGTGTTACATAATGGAAAAAGTACTGCTGAATAAGGGAGAGGGAGCTACAGTCTATGCTGGATTTCAAAAGCAATCACGGGCAGAGGCAATCTGGGATAGATATCATGAAATGGCTGATAATGTAGATCAAATTTATGTTTTTGGAGAAAATGATGCCAATTTAGATCCCCATCCAAATATTGAACTAATTAATTTACCACCCAGACATGAATTGGTTAGAGAATGGTTTTTGGTTATAGATAAACCTATTGGTAAGTCGATGATGGTTGCTTATGATCTTGATGGTTTTGGTAAACATAAAAATGAAAAAGATAGAAATTTTAAAGGAGCTAAAACACTTAAACCTGCAGCTGTAACTAAAGCAGTAGAATTATTAGAAGATTTAATTTAGATTAGTGTAGAAGACCAGTTTTCTTTCAATTTATTCATAAAGTTATTTACTAAGAAATTATTAGAGATCAATTAAAATTAGAAGGGTGGAAGAAATGGAAGGTTTATATGATAATTCAGCTAAAAATTTTTCAATGCTGGATACTGAATTTTATACAAAGGCTTCAATGGTTGCAATGTCTCACTCTATAGAAAAAGTTGTAAAAGAATATGGCTTATTTGCAGACATCTATGTTTTATTTCAGGACTATAAGTATTTTCTCTATGAGAAAAAGCGCTATCTTGAATTTGATCAAATCTGCCGCCAGATCTTTGTTTTTGCCAGAAATATTCCTGCTGAGGCAGCTGATGATTTCAAAAACACAAACTTTATTGAACTTGCAGCTGATTCACCTTTACTCCAAGAATGGGCAGTTACAGTAGTACACCCTGATTATTCTGCAGTGCTGGCAACTAAAGAAGAGCCAGCTCTGCAGAGAATAGATAAAGATGATTACCGTATTTTTAAAGGTTTTTTGAGTCTGGAAAATGAAGTTGTAGAAAATTCAGCAGCCTATTATCATAATTTATTGGAGCAAAGAGATATTGCTTATCTGAAAGAGGACTGGCAGCCGGCGGAATTAAATAATGAAAAACCTGAACTGCATAAATTGATCTCATTATTTATCAATGACTCACTTTTTGAGTTGGAAGATAAACTGCGCAGCCTGGAAGAAAAGGAAATGCGTTTAGATGCAATGGTAGCAGATAATAAAGAGCTGAGTCGCGAGATTATGCAGAAATTATGTGAGGCAGCTGAATATAGGGATGAAGACAGCCTTTTTCATATTTTGAGAATTGGATTTACTTCAGCTTTAATTTTTAGAGAATTGGAAGTAAATCGAGAGGGGATTGAAAATATTTTCTTTGCCTCTCTTTTACATGATCTAGGTAAAATTGGAATCCCGGATTCAATACTGCAGAAGCCAGGAAAGTTAACAGCTGACGAATATGAGGTAATGCAGAATCATCCCGAAATTGGAGCTAAAATTCTATCTGGTTCCCACTCTAAAGTATTAAATATGGCCTACAATATTGCCTACTCTCATCACGAAAAGTGGGATGGCAGTGGTTATCCTGAGGGGCTCAAAAAAAAAGAAATTCCAATTGAGGCCAGGGTTGTGGCGCTGGCAGATGTTTTTGATGCCCTGTCCTCCAAACGAGTTTACAAAGAGGCTTTCCCCCGGGAAAAATGTGTGGAGATTATCAAAAGTGAGCGTAATCAGCATTTCCAGTCAGAAATTATAGATATTTTGCTGGAACATCTGGATGAAATTTATGCCTTCCGCAGGGATTTAAAAGAGTTTTCGAAAGGAAAAACGACCAGAGAAATTTCTGATTATTTTTTCTCAGTTGATTTTAGTATTTTTGAATTTTTAAAGATGAGAGAAATGCTTAATTCTTAATAAAAATTTTAAATAAACAGCAATTAATATAATAAAGCTGACAGTTGAGGTGCAAATTGAATGCGGAGCTCAACTGTCAGCTTTTTATTTGATATTTAGCTTTTGAATTTTAATTATTCATTAAAAGCATTATCAGGTTTCCACTGTTTATAGATCTTACCAACTGCATCAGGTCCTGGTTTTAAAGTAGGTTTACCTGGTCTCCAGCCGGAAGGTGTGACTTCTTTACCACCGGTTTCTCTAACTAACTGGAAGGCCTGAACCTGTCTGATAAGCTCTTCCACATTCCTACCTACAGGAGGTGTAAGTACTTCCATTGCCTGTAAAACACCATCAGGATCAATAATAAATCTACCGCGAACATCTACGCCGGCATCTTCATCATAAACACCAAATTTGCGTCCAATCTTACCTGCTGTATCAGATACCATTGGGTAAGGGATACCACCATCTACCATTTTTGATAATTCAGTTTCATCCCAGATTTTATGGCTAAACTTGCTGTTTGTGCTAATCGCAATAACTTCTACGCCCATGTCCTGTAATTCATCATACTTGACGGCAACTGCCGACAGTTCAGTAGGTCAGACGTAAGTGAAATCTCCTGGATAGAAACATACTACCCGCCAACTACCT
>JBNJDL010000262.1:0-3220 GCA_051744825.1 Bacillota bacterium | reverse complement strand
GTAAAACAAATTGAAGTTTTTGGGGAAATGGCTAAAAAAGATTTATTTTATAAAGGACAAAAACCTGTTCATTGGTGTCCAAGTTGTCAAACTGCTTTAGCTGAAGCAGAAGTTGAATATAAAGAAGTCCGCTCACCTTCAATTTATGTAAAATTTCCTGTAAAAGAGAAAATGAAAGTTGGAGGTGTGGAACTTAAACCCGAAGATAGTCATATACTAATCTGGACAACAACTCCCTGGACTATTCCTGCTAATCTTGCAATAACTGTTAATCCTGACCTTGACTACAGAGTAGTTGAAGTTGATGGGGAAAAAATGCTTTTAGCTGAAGAACTTGTAGATACTGTAATGAATGAAGTTGGAATAGAAAATTATAAAAAATTAGGCTCAACTTTTAAAGGGGTTAAGTTAGAAAACAAAAAAGCTTCTCATCCAATAGCAGACAGAGACTCACTTATTATATTAGGTGAACATGCAACACTTGAACAGGGTACTGGCTGTGTTCATACTGCACCTGGCCATGGTCATGATGACTTTGTTGTAGGACGAGAATATGACCTTGATGTTTATGCTCCAATGGATAATAAGGGCTATTTTACAGATGAAGAAGAAACTGGCCAGTTTGAAGGTATGTATTATGATGATGCAAATATAAAAGTAACTGATCTTTTAAAAGAAAAAAATCTTCTATTAAATTTAGATTTTATGGATCATCGCTATCCTCATTGTTGGAGATGTAAAGGAGGACTAATTTTTAGAGCAACAGATCAATGGTTTGCTTCTATAGAAGCTATAAAAGAAAATGTTTTAGATGAAATCCATAATGTTGATTGGTACCCAGAGTGGGGAGAAAAGAGAATGGCCAATATGGTGGCTGATAGAACAGATTGGTGTATTTCTCGCCAGAAAAAATGGGGAGTTCCAATACCAATTTTTTATTGTGATGATTGTGGAGAATCAATAATAAATGATGAAACTTTAAAAGCTGTTAAGAATCTTTTTGCAAAAGAAGGGTCTGGAGCCTGGTATGAAAAAGAAGCCAAAGAAATTTTACCTGATAATTATAAGTGTCCTCATTGTGGAGGGAATCATTTTAGTAAAGAAGAAGATATCATGGATGTCTGGTTTGATTCTGGCTCCAGTCATAAAGCTGTTTTAGAAACAAGAGATAACCTTGAATGGCCTGCACAGCTTTATTTAGAAGGCACTGATCAATATAGAGGATGGTTTAATTCTTCTTTATTGACTGGAGTTGCAACTGAAGAAAAGGCTCCTTATGAAGCAGTAGTTACTAATGGCTTTATTGTTGACGATAAAGGAAATAAAATGTCTAAATCTGTTGGAAATGTGGTTTCACCACATGAAGTAATAGATCAATATGGAGCAGATATTCTTCGTTTATGGGTTGCCTCTTCAGATTTTAAAAATGATGTAAGTGTTTCTGATAAGATTATTAAACAAAATTCAGAAGTTTATAGAAGGATAAGAAATACATTTAGATTTATTCTTGGAAACATAGGAGACTTTTCTGAAGAAGCTCATTATATTCCTTTTGAAAAAAGACCTGAACTTGATCGCTGGATTATGATTAGATTAAAAGAGTTAAGTGAAAAAGTAACTAAAGCTTATGAAGAGTATGAATATCATCGAGTTTATCATGATATTCATAATTTCTGTACTGTTGAAATGAGTTCACTTTATGCAGATGTAGTTAAAGACCGCTTATATACTGATGGTACTGATTCTTTAAGTAGAAGAGCTGCTCAAAGTACTCTTTATGATATGATAAAAACTTTAGTTAAGCTTGTATCTCCTGTATTAGTTCATACTTCAGAAGAAGTTTGGGGATATTTAGAAGATGAAAAAGAAAAAAATAAAAGTGTATTTTTAGCAGATTGGCCAGAGTTTTCAGCAGATATAAGTGATGAAGATTTAATGCAAAGTTGGGCTAAGCTTTTAGATATTAGAAAAGATGTTTCTAAAGCACTTGAGCTTGCCAGAGAAAATAAAAATATAGGAAATTCTCTTGAAGCTAAAGTTATATTAAAAGCAAAGGATGAAAGTCAGGCACAATTCCTTGAGAAACATTTTGATCAATTAGCAGATTTATTTATTGTATCTCAAGTTGAGTTAGTTGATGTAATAGATGAAGATGCACATCAGGGAAATGAAACTGAGATAGAAATTATAGTAAAAGAAGCAGATGGAGAAAAATGTGAAAGATGTTGGAAATATAGTACTACAGTAGGTGAAGATGAAAAATATGATGATGTTTGTGAAAGATGTGCTTCTGTATTACATGAAGAAGAGTAAAATATCTTATTTTGAAATAAATTTAGTTTAATTACAAAAGTTAGGGTTGCCTGAAATGGTAACCCTTTTTTACTTAATAATTAGAGAAAGTAAGGTGATAATATTATTGAAGCAGTGATTTTTGATATGGACGGGGTTATTGTTGATAGTGAACCACTTCATTATGAAGTTAATAAAGAAATTTTTTCTGAATTAGATATTGAAGTAAGTAAGTCTGAGTATAATAGTTATATAGGAACTTCTAATCAAGAAATGTGGGAATTAATAACAGAGAGACATAATTTAGAAGAAAGCCCCAAAAAATTAACTAAATTACAGCAAGAAAAAAATTTAGAACATGTAAATAATGGTGAAGTAATGGCAGTAGATAATGTGGTCAAGGTGATTAATGAAATAGCAGATAGTGAATTGAAATTAGCACTGGGTTCTTCTTCTCCAGAAAAATTAATATATGCAGTTATTTCATTTCTTAATATAAAAGATTTATTTCAGGTTATAGAAAGTGGAGAAAATGTAAGTAATGGAAAACCTGCGCCTGATTTATTTTTAAAAATTGCCAGAGACTTAGATATTACTTCAGATAATATTCTTGTTATTGAAGATTCACATAATGGAGTTAAAGCAGCTAAAAAAGCTGGAATGAATTGCATTGCTTATAAGAATGAAAATTCAGGTAATCAGGATCTTTCTCCTGCTGATCTTATTATAGATGATTTTAATGAATTATCAATAAAGCAATTAAAAGAGTTTAAATAATAGAGAAATTCAAATTGTCTACTCTTTTAAAGGGGGATTAATATGGATAAAAATACTGAGAATAAAATTTTGAAAAAGCTTGATAATATTAATGAAAAGATTCAGGGGATTACTTTAGCTGAATATACTGAAATGATTAAATCTCCTGGAA
>JBNJDL010000261.1:0-3225 GCA_051744825.1 Bacillota bacterium | reverse complement strand
GCTGGAATAAATCCTCTTACACCAACATCAACAACTAATCCACCTTTAACTTTTTTAGTAACCTCAGCTTCAATTATTTCATCATTTTCATATGATTCCATAATATCTTCCCAGGCTTTTTCATAGTCTGCTCTCTTTTTAGAGAGAATCATTTCACCATCATCATTTTCCATAGTCAAAATTACTACTTCAATTTCATCATTTTCTTCTACCTCTTTAGAAGCTTCTTCAACTTTGTTGTGAGCTAATTCTCTAAGAGGAATAAATCCTTCAGTCTTATAACCAACATCAACATAAACGCCTTCATCATTGACTTCAACAACAGTGCCTTTTACAGTTTGACCTTTTTTAAGGTCAGCTATATCATTATCACTGTATTTAATCTCTTCTTGAGTTTTTTCTTCTTCAGAAGAAGATTCATTTTCTTCAGCTTCAACAGCCTCAGAATCTTTTACCTCCTCACTTTCTTCAACAACCTCGTCATTCATTTTTTCTACTTCAACATCTTTCTTTTCTTCACTCATAAATTCAATGACCTCCTTTATTAACCAATCCGGAGTAGAAGCTCCGGCTGTTATCCCAATTTTTTCTTTTTCTTTAATCCAATCTAATTTTATTTCATCTTCGGTTTCTATATGATAAGTAGGGGTTTTAGTTTTTTTACATGTTTCTGCTAAACGAGATGTATTTGCACTATTATGTCCCCCTATTACAAACATAGCATCAACATCATTTGCCAAATTTATAGCAGAATTTTGTCTAATTTCAGTAGTATTACATATTGTATTAAAAACTTTTAACTCTTTAGTATTTATCAATACTTCCGAAATTAATTCTTTATAAGAAGATGGTGACTTAGTTGTTTGAGCTACAAAACCTACTTTATCATCTAAATCATATTCAAAAACTTCTTCTGTTGAATTTATAACAATAGCTTTTTTATTTGTTGCACCATGTATTCCTTTAACTTCTGGATGATCTTTATCTCCATAAATAAAAGTCTGATAATCTTCTTTTATTAATTTTGCTGCATATTTTTGAGCATTTTTAACATAAGGACATGTTGCATCTATGATATTTAATCCCATTTCTTGAGCCTTATTTAAAATACTAGGTTCAACTCCATGAGATCTAATAATAATTGTACCTTCATTAATTTCTTTTAGAGAATCAATAGATTTAATACCTAACTCTTCTAGTTTTTCAACGACCTGGGGATTATGAATAATTGGTCCAAGTGTATAAACATTTTCATTTTCTTTATTGTTAGCTGATTCAATTGCAATGTCTACAGCTCTCTGAACTCCAAAACAAAAGCCTGATTCTTCTGCAGTTATTATCTCCAGCACTGTCACCTCCTTCCAACCCAACAAGACAAATACAATAAATATTATTCCACTTTTCTTTATAATTTTATCCCATACTATTTAAATTTTCTCTATAAATCTATAAAATCCTCCTTATTAAACAAAAAAATATGTATTTATAATAAACATATTCTCACTGTTTATATTATAATACAGAAAGAAGCACCTATCAAGGTGCTTCAGTAAAAAATTATAATTAAATTTTATCAATTTCATTTTTAATTTTTAGCATAATATTCTCAGCTATTTCTTTTCTTTCATTTTTTGATACTTTTTTATCATAATATTCATCAAGAGTAAATGGCTTACCAATAGAAACTTTATACTTTAAACTATTTTTTTCTTTTTTAATTCCAACTGGTAAAATTGGACTTTCACTTTTTAATGCAATTAAAATAGCACCAGCTTTAGCTTTTCCTAATTTCCCAGTTTTTGATCTTGTTCCCTCTGGAAAAATACAAATTGCTTTATTTTCATCTAATAGCCTAAAAGATTCTCTTAATGCACCTCTATCAGGCCTTCCTCTTTTTACAGGATAGGTACCTATAGCTCTAAATATTTTGTCTGTAATAAAATTTTCAAATAATTCTTTTTTTGCCATAAAATGTACTTTTCTATTCATTATAATTCCAATTAAAGGAGGATCAAGTGCAGTAATATGATTGGCCATAATAATCATTGAATCTTCCTTGTATCTATTTTTTTTCCCTTTAATTTCAAGTCTATGTACTATTTTAAAATAAAGCCAAAAAAAACCATAAGCAACCCAATAAATTATATTACCTAATAAATCTATCATTATCACTAATCACCTTCTTCTACTATTAATGACATTATTTTATTTATAACTTCTTCAATTGATAAATTAGTAGAATCTATTAATATAGCATCTTCTGTTTTTATTAAAGGAGAATGTTCCCTATTTTTATCTAATTTATCTCGCTTTTTAATTTCATCTTTTATTTTATCAAAACTGCTTTCTTCTCCCTTTTCTAGCAATTCTTCATGTCTTCTTTTAGCTCTTTCTTCAACAGAGGCAGTTAAATATATTTTTAAATCAGCATTTGGTAAAACTCTTGATGCTATATCTCTACCATCAACAATTATTTTCCCATCTTTTGCGATGTCTTGTTGTATTTTAACCATTTCTTTTCTTACACCTGATATTTTAGCCACTTCAGAAACATTATTATCAATTTTTCGTTTTCTTATTTTTTTACTAACATCCTCATTATTAACAAAAATATTAGTTTTATTATTATCATTAGTCTTAAAAGTAATATCTATATTTTTAGCGATTTCAACTAATTTTTTTTTATTTGAAATATCTATGTTTGACTTTATAGCATAATATGTTACTGCTCTATACATAGCTCCTGTGTCTAAATATCGATAATTTAACTTTTTGGCTAATTTTCTTGCTATTGTACTTTTACCAGCTCCGGCTGGTCCATCTATTGCTATTACTGATTTCATTATATCACCTTTTTATTTAGTCTATGAGATCTTTTCTTAATGATTTTGCTTTTTTCAAATATACATGATTTATATTTTCTAAATTAGTGTTTATATTAACATAAACCATTACTCTAATACATTTTTCTAAAGAATTTTCAATTTCCATCTCTTGATAACACATTAAAGGAACAAATTTAAAAGATTTTTCTCGTATTGCTGCTGCAGGATAATATTTATTTAAATCTTTAGTAGCAGTAAAAACTATACTAACAATTTCTTCTTCTTCAATATTATTTTTTTCTAAAATTTTTTTAATTAATTTTTGACTAGCTTTTTTTATTTCATCCTTAGAATTATTCTTTACAGTAATTGCCCCTCGAATCGCTCTCAATTTATCACC
>JBNJDL010000260.1:0-3247 GCA_051744825.1 Bacillota bacterium | reverse complement strand
ACTGCTATAACATCTCTTTGATTTAAGTTATTACCATAATTAAAATATTCATCAATAGCATCAGTATAAGAATGCTTTCTCATTTCTCGTAAAAACTCAGCTAAATAATCTACTATAAAACCATACTCATCTGTTATAAACTCTGGCCTCATTTTAGGAATTTCCCATCCTGGTAAATAATAATGCATTCTATCAAAAAAAGCTGTATCGTATGCAATTGATTCTGGAAATGGTGAAAACAAATGTGATGATTTTAAAACAGATTCAACACTTTCATTTATATTTCCTACAAAAACCATTGAAGCACTTGCACTTTTTTCTTCTCTTCCTCTAGCAAAAGAACCTGAGGCCATAAAGTCTTTCATGATTTGTACACCGTCTTTATCTTTAAATTTAATACCTGCAACTTCATCAAATGCAACTGTATCCCACATTCCAACAAGACCTACTTGTTTTGTATTCATGTTATAAAATAAATTAGCTACAGTCGATTGACCACCAGATATTAGAATTGAATTTGGTGATATTTCTTTATAAACATAAGACTTTCCTGTTCCTCGCGGTCCAAGTTCGCATAAATTATAATTGTTTTCTACTAAAGGTACTAATCTTTCAATAATATGCCATTTTGTTTCTTCTTCAAATTGAGTTGGTTCTAGTCCTGAAGATCTAACTAAAACATTCATCCATTCTTCTTTATTAAAATTTCTTCTCCCATTAAAAATAACTTCAAGGTCCATATTAGGTATTTGAATAGGTTTAAGCTTTTCAATATTAAATGGACTTTCATCTAGTTCTTCATCAAAGGTATAAGACATATCTAAAATACACCAAATACCACCTGCTAATAGCTTTTCAAACTTTTTTACATATTTACTACTTATATATATATGTCTTAATCCTAAGTTAGAAAAACTTGCTTCATATATATCTTTTCTTGAGTTAAGTTTGACTTTTATTTTATCAATAACTGTATATTGACCTAATTCTTTAATTTTAGATTTTATTTTTTCAGCTTCATCAGGCCTAACAAAGTTTTTAGCTAATATTTTCTTTACTCTACTAACGCCTTCTTTAATAGCTTTTTCATCATCAGTAGCACAATACATACCTAATAAATATTCTAAAACATAAACAGGTACATTGGCACCTTCTTTGATTTTTTTACTTAAGTCTTTTCTAACAACTTTTCCACTAAAGTGTGTATTTAATTTACTATTTAAATCCTGCATAAGAACCTCCTAAATTTATGCTGTTATATTTTATATTTTTCTAATTATCTTAATATGTATAAATTCATTTATTTAGTTTATAACTACAATAATATTTTAAAAAACACAAAATATATAACCATAGCTGACAGCATGCTAAACAATGTTCCTAGCAAATAATATTCTGCGAACTCTTGGTCCTTCGAAATTTTATCATATCTAGTAATTGATTTAGCTGTAAGAATAAAACCAATAGCTGTATATTGATTAATTAATAATAAAATAGATATTATTATTCTTTCTATACTTCCAATCAAACTCCCAACTTTATATTCTTTTTCATTACTCTCTTTTTGAATGTTAGGTTTTATATGTGAAAAAAATATTCTGAAAGTAATATTTACAGGTTTTAAAATCAATAAAATCATGATAATAAAACAAAAAATGCTGACTAAATCAAAATCCGAAGCCATATATTTCAAAAACATTGGTTTTTTAATAACATTTAAATTATTCGCTAGATATAAATTAAACATATAAATAGAAACAATGTGAAATAATTGATCTGTAATATACAATTTAATTTCAGCAGCTTTTAAATCAATTGAATATCCTTTTTCTTTAGAAACTAATATAATTTTATTAATAAGGTACTTCCCTGAATCTATTAATAAATGAATAAACGAAAATATTATTACATAATATATTGAATCAATATCCAATAAGATTACTGATATTATAAAGGCTTGAATGAAATAAATTAATCCATGTAAAATTACTTTTTTATACTTCTGCTTTTTATCGGTTGCTAATTTTTCGTTTTGAAAATAATAGTCACCTAAAATATGCAATAAAATAAAGTAAAGAAATGAACTAATTCTCATCTAGCTCCTCCCAAATATCTATTAATATTTTCTCAACAGTATCCCTTGATCTTTTATATGTAAAATAGCCACTTGAATTTAATCTTTTTTGCACACTTGGTTGGGTAATTTGTACTTCTTTTGCTATTTCTCTCTGAGATTTATTCTCAAATTTTAATAATTTTATAACCTCTATTTGTTTATCTGTCCATCGATTTTCAATGTAAGTACATAATACTAAATTAGAATTGATTAGTTGTAACTTAGTATTATTATAATCCTTATATTTATAAATTTTAATATCTTGTTCAGGACTTTCATAACTTTTGCTCACTTTTTTGATATCATCAATTGCTTTTCGAGCAGCATAATAAGCTGGACCATCACTACCAATTGATATATTCTTATTAATTTTAGTATTAATATCACCTATACCTATCCCAAACCTAATTATATGTGGATAAAAGTCTATTTTGATTCTATCAATAATAGAAATTAAATTATTGGTATTAAATAATAACCCTTGAAATTCATCACCTAAGGTAATAGTGAACTTTGATGCAATGTTATTTTTATAATTTGAGTTTAAATTACTTAATATCTTTTTTAACTTTTCTTGTGCTTTAGACCTATTTGATATTTTTCTAGAATTAACAATATCTCCAATAATTGCACAGTACATTTTCATCACACTCCTTATTAACTATTTAAACGCTTATCTATTGATTCGCTTTTAAGTCTATCAATACTTATGATTCGGTATAAAGCGCATCATTACGTATGATTCATTCTGAAGTCTATCATTTATATTGATGCAATTATAATTATATCATACTAGTAATTAGTATTAAACTTAGTTTTTATAGATATAATAATTAAATCATATGTAATTAATAAAATGATCTCAAAAAATGCACTTTCTTTAGATTTTCTTTCTTATTAATTCTTCTTTATTGATATTAAGCTATAAATTTTACTATTCTCTTATTATTTTACTAGTAATTTTTAATATTTCTTTTTCATTAAATTTAGAAATTTATGAGTTTTTTATTCCCATTTTTTAATATATAATATTCATTAATTGCAAAATAATCTATCTTAGAAACCATTCTATCAAGCTCTTATCTCTATTTCATTTAAGTAGTTAAAGAACGTTTTGTTACAGGTGCTTTT
>JBNJDL010000259.1:0-3249 GCA_051744825.1 Bacillota bacterium | reverse complement strand
ATTGGGGCTTGGAGTTAATGCGGAAAATCAAGAAAAAACAGTAGATATTAGGTCAGTTATCGAGAACTAAAAGCAGAATAAAACGGCAAACATATCATTCCCAAAAATTCATATTAATTTTTTTAAAAATGACATGATAAGAATGGAATACGAAGAACTAAGCAAACTAATGAAGATGATAGCATGGTAGCGTTAATTGATCTGAATCTTAGTGATGGTGAATCTGATTAAAATCAGAAAATTGCTATTAGAAAAAATTCAAGATACCAAGATTGACTTTAATTGGGGAGCAGAAAATGATATTACTGAAAAGAACACTGCGGGTGGGAAGTAAACATAGATTGTTTGCTAAGACTAACAATCAAGAAAGATTATCTACGCCGAAACTTGATGGTGTGAATGTAGGTTTAACCTATAATTATGATGTGCAGACAAAAATAGATATTGCTTATTTGCCGTATGTGCAAATAAGCGATGAGGCTACGACTGATATTAATATATCGTTAACGAAAACATTTTAAAAGTAACTACAATTAGTTAGCCCGGCTTATTTAGCTATTCAAACCACGATTGACTCTGGTTTAAATAGCTTTTTGTTTTTTTGAATAAAGCCAAATAAAAGGATTTTATAACATTGAATTATATTTTTTATTATATATATAAATTTTAGTTTCAATTGGTCATTGAAAATTATGAGAAATAGATAATATTAATATTTAAGCAGGAATAATATAATTAAATCAAGAAAACCAAGAATAAGGAAAAGTTTTATTATTTGATGATATGGTTTTGAATAAGGAGGAATTTTAAAATGCAAGAATATACTTCTAAAGAATTAAATTTAATTAAAAACAATGTTATTGATAATGTTAGTTTTTCTTATATAAAAGAAAGTTCAATTCATGGGTTAGGATTATTTGCTTCTGAATCTATTAAAGCAGGTACTATATTAGGAATATTAGATGGTCAAATAATAAAGTGGAATGAATATGAGAATATTGTCCAAAAGTTAGAAAATGAAATTTCAGATATAGACCAGTATTTATTTATGGAGTGGAATGCTGTTGATGAGGAAACCTTATTAGTTAGACCTTTAAGAACTAAATATAGTTTTATTAATCATTCTAGAACTCCTAATCTAGAAATAGTTTATAATCCAATAAGAATTGTTGCAATATCTGATATTAAAGTTCATGAAGAATATTTACTTGATTATAGAAAAGAACCATTAAGGGAGGAGTATTTAGAAGGGCATGGGAAAAAATACTTATGATATCACATTTTCATTTTTTTGTGTACAACCTGTTTGTTTTTCTGAAATTGCAATGAAAAAATTTTATACTAAAAAAACAAAAATAGAGAATATCGAACAGATTTCATCTTCGACTAAACCAGAGTGGTTGAATTATTTTACAAGGTCATATAGTGTATATGATACTTTTTTTGTTATTGAATTAGATGAAATAGATAAAGAAATTTTAAAAGAAGAATTAAAAAATGATTACTTAGTGAATAATAAACATTCATTATTTAAAAATTTCATTCAAGAGAAAACTAATTTTTTCCTATTATATGATTATAAACTTATGACTTTTACGTTAGTATATAAAATTGTGTTTGAATTTAATGAATCTAAAATTAAGAAGTTGCTTAAGTGTAATAGTGAAATAAGTACCCAAATTAAAAATGGTGAAAAATATAAAATAGATTTATATAATACTATTAGAAATATTTTAGTTAGAGAAGATAAATGTTCACAAGTTAGTAAATGGACTAAAAAAATAGAAGAGATAGCTTTGAATAAAATATATTATATTGTTAATTCATTGTACGATGCTGAAGTAGATGAAAACAATATATATATTGATTATAACACAGGGAACATTACAAATTTAGTTTATAATAATGATATAACAGAATCAGATTTTAATGAAATCAAAGGAAAAATAATTAAAACTAATGATTTTGCTGAAAGAGTGAAAAATGAATATGACCCTATAAAAATCAGAGGAGAAAAGGCGTATTATTTTAATGGTAGATTTCACACTATATTTTTAAAAAGTAAAAATGGTGAATACCGATATATGCCAATTCAGTTTCATATTCAATATGTATGGTTTTATCTTTCAACTATTTATGATTTAATAGAGAAGATGAATTATGAGATATTATCTTCAACTTCTTCAAAAATAATTTCAACTCAAATTGATATAATTGATAGTATAATTAATAAAATGCAGATGTTATATATATTTAATGAAAATTTCAAGCGGGCAATTGAAACGGATAACAAACAAATATATTCTGTTATAGAAGAATATTGGAATGTAGAGAGTTTTTTAGAAAGTTCTAAGCAATATATAGATAATTTCAAAGATTATTTAAACAGATTATATTCTAAACAAAATGCTAGAAATGAAGGCAAACAAAGCCAAATTCTATTTTTTATTTCGATGCTGCAACTGATAACTTTAATAAGTGTTTGGAATGATTATATTTCAACAATTAGTGAAAAAAATATTGAATCAGTTGATGAAGTAATAAAGTTTTTTGGTAGTTTAGATAATTTACAAACTTTTAATTTGATTCTGCCCTTGATAATTTTAATTTTCATAATTATTATTTTAATTTACGGTTTTACTCATAGAGATTAAAGTTGATTTCAAATTAAAACTAAAGAAAAGTCATAAACACAGTCTTTTACTAAACTAAGTAGAAGGCTGTTTTTCTTTTAATTCAGTAGGTAAGGATTGCAGATGTAAATCATGTTGAGGATAAGGGATTTCAATATTATGTTCTTGAAAAGCCTGCCATATTTTTAAAAAGAGTTCGCTTTTAATATTGTCTAGTCCATTTTCAGGGTCAACAATCCAAAATTTTAATTTCAACTCAACAGAACTAGCCCCAAAACCAGTCAGCAGGCAAGAAGGTTCTTTGTGACTTGTTACGCGTTGATGATCTTTAGCAACTTGCTCAATTAATTCAATTGCTTGTTCAACATCACTATTATAAGAAATACCGACTGGGATTTCTAAGCGGATTAGTTTGTCACTATAGGATAGGTTAACCACTTTTTTAGTGATTAAATCTTCATTAGGAATCAAATATTCTCCACCATTGAGAGTGACAATGGAGACGAATCTAGAATTAAGACTAGATATTAAACCGTATGTATTATCTATTTCAATTACATCACCAGGTTTAACTGATTTATCAATCAAAATAATAATTCCGCTGATAAAATTAGAA
>JBNJDL010000258.1:0-3259 GCA_051744825.1 Bacillota bacterium | reverse complement strand
GTTCCTGTGTAAGTCATTAAAATATATTCCTCCTAAATTTCTTTATTGAGCATTCTTCCATATTTTTTTCTGCTCAACGGTTTAAATATAACACAATATTAGACATTTGTCAATATTTACTTCCATTAATTTTCTAGTCTCATTTCAACAAGTTTTGCTTTTACTCGTTTTATTTGATTTAATTCATTAATTAAAACATCTGCCTCTTTTTTTGAACTATCAATATTCAAAAAGATTAAACCCTCTTCTTCACAACTGCTTGTTTCATGAACACCCAGTCTAGTCTTGATCTTACAACCATTTTCAGTTAGCACTTTCTGTACCTTTAAAGCAGCATCAGTTCTTTTATCAACCAAGATTAAAACAACCTTTGTGTTATTGATAAAGATCATCCTTTCTTATATAATTTTCTCACTCAACGTTTATTTGAGCACGTTCATTAAAGAAAGTTTTCATACCCCACTTTACCATCAAATATACAGTTAAGGTGACACTACCTAAAATTCCCATCATAATAGCTATCTGATACTTTATAGCCGTTAAAGGAGCAGCACCTGCTAGAATTTGACCTGTCATCATACCAGGCAGAAATACTATACCCATTCCAATCATCGAATTAATTGTGGGTAACACTGCATTATAAAAAGATCTATTTTGGATTTTTTTAGTTGCTTTTTCGGGAGTTGCTCCTAACATTAATGCATTTTCTATTACTGCTTTATTATCACTTATACCGGTTATTAAACCCTGTGCACCAAGTGATATACCGGTCATTGAATTACCAATTAACATCCCAGAAATAGGTATGAAATATTGAGGCATAAACCAGGGTTCTATATTAATAACTATAAATAAAAAGAATAGAATACTAATTAAAGTGCCTGAAAACATCGAAAGTCCAATCACTATTTTTAATCTTTTAGATAGCTTTTTTTCTACTCTTGAATATATATTAAATATAGCAAATGCCTCCATAACTAGTAGAATTAATACCGTAACAAACGGATTGGGATTTTCAAATACATAAGTTAATACATAACCTACTAAAACTAACTGTACTGTCATTCTAAAGGATGCTAAAAGAATTTGTTTTTCATGTCCTATATTTTCTTTTTTTACTATAAACAGTAGTATTAGAACAAATATATAAGCTGTAACTAAACTTATTATTGAAATATCAAATATAGATTCTGTCATTTATATCCCCCTCATCTAAATTGTTTTATCTAAACTTCCTTCATTAATTGTTATTATTCGATCTGCATATCTTTCTGCTATATCTTTTGAGTGGGTTACCATAACTAATGTGCCGTTTTTATCATTAATAAAACTTACTACCATTTCAATAATCAATTCTTCAGTTTCCTCATCTAAAGCTGATGATGGCTCATCTAATAATAATATATCTGGATCTAAAAGCAAGATTCTTGCTAATGCTAATCTTTGTTTTTCTCCACCCGATAGTTTTTCAGCAGAACTATCTAAGTTTTGATTGGATAAACCGACTTTTTTTAATAGTTCACTATATTTTTCATCTTTTTCTAACTCTAAATCATTATACTGTAATGTGATTGTAAAATTATCTCTAATTGTACCGGAAAATATTACGGGGTTTTGAGGTAACATTAAAATTTCTCTTCTTAATTTAATTGGGTTATACTCTTCTAAGTTTTTCTTCTTGAATTTTATATTACCTTTATCAGTACTTATCATATTATTTAACAGTTTTAAAAAAGTAGACTTTCCTCCCCCACTTCTACCTACTATACAGGTTATTTCACCCTTGTTAATTTCTAGATGATCAATTTCTAATATATCTTTATATTTGAGATTATTTAATTCAAACATATTAGCCTCCCGTTAAAATAAATATTATATAATATATTCAGTAAACTTTATTGAATTCCTTGGTTATATAATAAATGCTGTTAAGAAAAACTATAAATATACAAATATCTAAAAATAAATCATTTGCCTAGCTTCGTTGAATTAAATATTTAGAACAAAAAAATTCAATAAAAGAGTCAAGCAAATGCATAATAATTTTATCACAGTTTTAATGGATTTTCCAGATCTAGTTGTAGCAGATAAAATCAAAAGGAATAATATTATTTTAAGGTTGATTATAAAGTTAATCATGTTAAATGTCCCATTTTGGTTAAAATATAAAGTACACTAAAGTTAAGTCCAATTTGTTTAGGTTCTTCCTTATTATAATAAGTTGCTCTATCACTGCTAAATTGAAAAAGGTTGAAATATAATACAATTTTCAAAAATTAAAGATTTTTTAGATGTTTCTATATTATAATAAAAGTATACAAAGATACTATTTCATGAAATTTGTTATTTACAAACTTAGACATTAATTAAATGACTATAACTTAAAAATAAGGAGGTTTTAAAAATGAATGAGGACTTATTAAAAGGAAAATGGAATCAGTTTAAAGGTAAGATAAAGACCCAGTGGAGTAAGTTAACTGATGATGATCTCAAACAAGCAGAAGGTAATCGTGAAATAATAATCGGAAAGATTCAAGAAAAATATGGTAAAGATAAAGAAGAAGCACAAAAAGAATTTGATGAATGGATTAACAATCAGTAAGTATAATAATTGTATAATTGTTCTTTAAAGAAAAACTGCAAATTCAAAAAAATTAAATAAAAGATCATTTGCCTGGCTCAGTTGAATTAAATAGTTGCAGCACAAAAAGTACAATAACGGAGTCATGCAAATGCATAATAATTTTAAAATCAAAATAAGAATGGATTCACTGAAGCAATAAACAATAAAATCAAATTAATCAAAAATATTGACTATGATGTTTGTAAAGTTGAAAACTTATGAAGCTAGTTTTTTATCATTACTAAATATTTTAGAATAAATTTAAAAAATTAAAGTAATAACATGATTCAATAATTACTATTTTAGTTTTTCAACATTTATTAAATAAACAAGTCAAAAAAACTTCAGCATTTTTGCTGAAGTTTTTACATTTTTTATTTTTTTATTACCGGATAATCTATTAAAGAAAGATAATCATCTAAAGTTCCATCAGATAAAAAGCAGTCAATGATTTCTTTCCCTAAAGGTAATAATTTATCATAATTATAGTTTGTTAGATAATTATTAAAGAAATTATTTAATATTTGAGCACCCTGGTCAAATGCTTTTTCTCCAACCTCGGGTTGATTATGAACTTTAAGCAGTTCCCTTTCAATCATCTGCCCTTCTACCATGATATCTTTTAGGGTATAACCC
>JBNJDL010000257.1:0-3266 GCA_051744825.1 Bacillota bacterium | reverse complement strand
TTTTGGAATAGCTGGAGTCGAAACTTTAGGTTATGAATTATCTGAGCAAGTAAAAGAAAGAGAAGGAAGAAATCCAGATGCTGTTATTGTAACAAATGCTGGGGGAGGAAATCTTACTGGTACTGCTCGTGGTTTAGAAAAAGCAGGAGCAAAAGATACAAAAGTAATTGGTGCAAGTGTAGACCTTAGTGGGCTACATATGGCCAGTGACCATGACTTTAATCGCAAATCATTTACTACAGGACACACTGGATTTGGAATTCCTTTTGCTACCTGGCCTGATAGAGCAGATGTACCATATAATGCAGCTCGTGCTTTAAGATATATGGATCGCTATGTTACTGTAAAACAAGGTGAAGTTTTTTATATTACTGAAGCTTTAGCTCAAGTTGAAGGAGTAGAAAGAGGTCCAGCTGGTAATACTTCTCTTGCTGCAGCCTTTGCTTTAGCTCAAACTATGGATGAAGATGAAATAATTGTTGTACAGGAAACAGAATATACCGGTGCAGGGAAACATCCTTATGCTCAATTAAATTTTGCAAGGGAAAATGGAATTGATGTGCGTAATGGGGATCCTGATGAAGAAAAAGCAGGTGAATCTGTAATTATTCCTGAACATCCTGAACAATTAAAAGCACGTGATTTAGACCTAGATAATATCAAAAAATCTTATCTCAAAAATATAGTAAAGAAAACAGAGGTAGATGAAATAAATCAAACTGAGCTTAAATTTTTAGCTGAAGAAATTAAAAAATCCACTTCAGAAGTAAAAGAAATAATGGAAAATGAATTTGAAGTAAAAGTTAAAGGAGAGTAATAGCATGAAAGTAGATCTACTTATTGCTGAAATTGGTAGCACTACTACTTTAGTAAATGCATTTAATGGAGTAAATACAGATCAGCCCGAGTTTGTTGGGCAGGGTCTGGCTCCTACCTCTGTTTTAGATGGAGATGTAATGATAGGTTTAAATGGAGCCATAGATGATTTGAAAGAAAAATTAGATCTTAATGAACTTGACTGGGATGAATTTATGGCAACAAGTAGTGCTGCTGGTGGTTTGAAAATGACAGTTCATGGTTTAGTAAAAGATATGACAGTAAAAGCAGCTGAAGAAGCTGCTTTAGGAGCAGGAGCGGTAATAAAACAGGTTACTGCTGGTAAACTTAGAGAGCGTAGAATTGAAGAACTTCTTGATATAAAACCAAATATTATATTACTTGCTGGTGGAGTTGATTATGGTGAAGAAGAAGTTATTTTGCATAATGCTCATAAATTAGCAAAAATAGATATAGATGTTCCAGTAATTTATGCAGGAAATAAAGTTTTACAGGAAGAAGTAAAAGAAATATTTGAAAAAGAAGGTAAAGAAATTCTCATTGCTGATAATGTTTATCCAGAAATTGATACTTTAAATATTGAAGAAACAAGAAAATTAATTCATAATGTTTTTGCTAGACATATAGTGAGGGCTCCTGGTATGAAACGAATTGAATCTATGCTAACTATAGATATGATGCCTACCCCAGGAGCAGTTATGCAAGGTTCTAAGTTACTCAAAGAAGAAATAGGAAATTTAGTAACTCTTGATGTAGGAGGAGCAACTACAGATGTTCATTCAGTAACAACTGATTCAGGAGATGTAAAAGAGATTCTTTTAAGTCCTGAGCCAGAGGCAAAAAGAACAGTAGAAGGAGATTTGGGTGTATTTTTAAATGCTCCTCATGTTTATGAAATGTTAAAAGAAGAACTATATGATAGAGAATTAGAAATTGAAAAACGTGAGGACTTGGCTCCACTTCCTAGAGATAAAAAAGAAGAAGAGTATGTGCATATTTTAGCTGAGAAAGCTGCTGTAACAGCAGTTAAAAGACATGCTGGTAAATTCAAAGATTATTTTGGACCTTCAGGTAGAATGACTGTAGCTGAAGGAAAAGATTTAACAGCAGTTAAATGGATTATTGGAACTGGTGGGGCTTTGACGAGATTAACTGATGGAGAAGAAATTTTAAAAAGTGTAAGAGGTAAAGATAGAAAATTGCTTATACCAACTAAGGATGCTAATACTTTGGTCGATAAAGATTATATTATGGCTTCAATGGGAGTTATGAGTCAAAAATATCCTGAAGCTGCTAAAAAGTTATTACTAGAAAGTGTTAAAAATGAAAAGGTTGAAAAATATTTAAAAGAAGAAAAATAAAGGAGTGATTATAATGCCTATTAGTAGAGAAGATGATTTTGAAAAAAGGCGCGAACATCTTAAAGATTTATCAGATAAAGAGTTAAAAGAAAGATTTTGGAATTTGGCAGAAGAAATTGTTGATCCTTTGATTGATACTGCCAAGAGTCATACTTCCAAATCAATTGAAAGATCAGTATTACTTAGAATGGGTTTTAATAGTTTAGATGCTAAGACAATTGTAAAAAAAGTTACTGAGGCTGACCTTTTAGGAAAAGGGGCTGGACATGTTTTATTAAAACTTTCTAAAAAGGAAGATTTGGAAGTAAAAGAAGCAGGTTTAGCTATAGTTGATGGAAAATATAATAAAGATGATTTGAAAAATTTGTTTAATGGAGGTGAAAAATAATGGGTTTAAAAGCAGATGAAAAAATTGATATAGAAAAATTATTAGATGGAATAGAAGATTATAGGCCTAGAAGAAAGGGATGGACCTGGAGAAAAAAAGTTGAAGATAAAGAATTAGGAGATTTTACTTATAAGGAAATGAGTGAAGACCTTGAAAATAGTGTGCCTTTACCAGCAGCTAGAAGTTTTGATGGAATAGATCCTCAACCTGAGCCTGTTATTACAACTGAAATTGCATCAGGTCGTTTTGAAGATGACATAAGAAGAATGAGAATGGCTGCCTGGCATGGTGCTGACCATATTATGGTTATTAGAACAGCCGGTCAAAGTCACATGGATGGTCTAATAGAAGGTACTCCTCAGGGAGTTGGTGGAATACCAATTACTCGTAAACAAATTAGAGTTACAAGACGTGCTCTTGATCTTATTGAAGATGAAGTTGGACGTCCTATAAATTTCCACTCTTATGTTAGTGGAGTAGCTGGTCCAGAAATAGCTGTATTATTTGCAGAAGAAGGAGTAAATGGAGCTCATCAGGATCCTCAATATAATGTTTTATACCGTGATGTAAATATGTATCGCTCATTTGTTGATGCAGCTGTAGCCAAAAAGATTATGGCAAGTGCAGATATGTTACAAATTGATGGTGCTCATAATGCTAATGCTACTGCTAGAAAGGCC
>JBNJDL010000256.1:0-3267 GCA_051744825.1 Bacillota bacterium | reverse complement strand
ATTACTACTTTTATCCACTTCATCTATCATTAATACAATATCTTTATCACTGCTATCTATAAGATTAAAAATTATATCATCTAAATCAGTAAAATTACTTAATTCGTTTTGATCATAATCTAAAGTCATATTATTATATTCATTTTTTAATTTTAATTCCTTTTTTATCATCTTTAAAAAAGCTTTATTAAAAGCAGCTTCACTTTTAAATACCTCATCACCAATTCCAGCAAAACTAATAACTAAAGAAAGATAATTTTTCTCAAAAAGCCTTTTATCTAATAAATATAATAAAGTTGTTTTCCCATATTGTCGAGGCTTATTAATAGTAAAATAATTTCCCTTAGCTACCATCTTTTCTATTTTAGCTAGCTTTTCTCTTATATTTACCATATAATGTTTTTCTGGTATACAAACTCCAGTAGTATTAAACTCTTTCATCAAAAACACCTCCAGTTAAATTCAAACTATAGATAATTGTTAATAATAATATTAATAAATGATTTATAATCATCTAAGTTATTACTAATTATTTCATAGATTTGTTCATCATCTATTTCATCATATAAATGTACTACTCGATTTCTAAATTTAGCCATTTTAACAAAAATTGATAATAACTCTTTATCAATAATATTATTTTCTTCTAATAATCTAAATGATTCAGCATTAGTTCCTGGATTACCTAATTCTTTTCTGGAAATTATATGATTGGCGATATCAAGCATAGCTTCTATAGTAGATTGTAAATTATATTTAGCAGTATCATAATTTCTATAATCTTCTAAAAATTTTTCCTTATCTATTTGAGCAAGTTCTTCAAGTTTTCTCAAATTTTTTCTAATAAATTGTATTTTTTCTGTAATCCTCTTTTCATCAACTTTCATTTAATCTCCTCCTTCAAACCTGAGATATAATCATCTTGAAATTTCTTTTTTGTAATTCTGGCATCAGGAGCAAATTTTAATACATATTCTACAAAATCTGCTGTTTTTATTTCATCTTTACTGTATATTTTTTCACCTTTAATTATAACTTCATGTTTAAAAATAATATCTACTTTATTTAAATTAATTAAGTCAACCTCTACTCCTATAGCTAATTCATATTTACCTGCTAAGTTCATTTGATCCATAATTTTAGGACTTTTATCAAATAAAATTGCTAAATCAAAATCACTATTTTTTCTTTGATAGTCAGTACCATAAGAGCCAAATATATAAACAGCCAAAATCCCATTTTCTTTTTTACTAATATTTATTATTTTTCTTTTTATCTCAGGTGCTATTTTTCTTTCCTCCATCAAATACACCCCCATTTAAACCTAGATAATCAAAGATCTAAGAAATATACTCTCTATACCATTTAAAAATCTCTTTTAAGTCAGCTACATTTTCTTTTACTATTTTCAGCAAAATTTCTTTGTCAATCTCAGCATAATCATGAACAATAATATTTCTAAACTTAGCTATTTTTATATAATCATCTATATTATCTTTAATAATATCATTTTCAGCTAGAATTTTAATGATTTCACTATTGAATTTAGGATTCCCGAGTCTTTCATCACTTATAATATGGCTGCCTATATCTAAAATAGCTTCAACTGCAAGGTGTAGTGTTCTTTCTAAATATCTAAACAATATTTTATTATTTTCCAATTCTTCAATAGTCAAATTATTATATTCATCTAAATCCAAAATATATTCTTCTAAAAGGCCCAACTTATTTTTTACTATATCTTTATCAACCAATTAAAATCTCCCTCCTAAATTTTTATTAAAAATTTCATATCTTTTCTTCATATCAATATAGTTAATAATAGCTTTTTTTTCTAGCTTTACTCTTCTACTATTATCAATACAATAAATTAACTTTCCATCTAAAATATGATGTTTGATTTTTAAATCAACATTTTCAAAATCTACTAAATCGACTTCTATATTAGTTAATTCTTCTAAATCTGCAATCATTTTTAACTTCAAATCAAATTTTTCAAATTTATCAATTTCAGGAGCAAAGATAACAGCTAAATCTAAGTCACTTCTATGATTAAAACTAGGCTTATAAAATGAGCCAAAAATATATACAGCAATAATTTCATCTATATTTGAAAAGTAATTTAATATCTCTTTTTCTATCTTTTTTTTATATAAAATATTATTTCTTTCTTCCATCAAACACACCTCCATTTAAACCCAGATAGCATATATATCTTTATCCTCATAACTTATATTTTCTTTACGAAATTCTTTATTTTTATTAAAATCATAGCTTATTAAATAACCCTGTTCTAATCCTTCTTTATCAAGGTAATCTGATAGCTGCCTTAAACCATCTTTATGATATTTTTTACCTCTCCAAATCTTAAGCTCTACTATATATTTCTGATCAAGATAAGTAATTACTACATCTAAACGTTTTTCCTGAGAAATCTGCACTTCTTTAAAATCAAAACCTCTTCCATTTATAATTGGTTTAATAAAGGCTAAAAATAATAGACGGCCATTTCTTTCTAAAAATTCTATATCTTTATCACTATATTCTTTTTTGATAAACTGCTGGAATTTAGTAAGTACTTTTTTCATATTCAATTTTCCTGTATTTGAAATAAAATTATCTCTAAAATTATACATTTCTGCATCAACATTTGTTTCCATTTTTGAAATCATATAGTTGTATATTATCTGTTCATATATTTTATTATGAACCTTTACTAGATTATCATCTTTTTTTAGAATTCCATAAATTTCTCCTTTTTCAATTGCAGGATTATGAAGGTTATAGCTAATACGTCTACCTTCAATGATAATATCATTTACTAAATCATAAAGTTCTTTATTATTCTCTAAGTTTTTAACTAAACTTTCAAAATTTGTATTACTTTGATTTAAGATTATTTTTACTGCTTCATCTATATCTTTTATTTCCCATTCATTTTTATCTTTTTCAGACATTATTTTATTATCAACTATTTCTGCTAATTTACTGACTAAAAAAGGCTGGCCTGATGTGTAATAATGGATTCTTTTTGCAATCTTTTCAATATTCATCTCTACATCTCTATCTTCTTTATAATCTTTTAACATAGTTTTTATTTCTTTTACATTAAAATCCATATCTATATCAAATTCTACTGCTATATTCCAGGGACTATTATATTTTCTTTCTTCATCAGGTCTAAGTTTTAATTTTAGATTTTTTACATCATGTACTCCTGCTAATATTACACTATGAAAGGTTTTGTCTTCACTCTGTTCTCTTAAA
>JBNJDL010000255.1:0-3285 GCA_051744825.1 Bacillota bacterium | reverse complement strand
AAATAAAAAGATAAAAGCAGTTGTAGTTAAGTTTTCAGATGTAACTGGAGATTCTAATCATCCTGTAGATACTGAAAGAATTACTAAATTAGGTAGAAAAATTAACAAGAGAATTCATGATCACGATGATGAACAAAATAAGATGAGAAAAAGAGGGACTTCCTATTTAGTAGATGTAATTAATGAATCTAATCTTTTACCAGTAGAAAACTTTAAATATGATAATCATCCTGAATATTTCAAAATAGATCATAGTTATTGGGAAAAAGAATTTAATCAAAAATTCCCAGATGGCTGCTGGTATGGTTGTACTATGCAATGTGCTAAGACTATTGATGAATATGAGCTACAAACTGGTCCTTATAAAGGAGATAAAATTTTACTTGATGGCCCTGAATATGAGACTATAGCAGGGGCAGGTTCAAATTGTGGTATATTTAATCCTGATCATGTTGCTGAAGCTAACTTTTATTGTGATACCTATGGAATTGATACAATTTCCTATGGTACTGCTACTGCTTTCGCTATGGAATGTTATGAAAGAGGAATTATAGATAAGGAGATTACTGGAGGTCTAGAATTACACTTTGGTAATACTGAAGCTGCAATTGAGTTATTACATCAAATGTGTCATGGTGAAGGTTTTGGTAAGGTTGTTGGTAAAGGTGTAAAATACATGAAAGATTATCTTGTTAAGGAATATGGCGCAGACCGTCAATTTTTAGAAGATATAGCTATGGAAAATAAAGGATTAGAGTATTCTGAATATGTAACTAAAGAATGTCCCAGTCAGCAGCTTGGTTATGCTGCAGCTAATAAAGGGCCCCAACATGATGAAGCTTTAATGTTCTCAGTTACTTATTTCAATAATTTTGCTCCAACTACTGCAGATAAAGCAGAAAAAATAGTTGAAATGACTATTTTGAGAACCTGGTTTGGACTTGTAGGAGCCTGTAAACTACTCTGGAATGATATAGTTCCAGAAGATAATGATCAAACTGAAAAACCTTATAAAATTCCTGAACATGTAAATAATTATATAGAATTATTTGAAGCTACTACAGGTAGAGAGACAACTGAGGAAGATATAATGAGACAATCAGAAAGAATGCACAACTTACAGCGTGTATTCAATATTAGAATGGGAGTATATGGCAGAGAAAATGATACTCCTCCTTATAGAGCTGTAGGACCTGTTACTGCAGAAGAATATATTTATAGAAAAGACTACTATGATCAGGAAGTTAGAGAAATAGTAGGTGAAGATGATATTCAAGATATGAATTTAGAAGAAAGAATGAATACTTTAAGGAAACATAGAGAAGATTATTATGATGAATTATTAGATGCTGTTTATGAAGAAAGAGGTTGGGACAATAATGGTATCCCTAAAGTGGAAACTTTAGAAAGATTAGATATTGCTTATCCTGATGTAGTAGAAATAGTTGAAAATGCAAGAAAAAATAATTAAGAAAAAGCTAAAATGAAAAATAAAGTAAAAAAGGATAAATTATCTTTTTTAAGAACAGGCTTAATTAGTCTGTTCTTTTTTTCATTTCTTGACACATAAGTTAATAATTCATATAATGTATTAGTACTTAATAGTAGTACTAAAGGAGGATTTTTTTATGAAACAAGAAATTAATTTTGAATTAAACATGGCAGTAGAATTTTTGGCTGCAGTTTATAGATATGTTAATGAAGAGAAAGTAAAGAAATATAATTTTGAAAAAAATGAAGAATTAGAGGAATGGATAGAAGAAATTAATAACAATATTTCTCCCTTTTTAGAAAATGATCTTAAAATAGTAAAAAAAGCAAATGGTATAATTTGGCCATTACTAAAAAAATCTGTTAAAGAACAAATTGATACTCCGGAAGAATTTTTTAGAATTTTAAAAGAAATGGATCCTGATAGATTAGTAGCTGAATATGTCAATGAAATGGCCCATAATATATATGAACCTGGAAAAAAAGATAATGTAGATTATATAATAAAAAATTATTTTAATGATAAAGATAAAATTTCATTTATAAAAGAAATAATAAAATCCCCTGAAGAGCTAAAAGACCGCTTATATATAGCCCTTAATTCTTTTTATAGAAAATTTTTTAAAGATAATTATGAAAAAACAGTTGATAAGCTAGAGAATAAAATTAATGAACATCAGAAAATGTATGAACAAAACGAAGATCTATTTTTTAATAACATGTTAGGTTATGAAAAAGATTCTGAGATTAACAATTATGATGAAATAAATTTAATTATTTTATGGCATGGAGAAATTTTTAATTTTAGTTTTAGTATGGATAATAAGCTTTACCTTTTATATGGTTTTGCTTTAGAACAGAGAATAAATGAGGATATTGAAGCGAGGAAAGGAAGAGAATTTTTTAAGTTATTAGCTGATAAAAAGCGTTTTGAAATTTTAAAATTACTTTCTAAAAAAGACTGGAGTGCTAAAGAATTAGCAGAATATTTTGGGATAACTACTTCAACAATTTCCTACCACCTCTCACGTTTACATGATCTGGGAATTATTTCATTTAAAGAAGGAGAAAAAAATAGAGTTTATTATAGTCTCAAAAAAAATGAACTAAAAAATATTTTTCAAGTAACTATGGATTTAATAATAGATGAATAATTCTTATTAAACTCTTTCTTGCTAAACATCTTTTTATATAGTATAATTTATATATATGTAGTTGTGTCAATAATAATAAAAATTTTTAGAAAATTTTGAATTTGATTAACTTATTTTAATTAAATTAAAAGAAATGGGGAGGGAATATTGTGAAATATTTCAGAAGAATGTCTTTAAGGTTAAAATTAATTCTTGCTATTAGTATAAGTCTTTTAATTATTATTGTTTTAACAAATATTTATATTTATCAAAACATGAATAGAACAATTATAGAGCAAGAAAGGGATAAACTGAATGAATTAAAAAATGCTTTAACAATGAAAATTGAGACAAGGTTATCTGAAGCTAAAACAGCTGTATTAACTGTAGCGAATAATCCTGAAGCTATTGAAGCGTTTGCTAATAGGGATAGACAGAAACTAATTAATATGTATGAAGAATCTTTTCAAGCAATTAATCAAAATATTGCTCAATTTCAATTTCACCTTCCAGATTCCACTTCTTTTTTAAGACTACATAACTTAGAAAAACATGGGGATGATTTAAGTGAATTTCGAAATACAGTAAATGAAGCAAATGAAAAAGAAAAATTAGTTAGTGGTATTGAAGAAGGAAGAGCCGGTTATGGATTTAGAGTAGT
>JBNJDL010000254.1:0-3351 GCA_051744825.1 Bacillota bacterium | reverse complement strand
GAGTTAGTTTTCTTTTAGAATTACACAAATATGGAGTTTCTATGATAAATATGGAGGTTGAGGAATTATCCTCTGATGTAGAAAATGCCTAAAAAAATTGTCATTAATACTGGTCCTATTATTGCGTTAATAGCAGCATTAAGTGATCTTGAAATTTTAAAAAAATTATATAAAAAAGTTATTGTTCCATATGAAGTATCTGAAGAAATATTAGCTAAAGGTAAAGAACGTTATGATGCTAAAATTTTCAATAGTTATAATTGGATTGAAAAGCATAAAAAACCAATAAAGATAGAACCATTTTTAAAAAATTCTCTTGATAAAGGAGAAGCTTCTGTTATACAAACAGCAATGAATGAAAACATAGAAACAGTATGCATCGATGAAGTTGCTGATAGAAGAATAGCTAGATTAAATAATTTGAAAGTAACTGGGTAACTTGGAATAATTATTTCTGCAATTAAAAAAGGTGAAAATATCGATATAAAAGAAACCATTAAAAATATGAGAAAGAATGGAGTATGGATTAGTAAAGAATTAGAACAAAAGGCTATTAAGTTGGTTAATGAATCCTAACTTCAAATTATGAAAACCAAGTCGAATAACACTTCGTATAAAAGAAGTTATGTGAAAGCCTACCTTTTTAAGTAAGTAAAATATAATAATATATTAACTTATCATTTTTTAAACAAATATTAAAGTATCTTTTTTTATATAATTTATATGATACAATATTATATATGACAATATTTTTAATGGGGGAATTTTACATGAAATGGAATGAAGTTAAAGAGAAATATTCTGATACCTGGGTTTTATTTGAAGCTGTAGAAGCTCATTCTGAAAATGGCAGAAGAGAAGTTGAAGATATATCAATATTAAATACATTTGATGATAGTAAAAAAGCAACTAAAAAGTATCGTAAAATTCATAAAAAAGATCCTCAACGCGAATTATATGTTGCTCATACTCGAAAAGACAAATTAGAAATAAAAGAAAGAAGATGGTTGGGGATAAGAACATGAAGCATCCAATAAATATAAAAGATAATCTACCATTTGTTCAATTGAAAATAATTCATAATGATAAGGAGTTATTGTTAGATAATGTACTTATTGATACAGGTTCTGCTAAAAGCATATTAAAAGAAAATTTAGTAGAAACAATTAATATAAAACCTGAACCTGAAGATATTCTTGGGAGTGTAAGAAGAGTTGGAGGAGTAGAATATGTTTATATTAAACAGATTGATTTACTTGAATTAAATGGAATAAGTATAAAAGATTTTGAAGTTGATATTGGAGAAATGGATTATGGTTTTGAAATTAATGGAATAATTGGGATGGACTTTTTATTAGAGACCAATTCAATAATTGATTTAAATAATTTGATTATTAAAACAAAAGAAGAATGAAAAACAAGGCCTTCACATAACATGAGATTTCCGCTAACGGCAAAGAGCAGACTTGCCCTTTGGGACATTGACTTTGTCACGATTTATGCAAATTATAGCATAAATCCCGCCAACCCTACGGGACGTCAACGTCGGGAATCTCAGGGACGTTATGTGAAATGCTAAGTCAGTTTACTCTACATATTGATACTATAGAGAATAAAGTGTATAATAAGAATGTAATATTTGGGAAAACAGAAAGGAGTAATACAAATGAAAACAATATCATTAAAAGTTCCTGATTTTTTTGATTTAAATGAAAGAGAAACAAAGATGTTGATAGCTTCTAAATTATATGAACAAGGTAAATTATCTCTAGGTGAAGGTGCTGAAGTTGCTGGTGTTTCCAAAAGAACTTTTATAGAGTTATTAGGTAATTATAATGTATCTGTTTTTAATTACACTGTAAATGAGCTTAAGGGTGACATAGAAAATGCCTGATATTATATCAAATACAAGTTGTTTAATTGTGCTTGATAATATTGGTATGTTAGATATATTAAAAGAATTATATGGTAAAATATTCACCACAAATGAGGTTTCTGAAGAATTTGGGAAAAGCATACCGGATTGGATTGAAGTAAAGACTCTATCTGATTTAAAATATTTCAATCTTATGAAAAATTTTGTTGATCCAGGTGAAGCAAGTACCATTGCATTATCTGTCGAAATGGATGATAATAAAATTATTTTAGATGATTTAAAAGCTAGAAAACTAGCTCAAAAACTTAATATTGAGATAACTGGTACTATAGGAGTATTAATTAAAGCTAGACAAAAAGATATAGTTAAATCATCAAGTTCAGTAATGAACAAATTAAAAGATGAAGGATTCAGGATATCAGAAGAATTAGAAAACGAATTATTAAAATATGATAAATAAAAACACACTTCACATAACATGAGGTTTACGGTTCCACTCCTACCGTCGCTGCACCCAAATTTATGAGCCTAAGGGCAATCGCCCTAAGACTCATAAACTTCGTAAACCACAGGAACGTTATATGAAATCCCTAGTTATGATTTATTAAAGATTGCAATAAATTCAGATGGAGTAACAGTTTTTATATTACTTTCTTTAAAATCTTCTAAATTACGAGTAACTATAAAATCTATTTCATTTTCTTGAGAACTAATATCTATTACAGCATCTTCATAATCATTAATTTTTGAATTTAAAGCTCTTCTTAAGGTTGTTTCTGATACTGGAATTATTTTAAACAAATCCAGAAATTCATTAATGACAGATTTAACTTTATCTGAATTATTGTAATTTTTCATAAGAAAATAAGCTAAAGTTGTAATTTCATGTGCACAGATATAACCTTGGACTTGATTATCATGACAATATTCCATTATTTTTGCTGCTTGAATGTGTTTATTTCTTTTATTTAAAAAATCGAGAATCACATTAAGATCAATTGTAATTTTTTTCATGAAATTTTTTCCTTAAATCTTTTTTATCCGGAATAGGTTGGTCTTCAAAGGCTCCATATAGTTTTTGTATTTTAGGCTTTAATTTATTATTTTTATTAACTTGATCAATATCTTGTTTTTTTAGTTCATCAAGATATTCTTCAATAATATGAGAGATAGATTGATCAGTTTTTTTAGAAAAATCATGTGCAAATTTTATTAAATCTTCATCAATACTTAGAGTTAGTTTTTTACGCATGGTAATCACTCCTTACGTATTATATTATATTATCATACGTATAAAATGTCAAATATTAAAAAATGTAGAGTAAAAAATTTATTTTATACAAACGGGACTTCATATAACATGGCATTTACGTAGACGCCCAAAGACCGGGCTACCCTTCGGGACTTTGCCTTTGTTATGCTTTTTGCAAAAAACAGCATAAATCCCGCCAACCCTTACGGGACGTCAACGTCGG
>JBNJDL010000253.1:0-3365 GCA_051744825.1 Bacillota bacterium | reverse complement strand
TTTAACTATCAATATACTGACAATCAGATAATTTTTAATATAGAAAGAAAAGAAGAAAACTATCAGCAGGAATTTAAAGATTATAAGTTGGTTTTCAATAATTTAAATAAGGATCCTCAAAATATCGATGTTGATGGTAATGAATTAAGTGAGTTTTCTTACTCTGATAACAAACTGGAATTTAAAGTTCCAGTTGTTATAAATAAAATTACCATAGAATTAAGTTAAGACACAACAAATTAAAAGGAGGATTTATAATGAAAAAAGGTTTTACAATTTTACTGGTACTGATGATGATTTTTGGGCTTGTTCAAGTTGTTGGTGCTTCGACTTCAGGTGAGTTATTGATTTGGGCAGATGAAACAAGAACTCCTATTTTGGAAGATGCCAAAGGTGCATTTGAAGATGAATATGGAATAGAAGTTACAGTTCAAGAAAAAGCTTTTGGAGATATTAGAGACGATCTAGCAATTGAGGCACCAGCTGGAGAAGGACCTGACATAATAGTCGGTGCCCATGACTGGATGGGAGAACTAATAGCTAATGGCTTAGTTGAAAAAATTGATTTAGGAGAAAACAGAGATAACTTTATGGAAGTTGGTTTAAATGCATTCACATGGGGTGAAGAACTTTATGGAATGCCATATGCTATTGAGGCTGTAGGTCTTTTCTATAATAAAGATATTATCGAAGAACCACCTGCTACCTTTGAAGAATTCAAAACAGTTGTTAAAGAAGAAACAAATGAAGATGAGGACAAATATGGCTTTGTAATGCCACAGCCTGACCCCTATCATACATTCCCTTTCTTTAGTGGTTTTGGAGGATATGTGTTTGGAGAAGATGAAGAGGGAGTCCTGGATCCATTAGATATTGGAATTAATAATGATGGTTCTGTAAAAGCTTTAACAGAATTAACAGAACTATATGATGGTAATATCCCATATATTGATTATGAAACAATGATGAGTATCTTTACTTCTGGTGATGCTGCAATGATGCTTACTGGTCCATGGGCTGCAGCTGATATTAAAGAAGCTGGTATTAATTATGGATTTACAAAATTACCAACAATGGACGGTAATGAAGCCAGACCTTTTGTTGGTGTACAGGGCTTTATGATTTCCGCATTCTCTGAAAATAAAATTTTAGCACAAACATTCTTAAATGAATATGTTGCTAAAGAGGATGTAATGTATAGTTTCTATGAAAGTGATAATCGTCCTCCTACTTATATTCCAGCAGGAGATAGAGCTTCCGAAGATCCGGATACACAGGGTGTATTAGAAAGTGCTGAAACTGGAGTTCCAATGCCTGCAATTACAGAAATGGCTGCAGTTTGGAGTGCCTGGGAAGATGCTCTTTCTTTATCATTAAATCAGGATCAAAGCCCGGAAGATGCACTGGATAACGCAGTAGAACAAATTAAAAACACTATTGAAGAAGGAATGTAAAAACATATAGAGTTTGCTGGTGCTTAATTGCGCCAGCTTGCTCTTTATAAATAGGGGGAAAGAAAATGGATTTCTGGCGCAAAAATAGTTCTTTTGTTTTTAAACTAATATTTTTAGCATTTTTTAATGCTCTAGCTTTATTAAGTTTAATTATTTCAATTGGTAAGAGTGGATATATATTAGCAGCAATAACAGTAGTTGTCATGATTTTAGTTAATTTTATTTACTTAAGTGATAAAGTATATCCTCTCAGGTATATATTACCTGGAACATTTTTTATGATAATTTTGGTAGTTTATCCAATTTTCTATACAATTTTTATTTCTACTACAAACTATGGTACCGGGAATATGCTTTCTAAAGAACAGGTTATTAATCAAATTGAAAATAGAACCTATTTACCTGAAGATACTAGAACATATGATTTTACCGCTTTTAAAAATGAAGATGATGAATTTAAAATAATTTTTAAAGATGCAGAAAATGAGGAATTTTATATTGCCGATTCAATAAATAATCAATTAGAAGAATTATCAGCGGATAGTTCCTTATTACAGCGTGCTGATGACCCATTTGAATTAGAAACAATTAACGGTTTTGAAAAGCTCGATCAAAAAGAACTGATTCAGAATTTAAGTGATTTAGAAAAGTTAGAAATCAAAGCCGGTGATAATAAATTAAAAATGTCAGGGATTAATAATTTTGCATTATACAGACAAAGATATGAGTATGATGAAGAAAAGAACTCAATAATAGATTTAAGAGATGGTTATGAATATACAGAAGAAAATGGATTTTTTGTCAATGAGGAAATGGGAAGATTATCACCAGGTTTCAGATCCTTTGTTGGTTTAAGAAATTACAGAAGACTAATTACAGATAACAGAATTTTACAGCCATTTTTCCGAGTATTTGTTTGGACTTTTATTTGGGCAATTTTAAGTGTTGGCACAACCTTTGGTCTTGGTCTCTTACTTGCACTTATTTTAGATGATAAAAAGTTAAAATTCAATAAATTTTATAGAACTATTCTAATGTTACCTTATGCAATTCCGGCTTTCATTTCAGTCTTAATCTGGAGAGGTCTTTTTAATCCGGAAGTCGGTGTAATAAATGAAATTTTAACAGCTCTACCTTTAGTGGATGCCCTACCATTTATGAATAATATTTTCTGGACTAGAGCAGCTTTAGTTTTTATTAATTTATGGTTAGGTTTTCCTTATATGATGTTAATAACTCTTGGTGCACTGCAGAGCATAGATAAAACAATGTACGAAGCTGCTGCAATTGATGGTGCTTCCATCTGGCAGAGATTTAGGTATATTACATTACCTTTATTGTTTATTAGTGTTGGACCCTTATTAGTTTCAGCCTTTGCATTTAACTTTAATAACTTTAATGTTATATACTTATTTAACGAGGGACGACCCGCAATTGCTGGAGCCCAAACACCGGCTGGTGGTACTGATATTTTAATCAGTTATACTTATCGGCTTTCTTTTGAAACCGGCAGAGGTGCTGACTTTGGTCTTGCAAGTGCTGTAACCTTATTAATATTTATAATTACTGCAACAATAACCTGGTTTAACTTTAGATATACCGGGACACTGGAGGAAGTGAAAGAAAATGAATAAAAGTAAAAAATTAATGATATCTAAACATTTAATTATCTGGCTGGCTATTGCTTTTACTTTTTTTCCTATAGCCTGGACTATTTCTGCTTCAGTTAACCCGGCCAATACATTAGTCGGGCAGTCACTGATACCGGAAGTAGTTACTTTCGAACATTATGAAGAGTTAGTTACTTCCAAACAGCATCCATTTATGCTGTGGTTATGGAATAGTATTAAAATTTCTTTAATCACATCTCTTTTAGCTGTTACTTTAACAACTCTGGCCGCCTATCCATTT
>JBNJDL010000252.1:0-3375 GCA_051744825.1 Bacillota bacterium | reverse complement strand
CTTCCAGAGATTAATCACTTTTATGACTGGATGAGTATTAAAGAAATAATTAATTTTACTGATAAACAATTTAGTAACTTTGATATAGAAAAAGCAAAGGAAATTACAGATTTTATGAATTTAAATGAGGATATGAAAATAAAAGAGCTATCAAAAGGAATGGTAGGTAGAGTAAAGTTAATTCTTGCAATGGCCAGAGAGGTTCCTTTAATAATTATGGATGAGCCGTTAGCTGGTATTGATCCAAAATCACGGGCTCAAATATTAGAAAGTTTAATAAGTGAGTATAATGCTCAGACCCAGAGTATTATTTTATCAACTCATGAGGTTTTAGAAGCTGAGAAGTTTTTTGACTATGTTGTTTTCCTGGAAAATGGAAAAATTAATTTACAGGGTAATGCTGATGATTTAAGAAAAGAAAAAAACAAATCTATTCAGGATATTTCAAGGGAGGTTTTTGTATGAGAAGCTGGTTTACATTATATAAAAAAGAATTGCGCTCAATCTTCTTTTTTCTTCTAGTAAGTATTTTAGTAATTTTAGGATGGGAATTATTTTTGTTTTACAAAAGTAGTGTTTGGCCTAGAGAGCTTATATTAGGTTTAAGCTTTTTGCCAACTTCATTTTTCCCGCTTATTATGTTATGGCAAGGTTATCAATCTTTTAGACATGAATGGAAAGATAACACAATTTATATGTTAATGTCATTACCAAGAAAAGGTTGGCAAATTACATTGGCAAAATTAGCTACAGGATTCACTTATTATATTAGTGTTACTCTATTTACAGCTTTAATGATATTAATTGTAAATGATAAATCAATTATTCCATCTTTACCACCTTATATTACAAAAGAATTTATATATAGAAGTACTTTTTTAGGAAGCTTTGCATATGTAATCTTTGGGATGATTCCTTATATTTTAAGCCAATTTTCTTGTTTAGTTAGTAGATTTTATAGTAGGTTTAAAGGTTTGATTAGTATAGTTGTTTTTGTGCTTACAAATTATTTTATATATAGAGTTGCATCTATTATTTCACCTATTTTTAATTGGCTACCCAATATACCATTAAAAGGTTTTACTCAGTCAATGGGAGAGATAAGTTATCATACTATTTATATTAATAGTGCACCGATAATTAGTTTATTATTAATGGTTGCAATAATATTTTATCTTGCTTCATTATTATTTGAAAAATATTTGGAAGTTTAGGGAGGGAATTCATTTGAAAAAAAGTACTATTGTTACTATATTATTGATTATTTTGATAGGTATTATGTTTGTAGATATAAATATAAATGGCTCAGATGTATTTGAATTATTTTTTCGTAGATTAGAAACAAATTCGATGTTTGAAAACAGACTGAATTACAGTACTAATGCTAATTATGAATATTCAGTTGATAAGAAATTAGTTGTTGAGAATGAGGATAAAGAGAAATTAGAAATTGATAACAATTTCGGATCAATAGATATAATTGGTGAAAAAAGAGAGGATATAGAGATAAAAGCTAAAGTTACAGTGTATAGTATGGAAGAAGAAATAGCTAAGGATTATGCAGAAAAATTTGAAATAGAAGCAATTAAAGAAGATAGTAGTATAAATATTATTAGAAGTAATGAAAATATTCCAGAAGATATTAAAGGTGTCAAAATAGATTATATTATAAAGGCTCCAGAAAGTATTATCCCAGCATTATCTAATCAATTTGGCAAATTAGAAATAAGAAATTTTATTAATGGAGTTGAATTATCTAATAGATATAAAGAAACAATTGTAGAAAATATTAGTGGTGATAAAATTGATATAAATGCTAAATATGGTAATTTAACAATAAATAATATTTCTAAAGGAAATGAAATGAATGTAATTACCGCTTATAATAAGTCAAATATAAGAGAGGTTAGAAGAGCATTAAAAATAGATGGAAGTTATGGAAAGATAGTAATAGATAATATTGATGGTAAAATAGATAGTAAATTAAGATATGGAGAAGGAAATTTTAATAATACTGGGGAATTGAAGCTTGATTCAAGATATACAAAGATAAATATGAATGAAATAAATGGAGAAATAACTGCAGACATGAATTATGGGCAAATAACTGTAGATAAAGTTAAATATAATACTGACATTAAAGGAAGATATACTGAGATTGATCTTAATTTAGCCCAAGAATTAACTGATTTTGAATTTGAAGGTAAAACTAAACATGGGGATATGAATACATCTTTTGCAGCAGAAATTAAAAAGGAAGATAATACTACAACAGCAAGCTATACAGAAGGGGATGGAGATGTAAAGATATTTTTAGAGACTGAACATGAGGATATAAACATAAAGTAGAATTAAAAGATGGCTCTATTTTAATAGGGCCATCTTTAATATTTTATCTTATTCAGCGGAAAAATTTTCTGAACTAGTTTGTTTTAAATTTTTAAAAACATTATTTAAAGTATAATATAACCAGATACTAGCTATAATTATATTTGTTAGTTCTGAAATAGGAAAAGCAAACCAGAGAGTTGATAGGCCATAATTTTGTCCTAAAATGTACATTAATGGAAGTAAAACTACAATCTGTCTAGCAAAAGATTGAATCAAACTAGGTAAACCTTTACCAATAGCCTGAAAAGTAGTTGAAATGATAATAGCTGGTCCAATTATTGGAAAAGCAATACTAATAGTTTTAAGAGCAGTTGTTCCAATTTCAATTAGTTCTGGATCACTATTAAAGAGCTGAATTAATTGACTAGGTATTGTTTGAAAAATAATAAAACCGGTAGTAGTGAAAGCAAAAGCAACAAAAAAAGTATATTTAATTGCTTTTTTCATTCTTTCAGGATTTTGATGGCCATAATTATAACCAATTAAAGGCATATATCCTTGGTTTAAACCAAATACTGGCATGAAAACAAATGATTGTAATCTGAAATATATCCCTCCAGCAGCAATTGCTGTACTGGAAAAGCTTCCTAATATACGGTTCATACCTCCTAACATAAAGCTAGCCATAAATTGCATTACCATAGCTGGAAAACCTACTTGATAAATAGATTTGATAATAGAGAAATCAAAGTCAAAGTTAGAATAATTAAATTTCAATTCATTTTTATCACTAAATAACATAAAGGCTAGAAAGATTCCACTTATTATTCTAGAAAACACAGTTGCTACGGCTGCTCCCTGAACACCTAATTTTGGGAAAAATGATATACCAAAAATCAAAAAAGGGTCCAAAATAATATTTATTACTGCCCCTAAAATCATAGCAATCATTGGGGTAACTGTATTTCCTTCACCTCTTAATATGTTATTTGATATCATAGGAAAGAAGAGGGCAATTCCTCCAATTAAAATAACGCTTATGTA
>JBNJDL010000251.1:0-3382 GCA_051744825.1 Bacillota bacterium | reverse complement strand
GTTTTGTGTATGGGACCTCTCTATCATTTAACTGATGAAAATGATATAGAGGTCCCATACACAAAACAACATCAAATTTTCCACTAACCTTATCCGAAAGATAAAGAGCATTACCATGTATGTAATCTTCTAATTTTACTCCTTTTTCTTTAGCCTTTTTTTGAGCCAATTCAAGATTACCTTTAGAAAGATCAAATAATGTAACTTTGTGACCTTTTTTTCTTAAAAATATGGAATACCTTCCAGAACCTCCTCCAACATCTAAAATCTTAGATTTAGCTTCAATATAATTATTCATATATTTTTTAGTAATATCAAATTCAACTTTATGCCTATCTAATCTATTCCATTCTTCCTCTGCTTTTTCATCATAATATTTTTCCACTTCATCCATTAATTACACATCCTCAGTTATTATATTAAAAAATATTTTTCTCTACTTATCAATAATATTAATTGTATTCATAGTTAAATCCTGCAAAAATACTATATACTTTTAATAATTTCTATAAATCCACCATAAACTAATTTAGGTGGTGATAATTATGCTAAAAAAAACTTTTGTATTATTTATTATATCCTGTCTATTTTTCATTTCTGCCTGTGACTTAAATAAAGAAAATAATACTAAAAAACAGAACTCTGAAAAAATAATTACTGCAATTAATGACTACACTTATTCTAATCTAAAAGAACAAATATCTAAATTAACTACTAAATACAATAATATCACAGTAAATGAGATAGGTAAATCACAGCAAAATCGCAATCTCTATTCACTTTCTTTAGGAAAGGGTGACAAAAAAATAGCTGTTATTGCTGGAGTCCATGGAAGAGAAGGTTTAACTTCACTTTTAACTATGAAATTAATAGAAGAATATACAATTAACTTTCAAAAAAATAAAGAATTCAACGAATATAATTTAACTAAACTTTTTGATGAAATAACTCTTATCTTCATTCCCATGCTAAATCCTGATGGAATTGAAATAGCTGTTAATGGAATTGAGCATTTAGATAATAAAGAATTTTATATAAAAGCAAATGAAGATAATAATAACTTTGAAAGATGGAAAGCAAATGCAAGAGGAGTTGACCTCAACAAACAATTTAAAGCAGACTGGGAAAATACAAAATCAACTACTGAGCCTCACTATTCTAATTATAAAGGCCCAAATCCTGAAAGCGAAAGTGAAAGCAAAGCACTTGCAGATTTAACTAGAAAAGAAAAGTTTACTGCTGTTGTTTGTTTTCATCACAGTGGTAGAATTATCTACTGGTATTATAATCAAAAAGATAAAGAACTAAAAAGAGATCAAAATCTAGCAGAAAAAATAAGTAGTATAAATGGATATGAACTAATTAGTCCAGATGATAGCGATACTAAAGCTGCTGGCTATAAAGACTGGTTTATAAAAGAATTCAAAAATCCAGGTTTTACTATTGAAATCGGTTATAAGGATAAAATCGAAAAACCTTTACCTGCTGATAAGTTAACACTTTTTTATGAAGAAAACAAAAATATAATATTAGAACTGACAAAAAATATCAATCAATAAATTCTTTTTTCAGGTATAACTCCCCTTACTCCTCCTGTAGGGTCATCTATATCATCACTATAGCGAGGAATTAAATGCAAGTGCAAATGCATTATAGTCTGTCCGGCTTCTTCCCCACAGTTTAAGCCAATATTATAAGCATCAGGATTATATTTTTTATCCAATATATCTTTACACTCTTCCATTAAAGAAAAAATAGCCTCCTTTTCTTTTTTACTTGCAGAAAAATAATCTCTAATATGTTTTTTCGTTATAACTAAAATATGCCCCTTATTAACAGGATATTTATCATAGATAGCATATGCATGTCTATTTTCTTTTAAAATTTTATTTGAATTTATATTACAAAATGGACAATTCATTATCTTTTTCCTCCTATAATTTTTATATATTTTTTAGCCCTTTTTTTCATATCTCGAAAGTGTATTTATAACACTTCCATCTATCATATCCCTTATCCTCTCCGTCAAACTTTCAGGAGTTTCTTGTAATCCATCTTTTATCCACTGTACAGTCAGGCCTGTTAAAGCATGTGTGTAAAAATCAGCTACAAAATTTTTTTCTTTTTCAGTCACATTCATTTCCTGTGTCTGAACAGTATCATCAATCACCTTTTTTATTATCTCATGTGTTATATTAAATAGATAGTTGCTAAAAGAGTTCTGTCCATCCATTTTTAAGGCTTTTATATAAAATATTTTATTATTAGATAAATATATAAATATTTTGTGTATAGCTTTACTCCAATGATCATAATTACTATAATCAGAAATACTTTCAACAGCCTCTGAATAATATATCCAGTTTATCAAGTCAAATTTGTCATGAAAATGATAATAAAAAGTTTGCCTATTTACTCCACAATGTTCACTGATATCTTTAATAGTAATCTTTTCTAAAGGATTATTCTCAGTTAACTCTTTTAACGAATTTGCCAGTGCTTTTTTTGTGATTTCATTTTTTGAAATAAGAATCACTCCCGATTATAACAATGAAAATATTTTAATCAGTATAACTTTTAAAAAATTATATCACAAGTATTTTTAATAATAAAGATAACAATTTTTATACAATAATTTATATATGTATAATTTTTAGACATTTAATTTTTTTTGTATATTTAAATATTTTTCCATTCAAATATAATAAATGTAACATAAAAAAACAAAGGAGGAAAAAAATGAGTCAAGAAAATACTAAAATTCAAGAAAGAGAAGCTTATTTTGTTGGTGGAGGCATAGCCTCATTATCTGGAGCTGCTTTTTTAATCCGAGATGGAAAAATGCCGGCAGAAAATATTCACATCCTAGAAAAACTGGATGTTGTTGGTGGAGCTATGGATGGAGCGGGCAACCCAGAAGAAGGTTATGTTGCTCGTGGTGCTCGTATGTATACACTATTTGATGACAAACCAGTTTATGAATGTGTTCGAGATCTTTTTGACACTATTCCTTCACTAGAAGATCCAGATAAATCTGTTTTAGATAATATTTATCAATTTAACAAGAATAATAACCAAGCTGCACAAACTAGATTAATTGCTTCAAATGGGGAAATATTAAATGCTTCAAATTATCAATTAGATGATCGTCATCGTCTATCGCTTTTTCGCTTATTCATTACAACTGAAGATATTTTGGGGGAAACTACAATTGAGGAGTGGTTTTCAGATTCATTTTTCGAAACAAACTTCTGGTCTCTCTGGGCCACGGTTTTTGCCTTCCAGCCATGGCATAGTGTTGCAGAAATGAGACGTTATATGAAACGTTTCATGCAAGAATTTGGACGACTTGATACCTTAAGTGGAGTGGATAGAACCAGGT
>JBNJDL010000250.1:0-3407 GCA_051744825.1 Bacillota bacterium | reverse complement strand
TAATACTTGATTTTGGAGGACAATATAGCCAATTAATTGCTAGACGCATTAGAGAATTTAATGTTTATTCTATGATATTACCATATGACACTGATATTGAAGAAATAAAAAAGATTTCTCCAGGAGGCATAATTTTTTCAGGTGGTCCAAATAGTGTTCGTGAAGAAAATTCTCCTAAAGTTGATCCAGAAATTTATGATTTACAAATACCTATACTAGGTATTTGTTATGGAATGCAGTTAATGACTTCTCAACTCCCAGGTGGAGAGGTAAAAGAAGCCATACAAGGTGAATATGGTAAAGCTAAATTGGAAATTTTAAAAGAAGAAGGAATATTAGATGATATAGATAATAACACTCAAGTATTGATGAGTCATTGGGATAGAGTAGAAAAACAGCCAGAAGGATTTGAAATAACTGCAAAAACTAAAATAACACCAGCAGCTGCTATTCAAAATAAAGATAAAGATTTTTATGGAGTACAATTTCATCCAGAAGTAGTGCATACAATTGAGGGAAAAAATATAATACATAATTTTTTATTCAAAATTTGTGAACTTAAAGCTGATTGGAATATGGCTGATTATATTAATGAAGAAGTAAATGAAATTAAAAAAGAAGTAAAGGGTTCTAAAGTAATTTGTGGTTTATCTGGTGGGGTGGATTCTGCTGTAGCTTCAGCTATGGTCTATAAAGCTATTACAGATCAACTAACTTGTATTTTTGTTGATCATGGATTATTAAGAAAAGGTGAAGCTGAACAGGTAAAAAGAACTTTTGCAGAAGAATTTAATATTCCCTTAGTATATGTAGATGCAAGAGAAAGGTTTTTAACTAAACTTAAAGGAATAAAAGATCCAGAAGAAAAAAGAAAAATTATTGGTGAAGAGTTTATTAGAGTTTTTGAAGAAGAAGCAGGGAAGTTAGAAGATGCAGAATACTTAGTTCAGGGAACTATCTATTCAGATGTAGTAGAAAGTGGAGGTTCTGGAGAAAGTTCTACAATAAAGAGTCATCACAATGTAGGTGGATTACCTGAAGATATGAACTTTAAGTTAATTGAGCCTCTTAGACTTTTATTTAAAGATGAAGTAAGAAAAATTGGAGAGGTGCTTGGTTTGCCTGATGAAATTGTTTGGCGCCAGCCTTTTCCTGGCCCAGGTTTGGCAATTAGAATTATTGGAGCAGTAAGTGAAAAGAAATTATCTATTTTAAGAAAAGCAGATGCAATAGTTAGAGAAGAAATAAAAGAAGCCGGTTTACAAAGAGAGATTTGGCAATCATTTGCTGTGCTTCCAGATTTAAAAAGTGTTGGTGTAATGGGTGATGAAAGAACTTATGGTTATCCTATTATTTTGAGAGCAGTAAGTAGTGATGATGCGATGACGGCTGATTGGGTAAAATTACCTTATGATATTTTAGAAAGAATTTCGACAAGAATAGTTAATGAAGTTAGCTCAATTAATAGGGTAGTTTATGACATTACTTCTAAACCACCAGGAACTATAGAGTGGGAATAAAATTTTTTAGAAAGGGGTAAAAAAATGTCAAAAAGTATTAAAAATGAATTTACGGATCAACTTTTTGAAGCAATTTTATTATTGGAAGATAAGGATGAATGTTATAAATTTTTCAAAGATATTGCAACAGTAGCCGAAATAAAGGCCTTAGGTCAAAGATTAGAAGTAGCAAAAATGTTAAAAGAAGGAATTACTTATGAAGAAATAGTAGAAAAAACTGGTGTATCTACTGCAACTATAAGTAGAGTAAAAAGAGCTTTAGATTATGGAGAAGATGGTTATAATATAATATTAGAAAGAATGGATATCGTAGAGTAATTGCCTATATTTTACTACCCTCTTTTTATCTTTAGATAAAAAGAGGGGTTTTATTTGAGTATATAATTTGCAATTATGTGTTAAAGTATTTTAGAGAGGAGGAAATACAATTCATTCCCTATTATTATTTATAATCGGCATAGTTCCTGGTATTTTATGGTTAATGTATTTTTATAAAAAAGATAAATATGATCCAGAGCCAAAATCTATAATAATAAGAGATTTCATCTGGGGACTTTTTTTAGTGTTTCCAGTTAGTTTTTTAGAAGCTCCCTTTTCTTCTTTTCTTAGTTCAGACTCCTCTCTATTAACAATTTTTTTGGCTTCAATATTTATTGTAGGTTTATTTGAAGAGGGTATAAAAGCTTATGTAGTGTATAAATTTCATTATGGTCATCCAGAATTTAATGAAAGAATAGATGGGATTATTTATGGAATTACTGTTGGCCTTGGTTTTGCGGCAGCAGAAAATTTACTTTATACTATAAGCTATGGATATCAGGTAGGTATTATTAGAGCTTTTATTACAACTTTAGCTCATGCTTCATTTACTGGAGTTTTTGGATATTTTCTAGCTAAAGCTTATATAGAAAATAAAAGATCTTGTTTATATGTTGGTTTGTTTTTAGCTGTTTTATTACATGGATTATATGACTTTTTACTTTTGAGTGAAATTATTGGGATAGGATATACAATTTTAATAATTATAGGGTTGCAATTATTACTTTCTCATTTAATGAATATTGTATTAGAAAAATCTCCATTTAAAAATTTAGGAGGGGATTAATTAATGAAAACAAATTATGATCTAATTGTAGTTGGAACAGGGCCTACAGGAATATTTACTGTTTTAGAACTAATAGAAAAAAATAAAAATTTAGATATTTTAATGTTAGAAAAAGGAGATAATCTTGAAGATAGAATATGTCCAATGAATGAAAATCCTGGAAGTAAATGTGCAAATTGTGAAAGGTGTGCTATTGTATCTGGTTGGGGAGGAGCAGGAGCCTATAGTGATGGGAAATTGTCTCTCACACCACAAATTGGTGGCAATTTAAATGAGTATATAGGTTGGGAAAAACTTGAAAAAAATATAAAGTATGCTGATGAATTATATTTAAAATTTGGAGCTCCTGATAGAATATTTGGGGGTACAGATGAGAGAATAACAGAATTAAAAGAAAAAGCTATTAAAGCTAATCTAAAATTTATTCCTACTAGATTACGTCATTTGGGCACAGGTTATAGCCAAACTGTTTTACAAAATATGCAGGATTATATAAAAGACCATGGAGTTGATATTAAATTTAGAACTAACGTTATAGATTTAATTATAGAAGATGAAAAAATAAAAGGAGTTAAAACTAAAGAAGGTGAGAGCTATTTTAGTGAATATGTAGTTACAGCTCCTGGACGAGAAAATGCAGAATGGCTAAGTAATAAGGCAAAAAAATTAGGAATAGATATGACAATAAATCCAGTTGATATTGGAGTTAGAGTTGAAACTTCTGCTATAATTGCAGAAGAATTAACAAAAAATATGTATGAATCTAAGTTAATTTATCGTAC
>JBNJDL010000249.1:0-3414 GCA_051744825.1 Bacillota bacterium | reverse complement strand
CATAATAACTTTTTTTCTGTGTTTAATAATTAAAAACTGAAATTTCTTTTTCATCAATTATAAACTTATCAGAATCCAAAACTTCTTTAGGAAGATGATTTGTATATTTTGATTTGTTTTGGATTAAGATATTTTCTTTAAATAATTTTCCTAAAAGTCTTTTTCTTTTAGCAGTACCATTAAATTCTTTAATTAAGATAAATTTTACTAAGTCTTTTATATTATTAATTTTATTTTCTTCATTGATAATAATTATATTATCAAATCTGTAATCACTATTGTCTTTATCAATCTCTTTATATTTACTTCCCTTTAAGCAATATTTAATTAGATAAGGAGTCCACTCATATTTAATTGCCGGCAAAATATTCTGATAATCAGTAAGATTATTTAAAACTAGATAAGGTTTATTTGTGATTTTAAAAGTTATATAATTAACAACTTTATTTTTGATTTTATCATTTATCATAATTTTTTTGCTGTTTATTAATTCTGATCTGGAAATTTCTATATACACTTCTTGATCTATTAAATAACTTAATGTAGCATGTGGATTCTTGAAATCTAATTTCTCGAAAAATTTATATAATTCTCTTCTATCTATTTTATTGGGAAAAGTTTTAATTACTAGTTTTTTTAAAGATTTATTTTCCATTTGGCCTTCATAAAGTAAATTATTATAACCATATAAATTTTTAAAAACAAATTTCAAATAAGAAGACAGCCTGACATTATCATTAATATTATTAATTTTTAATATTCTATTTAATTTAGGATTTCTTTTTAACTCTTTTAACAGCTGAGGAGTAGATATATATCCATCTTCTAATTTTTTACTGACTAAACTATATAATTCCTCTTTATAAATAACTTCTAGATTATCAGAAAAAATAATTTTATCGCTCCAATTTAATATTTGATCACTGCGGTTTACAACATCATTTAATTTTTGAATTTGCCAATGTTTTAATGTTTTTAAAACCTTATCTTTAGCTAAAATTCCATTATTTTGATTTAAAACATTAATTAACATTTCTTCTCTTTCATATTCTTCAAAATCTTTACTTAAATAGATATTAAATGAATTAGTATTTCCATAACTATATTCATCTAAATTTATTTTCATTAATGAATATAGCAGAATTTTATTGATAATTCCTGCCTCCTCTAAATCTTCTTCGAATTCTGAAATTATTTCATCTATATTAATAACATTTCTATTTTCTTTTTTTGAACTCAAAAAGCTATTAATTTTAAATATAACAGAAATATCAACATCTAATTTTTCTATGTGTGAAAAAGTTAAATGATCAACTAAAATAATTTTATCTGAATTTCTTAATACAGCCCTCATAGCTCTAATGCTTGGGAAATCAAAATCAATTTTTAATTTTTCTTTTGCTAAATTTATTATGTAATTAAAATTATCTTCATTAATCCTAAGTGGTTCGCTAACATAATTATAAAATAATATTTCTAAAGCTTTTCTTTTTGTAATATTTTGCTTTACTGCAAATTCTTTAGATTGATCTAAAGAATAACCAAAATAATCAAGCATTATTTCTACATCATCTAAATTAGGATTATTCTTAATATTTTCCATGTAGCTGAGTATATTATCTAAATAGTTATATATATTAAAAAAATCTGGTAAAGAAGCAATGATTTTATCAATATCATCATTAATGTTTTTAGTTGAAAAATAATAAACATCAAAAGGTTTAAAATAATGGAAATTCGCAATATTATCCTGAAAGAAAGATAGATAACTATTACTATTTTCACCTAAAATCTCTGCTGCTTTTTCTGCCTTAATTAAGTTATTATTCTTTGATATAATTTTAAAATATCTGATTACTTTATTTTGAATATCTACTGAATAAAAATAATCTTCAATTTTAAACTTTAATATCTGTCTTACTCTTTCTCTAGTAAGATCATAGTTAATAGCAATTTCTTTTAATGTTTTTTCTTTTCCATATCTTAGGCTAAATATTTCTTTAGTTCTGGGTTTTAATTTTAAATCTTCAAATAAATCAAGAGGATTTTTCAATTTATTTAACTGATTAAATAATAATATTAGATCTTCTATTTCTATATTTAATTTATTAATTTTGTTAATATCACTGCTAATTATATCTTTAACAACAATTTCATTTGATAATTCTTTCTCTATTTTTATATCAAATATTTCTAATAAAAATGACAATTTGATTTCTTTAGTTAGCTTCCTTATTTCAGGCTTCAACGAGAAAAGATTAGTATTAGAGCTATTAAATTTAGTCAAAAATCCATCTGTAATTTCCCTTATTATTTTATTTTCGAATTCCAAATCCACTTCAATTATTTCATCAGCTTTAATTGGATTATAATTATTATATAGTTTATTAAATTCTTTGAAGTCAGTTTGATTTAATATTATTTTTAAATATTTTAAAAATTCATCTACTTCCTTTATTTTTAATTCAATTAACATGATTTGAAAAAGTTTAAGATATAAATCTTGAATTTTATTTTTCCCAATACCTTTTTTCTTAGAAAAGTTTTGAATAAAAACTAAATTTAAATCTTTAATTTCTTTTATATTGTTTTTTTGACAGTAATCTCTAAATAATTTGTATTTTCTAGAACTAAAAATTGTATCTATACCATTTTTTAAAACAGCTGCTTCTGCAAGTTTTACTTTAACATTTTCTACTCTCTTATTACCAATACCATCAATTCTACTATAATTATTAACAAAATCATCATTTAATTCGTCTATTAAGTAAATATCTTGTTCGAAGCAGTATTTTTTAAAGGAATTAAATTTATTTTCATTGAAGATTAGATTAATAATATCAGTTAATTTTTCTATTTCTAATTGTGTAGACATAATAAGCCTCTCCATTTATAAAATTTTTAATAAATTACTGTTTTATTTTTATCAGCAAAAATCTAAATTTTATTTGATTTCTTGGCATTTTCTTTTCTGGTTAATAACTGTAAATTATCTAAAATTGTTTTTCCACCTTTTGAAATAGGCTTTATATGATCAATCTGAAATTTAAATTTACTTTTTGATTTAAAATTTCCTTTAGCTGAATGATAATAACCATTCTCATCTTGATATTTTTCATATACTTTATCATTTAATTTCCGCCAATATTCTAAATTTTTCTTTTTAATTTCTGACATTGTTAAGTCTTCAAGTTCTACTTTATCCGTAATTATAACTGGCTCTTTTTTGTCTACTTCAAATAATTCTGGATGTGCAATTTTTTCTTTTTCGATGTTTAGCTGACGTATAAAATAACTCTTATTATGATTAAAAAACACTTTCCAAAAATTATCTTCAGCTGACCATATCTTATTTATATAATTAGTTTCTTCTCTGCCCCCTAATGAGTTTTCATAGATATATTCCGCTTCTTT
>JBNJDL010000248.1:0-3456 GCA_051744825.1 Bacillota bacterium | reverse complement strand
TCAGGTTATTTTTCAGGGCTTTTAATTTTATATATAATTTTTTTAAGTTATAATCTTTTGGTTTATAAGAGATTATAAATCCTTCTGGTGGAGGCGGCGTCCACCTTAGTTGTTTTTAACAATTATCATTTTGTCGCAATTAGTATCGAAAAATCAATTAGTTATGTATTATTATTTTTTTTTAAGTATATAATTGTTGTAATCAATTCCAATATGTCATAAGATTTTTAGTACCTTTTTTAATACCCTTAAGATTAGAGGTTCTCTTATGCCAAAGATAAAAAATCCTTTAACAGAAAAACAAATAAAAGCTTTTAAGTGTAAGTCTGGTCAGGTTAGCACTGATTACGCAGTCGGGGGAGTGAAAGGGCTGTATGTCAGATGTTTAAATTCAGGAGTAAAAAACTGGCGTTTAAGGCTGACAATTAACGGCAAAATACAAACTTTTGGAATTGGTCCTTATCCAGAAATTAGCTTAAAAGATGCAAGGCTGGAAGGACAAAAAATAAGAGACCAAAAAAATAAGGGCTTAAATCCAGCAGAAGAGAGACAAAAGAAAAAAGCCAGAAAGATTAATCTGTTTTCAGATGTTACCTACATGTTTTATAAAACAAAAATTATACCTGAATTGAAAAATGAAAAACACAAAAAAAACTGGATAGCTCAAATTGAGAAATATATTTTTCCTGCAATTGGGGGGTTGGATATAAAAGATATTAAAACAGGCCATATTATCAAAGTCATAGAACCAATCTGGACGGGTAAGCATGAGACGGCAAGCAGATTAAGACAACGTTTAGAAGCTATTTTTGATTATGCAATGGCTGCAAATATACTTGAAAGGGGTTTTAATCCAGCTACATGGAAAGGAAACCTTGACCAACTGTTACCAAGCTTAAGCAGTTTTAAAAAAGAAGAAAAACATCTTCCTTCTTTACCACCTGAAGAGCTTGGAAATTTTTTAACTGATTTGAGGGAGACTAATGGTATATCCGCAAGGGTTTTAGAATTTATAATTTTTACTGCGTGCCGTTCGGGAGAGGCAAGATTGGCAATATGGAATGAAATTGATTTTGGAAATAAAATCTGGACGATACCAGCTGGAAGAATAAAAGGGACAAAAAAGCATAGAATACCATTATCAAAACAGGCAATAAAAATTTTAAATGGTATACCAAGATTGAGTGAATATATTTTTACAGCTCCAAAAGGGGGGTTTTTAACCAGTGAATCAATAAGTAAAGTTATTAAAAATCTTGATAAAAAAGGTAAAACCTACCTTGATCCTGTAGTAAATAGGTTAGTTGTTCCGCATGGATTCAGGAGTTCATTCAAAGATTGGGCAAGGCAGCCAGTAAGATATGGACATTCTAGTTATTCTGATGAACTTTCAGAACTTGCTTTAGCCCATGTTAATTCAGATCAGACTAGAGCTGCTTATGCAAGAAATGAATTATTAGAAGAGAGACGACCTTTAATGCAGGACTGGGCAAATTTTTGTGAAGGTAAGAAGTCAATCGGTGAAGTTATTGAACTTAAAGGCGCTAATAATGGTTAATCTTGAAGCAGTTAATATTTCTTATGAATATGGGAGTACTGATTTACTGATAAAATCAATTGAAAATAATAATACAGTTTTTTCTGATCATGCGATAAAAAAAATTTAATAGGTTATATTAAAGGCGAAAATAAACCTAGAGGTAGAAAAAAGGGTAAGGAAAATAAATAATTTCCAGCCAAGCAAAAATAAATCTGAGTTAACTAGATTATATCAGGACAATATGTAGTTTTAGTTTACATATAAAAAGCGGCTCTCTTCATCAGAAAAACTCTTTTAGTCAAGCAACGGACAAATAATTTATAACCTTTCGGCTTGGTTAATACAAAATCTTATTAAAAAATACTCTCCTGTTCCTTCAGGGCGCAATTTGAAAAAATTTTGTTTTTAAGCGGTTATATATAGTTATAGGTGTAGAGGGATCATTGAATACATTATAAAAATAATAGAATTTTTAAAAAAAATTTATGAATAAATTTTATAAAAATAAAAAAGCCGCATCAAAAAAAGTTGCGGCTTTTTATTTTTAAATATTACCTAATTTTCTGGATCATTTTTACAGAAATTTTTCTGTTAGCAATATATTTTATTGCTAAGTCAGAGTCTGTATATATTATTAAAATAGCTAGAAGCTGTGTTTCCTTTTCAATATCAGGAATCAAATTATTATTTCTATCAGAAGTCATAATTACCTCCAGAAATTAAAGATGATTGACAAACTAATAAAGATAATATTATTAATTTACCAAAGTTTTTTTTATAAGGTTGTTTTTGAAAAGTCGGAGTAGCAGCTCCGACTTTCTGTTTTTTTTTAATGTTAAATTACACTCTCCACATTTTTTAGCTTTTTTTCCCATAATTCTAGATCCTCAATTTCCCATCGAGTACAACCAGAGGATAGTTTCACCGGTTGCGGTATTTTTTTTTCTTGTACCCAACGCCATATGCTGCCTCTATGAACACCATATCTTTTAGCAACTTCTAAATCTGATAAAAATTTTTGAATCATGTTTCTCCTTTAGTTTGTTATAATTAAAATAAGTTTCTTTCTATTTTAATAATATTTTTTAAACAAAAAAAATTATAAAAAAAGCTAATAGCTTAATATAAGTGTTTTTATATTGTTATTAAAAAAATTAATTTTACTTTAAATTCAGATGTTTATATTTTAGATGTTATTTTAAAGTGTTTTTAGTAAAAAAAAATATAAATACTGTTTGACGAGAACTTATTTTATATATTTTTATCAAAAAACAATCTTGGAAAAAGAAAAGAGTAAATTAATAACAAGAATTTGATGATTTAAGGTTAGGTTACAACTGTAAGCTTATATTAAAAGGTGGCTTAAAATTGTTCCATTAAAGCATCAAAAATATCTGCTATATGATCAAGTGAATAAACCGGCCTGTCTAACAGCCAAAGTGGTATAGCTAAATCCTCGAGCGGGATTGATCTTATCAAACCTTCGTTATGAATTCGGTTTATGATATCCCTCAACAGTTTTTTTTGCCATAATAGCTCCGTATCCTCTATAGCTAAGGCGATGTTTTTTTAAGAAGTTGAACGTCTTTTGCTACATCAAGGAGTCGGGAGCCCACAATTTCTGGGGCATCCTTATAGATGGAGACTGCATAGAAAGAAGAAAAGCTCTTTTTTAAGCGTATTAGGCATATATTAAGGCTCAATTATTAAAAGGACCTTCTGAGTCCCTTCTAATATAGTGTTTTTGAAATGGTCCGGAACATCTGACTCTGAAAGGGAGTGATCATTATACCATATAGTTAATACTGGAAAACGGAACTGAAAATCCCCGTGTCGGCGGTTCAATTCCGTCCCTGGGCACCACAAAAATAAAGGCTTTCAAGGTTTTCCCTTAAAGCCTTTTTTTTATGGTATAA
>JBNJDL010000247.1:0-3458 GCA_051744825.1 Bacillota bacterium | reverse complement strand
TAAATCACATAATCCTCTATATTCTCTCCCCTAAAACTCTTAATCTAGGATTGTATTATCTATATCTATAATTTTAACTAACTATTTTTTTCACATAACGTCCCTGGGGTTCGCGACGTCTAGCTCAACCTCCTATAACTTGTCCTTCCTCTAAAACTTTCATATGTAATTCCTATCTTTGCCTACCCTCTTAGCCTAGATGTCGCTAACCCCATGTTATGCGACGTCTAGGCGGGATATTAATTTTTATTCTTTTCACTATAGTATTCCTCTCCATATTTCTCTGCTAAATCTAATGATTTTTCTTTATATGTACTCCAAACTCTTTTTATCTTCCCATAATTCCCATACTCTATAAATAAAGGGAATAAATTGCAAATATTTTCTATTAATGTATCTTCTAATAATTCTTCCCAAATAGAATCTAGTTTTTCATAAATATCTTTATGTGGGACATTATATTTTTTGAATATATTAACATATGCATAATTATAGGATTTTCTTTTATTTTTTAGAGTTTCTTTTACAACTTTTGTATTATTAAAGGTAAACTTCCCTTTAACTTCTGCTTTTAATCCTTCAATGAAACTAGAAGAAAACTCTTTTTCCTGACCTAAAAAATAAATTTCATTAAGAAATTGTCTTAAATCAATCTTAGTAAAATTCATACAAATTTCAACTCCCTTCCCTTTATAAATCAAATCTATTGAATTTACTATTTGATACAGAATTTTTCACTTTAACTTCAGACATAGATTTATCTATCATATTATCTCTAATGTTTTTATCAATTTTAAGAGATTCTAAAGAAAATTCAACTTTTAACTCTTGATGAAGCTTTTGAAAATATACTACAGCTCCCTCATTAATTATACCTTTTATTCCACTAACTAATTGTAAAGTAGCTCCAACAAATAAAAGTGGATTAGCGGTTGACATTGCTATTGCTAAATCAATTCCAGCAACACCTAAATGTTTAGCTAATTCTTCAAATGAATCAATTGATATTTCCATATTAACAAACTTTTTTAATTCTTTTGTACTATAATAAATAGAAATAGTTCCAGCAAGTAAATCAAATCCATTTATAAAATTCCAATTATTAGATAGTTTGTCACTATATCTTAACAAGGGAGTGTTTTCCATTAATTCAGCTGGTATTATTGGAAGTCCTTGTTTAGTAAATAGATCTGATAATTCGTGTTCAACAAATTGCCATGCTTCTTCAGGAGCATCTATCGGAAAATTATAAATTGGATGGTGACCATAAAGTCTATGAGCAACAACTTCTTTTCCTTTAGCAGCAGAATCCATAATTTTTCCATAATTACTTTCACCAATGTTATACTTTTTCATGAATTTATATATATCATCACCTCTTTCATATGCATAATTTCTTATATAATAAGAACTTGCTTTTAAAAGCTTATCTCTTTCACTTTTTAATATATTTTTATTCACTATTTTTTAAAACCTCCTTACCATACTTTTGGGCTAAATCAATAGAACTATCCTTATAATTATTCCAGGCTTTTTTTAAAGAAGTTGGGCTTGGGTGATAAGAAGGATTAGCAGTAGTAATACTAGTAAATAAACACTTTATAATAATATTAGGAATTTGATTTTTTCTCCATAACTTATCCAATTCTTCATAAATATTATCATACGGAATACTATATTTTTGAAATATCTTAATAAAAGCATAATCATATGCCTTCCGCTTCTTCTCCAAAACCTTAGTTTTATTTTTTAAATTAATTATAGATTTCAAAGATTTTATTTCATCAATAATCCCTGATGAAAATTCTTTCTCTTTTCCTAAAAACTCTATTTCAGTTATAAATTGTCTGTAATCCTCTTTACTTAAATGCTTCACTAGTTTCCCCCTCCATATAATCTATTATTTAGATGTCGCATAACGTCCCTGGCATCTTGCGACGTCAGTTGCTACTGCTATATAATCTTACTCGTCCTACTAAATTTCATAAGTTAGTGCTATAACCCAGCAATATCTGATACAACTGATGTCGTAAATGCCATGTTATACGATGGTGTGCGCCCCTCGTAAGAACCACTATTTATCATTCTTAAATTTTTCTTTCGCTCTTTTGATAAAAGCTAAATCTCTATTATGTATAAACTTACCTAAACAATTTTCTGGATTATCAGTCTTAACAATATTCAAACCTTCCTCTAAGGGAACCCATTTCAATTTAAAATCTTTAGATAACTCCTTTTCTGTAAAAGATGTTCCTTTGAATTCACCAATAACTTTTGAATAATAACAATAAGAAATCTGTACTTGCCCAGTCGGATATTTCCCAAACCCATCTCTATACTCTATGATCATACCTATATCATCTAAAATATTTATATTAGCCCCTACTTCTTCTTTAACTTCTCTTTTTAAAGCAGAAAAAATACTTTCCCCTTGTTCTATTCCTCCACCAGGCAACTTATGATAGTTGTCTTTAGCCACATATAATAAAGCTATTTTATTTGAATTATTTAAAAGAACTGTTCTTGCTGCTTTTCTTACTTCATAAGTTATATCATTTTTCTCTATATTCTCAGGAATTTCTTTTATTAGTTCCATTTTTCATTCATCCCCTTTGCTACTCTTTATAATGAGAAGTGTCTCCATGTAAAATTATTTTTGTATTATCTTCGGTTACCTCTATTAAATTCAAGCAAGTTTGATGAATAAATGGGGGATCCCAAAGATTTGACAATTCTCTTTCCTCAAAATAAGCCATTAAAATTTTTATTATAACTGTATGAGTAACAATTAATATATCATTTTTGTAATTTGAAATAATCTCCTTTATTAATGGCAAGACTCTATTTTTTACTTCTTTAAATGTTTCTCCAGATTTTCCTTTAAAAAGATGAGGTTCCTCCCAAAACCTGTTATATTCATCAAGATAATTAGATTTGATTTCAGATGATGTTTTCCCTTCCCAATTCCCAAAACTCATTTCTTTCAAGTTTTCATTAATCTTAATTTCGGTTTTTCTATCACTACAGATTATTTTTGCTGTTTCTAATGCTCTACCAAGGGGACTTGAATAAATAGCCTCAAAGTTTATATCTGCTAATCTATCACTAAGCCATTTTGCTTGTCTTTCACCTGATTTAGTAAGCTGAGACTCTTTCCACCCTTGCATTCTATTTTCAAGATTCCATTCTGTTTCTCCATGTCTAGTTAAATATATTTTAGCCATAAATCTTCCTCCTCAATAATCATTAAGCACACTGTCGTATAACGTCCCTGGGCTTCGCGACGTCTCGCTACTGCTACTTTACTTTTGCCTATACTCCTAAATTTCATAAGTCAGTGCTGCAACCCTGCCCTATCCTCTTACCTAGATGTCGCTAAGCTCATGTTATGTGATGTAGTTAGCAAAAGATATTTTCTATATTCTCCAAAACCTATGCAAGCACTTCTAAACTATGCT
>JBNJDL010000246.1:0-3527 GCA_051744825.1 Bacillota bacterium | reverse complement strand
GCAACTCTTTCTAATGCACGATTAACTGCCTGTGCAACTTCAAAACGACTCATGTTTTCGTCGCCTTTGAATGTACCATCAGGATAACCTTCGATAACACCAGCAGCAACTAATTGATTTACAGCCTCATATGCCCAGTGATCTTCTTCAACATCAGTAAACACTGCAGCAGATGTAGGCATTGCTAACGCAAATACCAACAATAATGCAATTACAACACTAAATTTTTTATTCATTCGTTTGTTTCCCCCTTGATTGTTTTGTTTTCAATTTAATTATGTTCTACTTGTTCATTAACAACCTAAGGGAAAGTTCAAATGAGTTGCCTAGTTTCCTCATAGAACTTTCTTCCTATTTAATTGTCAATGAACATTTTTGAACCCTATTATCTCTTTACGCACGCGGTCTGGGGGTTCACCTCCTTTCTCCCGCAGATTAGCCCGAGATAATAAGATCTTTGACTAACTAAGTTATAGTGAGCAAAATTTAACTCGTATTATTTAACATTCTACATAACTCAATAAAATCCTCCTTCTAAATAGAGATTTTTTTGAATTATGGCTTTTTACTCACCTATTTATACATATTCAAGTTATATTAGAATTTTCCTGCCTAAAAGTAAAATTATTTTATTGAAATTTTTAACAATTCTATTATTTATTTTCTAAATATCTTTTTACTATAATTAAAGCAGCATAATCATCAATATTTTCAGCAGGTTTCCAGGATGCAAACTTACTTAAAAGTTTTTTATATCCCTTTGGTGGATGGTCTTCTCTATATTTTTTTTGGGCTTCTATAGTAGTATTTTTTTCATCCACTATTTCTATCTTTGTTAAAAAGATTTTCTTAACTATTTTTTTAATTTTGTTAGAATATGTCCCGGAACCTAATATAACTATATCTATGTCATATTTATGATATAATTCTTTTAAATATGTGTCAACCCTTTTTGTATTAACAATATCTAACAATAGTATTTTTTCCCCATCTTTAACTAAAGCTATACCACATTTATCCTTTCCCGGGTCTATACCTAAATATATTTTTTTATCAGTCATTTTCTTTCTTACCTTCATCATCAATAATTTCTATGGAAAAATCAATATTTTTACCTAATCGATTATTTCGCCAAATATCTTCTTTAGCATGCACTTTTATTTCAACTTTTTTATCTTTAGATTTTACTCTTTCTACAATTTGATAAAAATTAACAAAATCAATACTTCCTACCTGTCCTTCACTATCAGTTAATAAACCATTTCTTATTGCTTTTTGATTAACTTCTTTTAATACATTACGAAGTTCATTATCTATATCTGAGGTTGTGTTTCTAGCATCAATAATCTTAGATGCTATTAAATCACCTTTTTCAAAAACTACGAAATTTTTATTTAAAACAAAATTTGCTTTAAGCCATTCATTTTTTGGAACATTAACACTGGAAACGAGACTTACTATTGCCTGCTGTCCTTTTTCCATATTATAAAGTACTCTTGCTGTATATAAAATATCTTCTGTCTGTAATTCTAAAGCCATACCTGTGCTTTCATCTTTTTTAATTTCTCTTTCTTTTGCTTTTTCATTTGCTTTTGTCAAAAATTCATTTAAAGCAGCTATAGTCTCATCTTCACTCTGCCCACCATCTATTACTTCAGAATAAATTGTGTCTCCTTTTTGATATACTATATCTTCCCTCATATAATAATAAACATCTTCTCCAAGTCTATTTGCCAATTCACTGGCAACTTCATAATCTTCTGTTAAATTTTTTATTTGATCATTAAGAGAGCCAACCTTCTTTTCTAATTCAGTTCTTTGTCCTTTTAACTCAGCTACTCTTTTTTGTAAGTCTTCTCTATTCTTTTTTAAATCTTTAATATCTTTTTCAGCCTTAGCTAATTCATCTTTAGTAGTAGTTAATTCGCTTTCAGTATTTTTTAATTCGTTTTCAGTATTTTTTAACTCATTTTCAGTATCGTTCAAATTATTTTCTGTTTCTTTTAGTTCATTTTCAGTTAAATTTAACTCATTTTTGGTATTATCTAATTCATCTTGACTCATTTTTAATTCTTCTTGCAAATTACTAATTTTACTTTCTAACTCTGTTTTTTGAGATTGTAATTCTTCAAGGTCTTCATTCAAGTTTTCTAATTTTAATACAACTTGATTTATATTAAAAACTGCTTCACGCAAAGTTCCATAAGTAGTAAGCAAAATACCAATTGATAAAGCAGCAATTAAAATACCTGTAACCACAGTAATAATAATTGATGAATACTTAGGTCGTAAGCCAAAAATAGATATTCTCTTTTTTCCAACTTTCATTCCTATTTGATCCCCAAGATAGGCAATAAAACCACTAAGGGCTATAAGAAGAATTATTATAATTGCACCATACATAATTTACACCTACTTTCCAACTCTATAGATTAAAATTCCACCAATAAGTAGGAAAATTAAATTTTGCATCCAGGCTCCAAGCCAGGGAGCAATAGTTCCTTGCCCACCTAAGGCACCACCAATAGTCATTATTGCATAGTAAATAAATATTACTAAAACACTTAAACCAAATCCTGTAGCTGAGCCACTACTTCTTCTAGGCTTAATACCTAAAGGGGCAGCTAATAAGGCAAAAATGAAATTAGCAAAAGGAATAGAAATATTTTGATGCCATTGAAGTTTTTCCTCATAAGCATTTTTTCCCTGTTCTTCCATATTTGAAATATAATCTGCTAATTCTCTTAAATTCATTTCTTCTGGATTTTTATCCAAACTTGCAATTCTATCTGGCTCATGTATATCCTCTCTTGAGCGATATTCACTAAAGGTCATAGCTGGAATTCTTTCACCTTCTTTAAGATGAAAAATAGAGCCATCATAAAATTCCCAACCATTTTCTAACCATTTAGCTTTTTTAGCTTTTATCAGAGCAACTGGATCTCCATCTTCATATTCATGTAATAATACATCATTCATTTCACCTGTTTCCCCATCAAAACGATAAGTATATAATATATAATCAGGTCTGTTTTTTTCTAAAGGTGTTAAATAAAGATTATATTGAGTTTTTGGCATTTGCTCTCCGTGTTTAAACTCATAAACTATTTGCTTGTGTTCATAATTTGCTTTAGGAACAACATATTCATTAATAACAATAGTAATTCCACTCATTAAAAGTCCAAGGATTAAGGCAGGTAAAATAAGTTTATAGATACTAAGTCCACCAGCTCTCAAAGCTGTTATTTCACTATCTCCACTTAAACGACTATAACCCATAATAGTAGCTAAAAGAGTACCCATTGGAAAGGTAAGTACAATAATTGAAGGGAGACTTAAGAAAAATAATTTTATTAAAGTTAAAACATCTACTCCCCATTTTGTATAATATTCTGTTAACTCAAATATTAAATCTGTACCGATAAAAATAGCTGTAAAGGCAGCTATTCCAAAGAAAAATGGTGTTAAAAGCTCTTTATAAATATATTTATATATAATGCTCAAATTGCTGCACCTCTTTATAAACT
>JBNJDL010000245.1:0-3531 GCA_051744825.1 Bacillota bacterium | reverse complement strand
CAGTAAGATAGTAGTTCAAATCATCTCGGATAAAATATTATATTAATTTAAATAACAGGATAACAGAGATGACCCAGCGATTAAATCGCCGGGTTTTTTTATTTTGTATCGATAATCTATAATTATGTTATTCTTATATTCTTTTCATTACAGGGGTTATATGTGAATAGACCATTGGATTATTTGTTATATTAGCATGATAACAACTTTCTCTAGAATTTAGAATCAAAGCCCAATTGAATTAAGAATTTTTCATATATATAAGTTCATGATATCTTGTTTTAAATTTCTTATTAAAATATTTGAACGCTTATTTAGGATTTTTTAATATGGCAGTTACATTTTAAACAAAATCTATGGTTCTATTACTCATTTCTTTTTTAAGTTTTTATGAATTAAACCTGCCAAGTTATTTTATTAACAGATCTCTTTTTAGATGTCTTATTATTTCCCAAATCAATGTCTTACCGCTGTAATTCTCCATTTATATCATGTTTAATACCAGTCTATAGGTATGTGTAAACAATAATATAAAAATATTTTTTTTAAAAAAGTAGGCATTTCTGTTTCTTTAGGAGAAGAACATTTAGATTCTCTAATCACTTGACTTCAGTAAAAAGAGCATTTCCCTGTAACATTTTAAAAAGAAATAATAAGACTTGTTGTAGGTCCTTATGATTCAGAAAAAGCTATATTTAAAATTTTAATGAAAATTACTGCAAGAAATTTTCTGTAATTATTTTCAGTAGTAATAGGTTTGATTAAAGAATATAAAGTTGCTTTAAAAATTATTAATGATGAAATCAGCAGTGATAATTAGGTTATTCAAAGAGGAGAAAAGATTAACTAACCGGAGGGTATGCCTAATAATGTTGATTTAGAAGGGGAAGATATACTAAGGAGAGATTAAAAAAGGTTTGATTGCTTAAATAAGAAGGAAAATAATTAGATATTGCAACTTTTATGGAAGTTTATTTTGATAGTGAAGTATAAAGTAACAAAGTAACATTTAAGTAATACATTTTCTATAATTAATAAAGTTTAATATTATCAACTATGTTTTTGTCAAATAATAATGAGAATATATATATTAATTATACCATAGTAAATACAGCTTCTAATATTTAGTTAATATTTATAATAAGAAGTCAAAAAAATATAATTTTCAAAAAATTAAAAATAAAAGAAGGAATAACGTAAAAAGTATAGAATAAAAAATACAAAGAGATATACAAAAAAAAATACAATATAAAATACATATCAAAAAAATATTATAAGGAGTGATATTTTGAAGGGATACAAAGGCAAGATTTTAGTAGTAGATTTAACAGAAAAAGATTTTTGGACTGAGACTATACCAGATGAAACATTAAAAAAATTTATTGGCGGAAGAGGTTTAGGTGCAAAGTTATTATATGACATGATTGAACCAGGAATAGATCCATTAGGACCAGATAACATATTTATTTTAATGACAGGTCCTTTAACTGGAACTTTAATACCAGGTAGTTGCAAATATGCTCTTATAACAAAATCTCCTGCAACCGGAGGCTTTCTAGATGCTTATTCAAGTAGTAGGATTTCAGGTGAAATAAAATATGCAGGTTATGATGCTATTGTTTTTAAAGGTAAGTCAGACAATTCCATCTATGTATACATAGAAGATGATCAAGTTTATTTTAAAGAGGCAAATCATTTAATGGGTAAGGATAATTTTGAAACTGAAGATCAGATTAGAAAAGAACTTAATGATAATAAGGTGGGAATTATCACAGTAGGTCCAGCTGCAGAAAAGATGGTAAAAATATCTCTTGTAAACAGTGATTACTATAGACAAGCTGCTAGAGGTGGAGGTGGAGCTGTAGTTGCTTCTAAAAATATGAAAGCAGTTGCAATTAAAGGAAGTGGAAGTGTCCAAGTAGATAAAATTGATAAAATAATGGATCAACAATTTAAGTATTATGAATATTATGATAAAAATGAAGCTGCTAAGAGAAGATCAAAATATGGTACACCATTAACAATTGATGTAAATAATCCAGCTGGTATGTTACCCACGAGAAATTTTCAGACAGGTCAGTTCCCTGAAGCTGAAGGTACTATAGATACGGAAAGTGTTCAAAAAGTTGTGCAAAAAACTAAAGCTTGTTATGGATGTATTTCACCATGTGGAAAGATGACTAAAGCTGATAAAGGTGAATATAAGGATGCAGTGGTAGAAGGTCCAGAATATGAAACTTTGGGTTTATTAGGTTCTAATTTGGGAATGACAGATTTATCTTTTGTTATTAAAGCAAATGAAATTTGTGATAGATTAGGAATAGATACAATTTCAGCTGGAGTAATAGTTTCTTTTGCTATGGAATGTAAAGAAAAAGGTATACTATCAAAAAAAGATTTAAATAACCTTGATCTAGAATTTGGAAAACCCAAAGAAGCATTGCAATTAATAAAAGATATAGCTGAGCGTAAAGGTATTGGTGATTTACTTGCTGAAGGAGTTAAGACTGCATCTGAAAAAATAGGAAAAGGGTCTGAAAAATTAGCAATGCATATAAAAGGATTAGAGCTTCCTGGTTATGATCCTAGAGCTGGTTGGGGAACTGCTCTAGCTTATGCAGTAAATCCTAGAGGAGGATGTCATAGAAGAGCATGGCCACCTGCACATGAAGTTTTAGGAGACCATGAACCATTCACTATTGAAGGTAAACCTGAATTGATTCAAGAGATGTATAATGAAAATGGATATTTCCATTGCCTTATATTATGTGATTTTACAAGATTTGTACCTGTAACTGGAAATCCATATAAAGAGTTTGACAAATTAATTGGTCATTACGCAAAATATTTAACATGGGTTACTGGTGAACAATTTACTTCAGATGATCTTTGGAATCTTTCTGAAAGAACAGAAACACAAATAAGACTGTTTAACAATCGAGAAGGGTTTACTTCAGAAGATGATACTTTACCAGATAGATTATTAAATGAGCCTTTACCTGATGGTCCACCTGCAGGAAAAATTATTACCAAAGAAAGATTAGAAAAGATGAAAAAGAGATATTATGAGTTAAGGGGATGGGATCATAAAGGTAGACCAACTGATGAAACACTAAAAAAACTAAACATAGAAAGGTAGGTTATTATGCTAAAATTTGACATGGATAAATGTGTAGGATGTAGAATATGCGAAACAGTTTGTTCTTCTTATCATCTGAAAGAATTTGCACCAAATAGAGCAAGGTTATTTGTAAATAATAAAAATGAATTTGAATTTAGTATTGACTACTGTCATCACTGTGATAATGCTCCATGTAAAAAAGCTTGTGACTATGATGCAATATATTATAAAAATGATGTGCTATATATAGATAAAGATAAATGTGTTAAGTGCGGAAAATGCGTTGAAGTATGTCCTTTTAATGCTATTCAAATAGATAAAAGATTGGAGACAGCTATTAAGTGTGACTTGTGTGATGGAGAAGTATGGTGTGTCAAATATTGCCCACAAAATGTAATTAAATATGATAA
>JBNJDL010000244.1:0-3538 GCA_051744825.1 Bacillota bacterium | reverse complement strand
GCTGGAATTACTGCTTCTCAAGTTGGAGTAACACCGTATGCTACTTTTTTACGTTCTATACCCTGGAATTTTTATTGTCTTTTAGCCTTTTTTATGGTAGGTTTTATAGCAATTTCTCAACGTTATTATGGTCCAATGCTTGATGCAGAATGGCGTTCTCGAAAAGAAGGAAAATTGATGAGAGATGATGCTGAAGCTTTATCTGATATTTCTTCAGATGTAGGTGAGCAAAGTGAAATAAATCCAAAACTAATTAATTTCTTTTTACCTATTATTGCTTTATTAGTTGTAAGTGTATTTTCTATGTGGTGGCTTGGAAGTGGCTATGAGGCTAATGTTAGTATTGCTAAGGCCTTTCAAGAAACTGATATAGCGCTTTCATTACTTTATGGTTCATTTGCTTTTGTCTTATTTGCTTTAATAGGTTCATTATCCTATAATACTATGGATTTAAGTGAGGCAAGTGATGCAATAGTAAATGGTTTTAAAACTATGGTAATAGCAGCTGCAATTATTATTTTAGCCTGGACAATAGGACATGCAACAGATCAGGTAGGTACTGCTGAATATGTAGTTAATATACTTATGAATGTGGGATTACCTGGTAGAGCGCTTCCTATTATAGTATTTTTGGCGGCTATGTTTATTTCCTTTACAACAGGAACATCCTGGGGAACAATGGCTATTTTAACACCTATTGCTGTATCTACTGGTTATGAATTAGTTGGATTCGAAATAGTACCAGTTTTAATGGGGATACTTTTCGGAGGAGCTATTTTTGGAGATCATGTTTCACCAATTTCTGATACTACAGTAATGTCTTCAATTTTTGCTGGCTCTGATCACATAGATCATGTAAGAACACAGGTTCCGTTTGCTCTTACTGCAGCAGTAATCACAATTTTTTCTTTAATTTTATATGCTTTTGGTATTGATTCAGTTTTCTTGCTTTTAGTTATTTCCTTTATTTTGACTATTAGTGCTATAATAATTTTGAATAAGTGGGATGCGAAAAGAAAGAACTTGCCTGAAGTAATGCCGACAGCAGAAGAAATTAAAAAAGGAATAACTAAAGGAAGTCAAGAAAACTTTTTTAATAAAATTGCAATTACAGCTATTAGTTTTTATCTACTTTATATGATAGGGATTTTCTTGTTTTCTAGATTAGGTGGATAAAAAATTATGATAAAATAGTTATTATAATTGCCCTTTGTTATTAGCTTTTGTTATACTTAATAGCAAAGGGTTAATTGTTGTATTATATATTTAATATTAATAAAGGAGAGTACAAAATGAGTAATATTAATAAGAAAATTTACTATAATGGAAAAATATTTACCTCTAATTTAGAAAATTATTTTGCTGATATGATGATTATCTATGGAAATAAGATTAGATGGATTGGTAAGGAGAAAAATTATAAGAAGAAAAAATTTAATACAGATGAATATGAAAAAATTGATTTAAAAGAAAAAAGAATTATGCCAGGATTTATTGATCCTCATATGCATGCGATTTATCTGGCGAGAGATGCAAGTAAAATTGCCTGTATTCCACCAAAGGTTAAGTCTATCGAAGAACTTAAAGAAAGAATAAAAGAAAAGAAAAAAGATTTAGATAAAGGAGAATGGATAGAAGGCTGGGGATATGATGAAGGAAAATTAAAAGAGGGGAGAAGTCCAAATCGTTATGATTTAGATGAAGTTGCCAAAGATTATCCAGTAGTTATAACTAGAACTTGCAATCATATAGCTGTAGCTAATTCAAAAGCATTAGAAATTTTAGGAATAGATGAAAATACTTCTGAACCGGGAGAAAATCAAATTGATAAAGATGAAAATGGAAAATTGACAGGAATTTTTAGAGAAGATGCGAAGATAATGTTAAATTCTAGAATGCCGTCTAATAGTATTGAAGATGATGCAGAAATTTTAGCAAATTATAGCGAAAATTTATTTGCTCATGGTATTACAACTATTACAGATAGTATGGCAGAAACGAAGCCGGTTGATTATTATGAAATGTATCAAAGAGCAATAGATGAAGGCTTAAAGCAAAGAGCTATATTATATTATAAATGGGATGATCTAAAAGATGGTTTTTCCATAGATAAAAGCAAAAAAGATTTAACTTCTCAATTGCATGTAGGTGGTGTGAAAGTTTTAGCTGATGGTAGTGTGTCTGGTAAAACTGCTTGGGTTAATCCTTCATATTTAGGGGAAGATGATAATTTTGGTTTAAAAACTACTACAAAAAAAGAATTATTAGAGGCAGCTCAATATGCAAAGCAAAATAATTTGCAGCTTGTTGTTCATGCTATGGGAGAACAGGCAATTGATTTAGTAGTAAATACTTTTTATAATCAAAAAGACTGGTTAGATGATAGACCTTCTATCAGGGTAGAACATGCGTCAATGCCCACTAAAGAAGCACTTGAAAAAGCTCTCAAAGGTAATATTACTTTTGTTAGTCAGCCAATATTTATCTATGCAGAAATTGAAAGTTATTTAAATAACTTAGGTAGAGAAAGAACGAAGAAAAATTATCCTTATAAAACAATATTAGAGTCTGGTATAAAATTAGCTTTTTCTTCTGATGCACCAGCAACTGCCTGGGCTGACCCTGTAGACCCTTTTACAGCTATAAAGTCTGCAGTAACAAGAAAGGCTTATGATGGTACAGATACTGGGCAGGATGAAAAAATTGATTTAGAAACTGCAATAAGATTATATACTAAAGAAGGAGGGGGTGTCACAGGAATACCTAAAATTGGTCAACTAAAAGCTGGTTATAAAGCTGACTTTTTGCTTTTAGATAAAGATATTTTTGAGATAGAAACAGATAAGATAGATGAGGTAAATGTTGAAAAGACCTATATGAATGGTAAACTGGTGTATAAAAAGTAAAAGGGGAAAACACAAATTCAGATTTTAAATGTTGAAAATAACTAGGTTGAAATTATTTTAAATTCAACCTGTCACGTTTATTATTTTATTACTGAAATGATTCCTAAAATTATGAAAACTACTCCAACGGCTTTGGATAGCTTTTTTTCTGAAATTGTATTTGCATATACTGCGGCCATCACTGCACCAATTAAGCCACCAAATCCACTAAAGCCTATCTCCATAAAAGGAATATGTTGATCAACTAAAAAATGACTTGTAGCTCCAAATAAGGCATTAAAAGTCATTATTAAAACAGAAGTACCAATAGCTGCATGAACTGAAAAACCATAAATAAAGGTAAGAACCATTAGAATCATCATTCCTCCACCAGCACCAAAAAATCCTGTCATTAAACCAATTAACCCTCCAAAGAAGATAGCTGAAATTATCTTTTTATCTTTCCAAAAACTCAAATCAAATTTGTTTTGAAATTCCTTTAATCTTTGGTTTAGAGGTTTTCTTAAAAAAGAAATTCCCATAAATAATATAACTATCCCTGTACTTCCTCCAAGTAAAGATGGTGATAATAAGCTAGATAACCAACTACCAATAATTGCAGCTGTAACAGAAGCAAAGGCTAAATAAAGACC
>JBNJDL010000243.1:0-3575 GCA_051744825.1 Bacillota bacterium | reverse complement strand
CTAGTTAGTATAATTATTTTAGGTAAATATGAAATTTTACATAATGGAGGGTTAAAATTGAAAATAAATTTAGAAAAAACTTTAGACAAAGTTAAAAAATGGGCTAAAGATATTGGCCAATTACAATTTCAAAGAATTAGAAAGAATGATTTTGCTATTAATAAAAAAACTTCTAATGTAGATTTAGTTACAGAAGTTGATTCTCTATCAGAAAAGAAAATTATCGAAAAAATAAATAATAATTTTCCAGCTCACTCCATATTAGCAGAAGAAGGAGGAGAAGTTAGCAAGGAGTCTTCTTATACGTGGATAATCGATCCCCTTGATGGGACAAATAATTATGCAAATGGTTATCCGCTATATTGTGTTTCTATAGCTTTAGAATATAAAGATGAAATTGTATTAGGAGTTGTCTATGTTCCAGAATTAGATCAGTTATTTTGCTCTACAAAAGATAATGGGGCATATTTGAATGATAAAAGACTAGAAATATCAAAAAAAGACGCTTTAGATCAATCACTGTTAGCAACAGGCTTTCCTTATGATAAACTATCATCTAAATATGATAATCTTGCTCATTTTGAAAAATTAGTAAAAGACACAAGAGGTATTAGGCGCTCGGGTAGTGCAGCTTTTGATTTGTGTAATGTGGCAGCAGGAAGATTAGATGGGTTCTGGGAATTCAAACTAAAGGTCTGGGATGTAGCAGCTGCTAAATTAATAATACAAGAAGCTGGTGGACAGATAATTGAAGAGCATTGGGATGGAAATTATTTAATAGTTGCTGCGAATAAAAATATAGCTAAGCAAATATATCACTCTTTAAAAGAAGTAAATATTAAAAAAAGAAAATAAATTTTTTAAAAGATCTCCCTTATAATTTGGGGAGGTCTTTTTATTTAACTATAATTTTAATGAATATAGTCATTAATTAAAATAAACTATAAATAGCTTAATTTTTTTGTTATAATTAAATTAAGTAATGAAATTTAGGAGGATTTTAGTATGACTAAGAGTTTAGCAATTTTAAATAAAAGTAAAAAAACAAAAGAAATTTTTGAAAAGCAATTAAAAACATATTTTGCTAATGAAGTTAAGATAAGTAGTTATTCTGTGGAAGAAGGAATAAATTCTAAAATTGAAGCTGATATTATAATTGCAGCTAAAATAATGGAAGATGAGATAGATAAATATGTAAAAAAAGATGTGAAAGTAATTTATGCTAGAAGAAGTTTATCTATTGCAGCTTTGAAAAAATTAATAAATATCCCAGTTAATAAAGATGTATTGTTTGTTAATAATGCTCGTATTACTTTAAATGAAGCTATATCCTTTATTAACGAAGTTGGAATTGATCATATAAATATCTTACCTTATTGTCCTGGGATGGAAGCTCCTGCTAAGTTTGATTTAGTAGTGACGACTGATGAATTTGATTATATACCAGTTGATGTAAAAAAAGATGAAATTATTAATTTAGGTAGAAGACAAATCAGTTTAACTACAATTATTGAAGTTTTAACCCATTTAGATTTATTAAATAAAAATTCAAATATATTAATAGCTAAGTATATAAAACGATTAGTATCATTAATTAAAAAGTTGAAAAATAATAATAGCAAGATTATAAAAAATAATAAGATGATGAGTAGTATAATTAATAATGTTTCTGATGGAATTGTTTTTGTTAATTCAGACAAAGAAGTTGAATTTTTTAATAAAGAAGCAGAAAATATTTTTGATGATATGAGTAATTTTCATAAAAAAATAAAAGAAATTTTTTCACAAAACTTAAGTCAAATTTTAAAAAATGAATCTAAAATAAAATATAAAAATTTAAATAATAAAGAAATTATAATTAGAATAGATAATTTAAAAAATGAAGATGAAGTTCTTGGTGGGATATTTGTTTTTAAAGATGTTACTAGAATAAAAGAATTAGAAAGAAATTTAAGAAAGAAAAATAAGAAAAAAGGATATTTAGCTCAATATAATTTTGAAGATATTTTAGGTAAAAGTAATAAGTTGAATAAGGCTAAAAAAGAGTCAAAATTTATAGCTAAAAGTGAATCAACCGTATTAATTAGTGGAGAAAGTGGTGTTGGTAAGGAATTATTTGCTCAATCTATTCACAATTATTCTAAAAGAAGGAATTATCCCTTTGTAGCAATAAACTGCTCAGCTTTACCAAGTGATTTATTAGAAAGTGAACTCTTTGGATATGAAGAGGGAGCTTTTACAGGTGCTAGAAAAGGTGGAAAAGCAGGTATATTTGAACAAGCTCATGAAGGGACGATATTTTTAGATGAAATTGGTAATGTTAATTCTCGTGTACAAAGTAAATTATTACGGGTGATAGAAGAAAAAGAAGTAAGACGGGTAGGAGGCTCAAAGGTAATACCTGTAAATGTTAGAATTATTGCTGCTACTAATAAAGATTTGCAAAAATTAATCGAAAAAAATAAATTTAGAGAAGATTTATATTACCGTTTAAGTGTTTTACCACTTTATATTCCACCTTTGCGAGAAAGAAGAGCTGATATACCAGAATTAGTGGAATTTTTCTTAGAACAGTATGGTCGAGAAAACTTAAAAATACCTCATGAAATTATGAGTAAATTTTATCATTATGAATGGCCTGGAAATATTCGCGAATTGAAAAATTGTATAGAATATATTAGTCAGTTGTCACAGGGGAAAGAAGTTAAGTTAAGTGATTTACCTTATTATTTAAAAAAGGATAGCATGGTAAAAGATGTTGGTTTAGTAAAAAAATATAAAGAAGAGTTAAAAAAAGAAGGAGAAATAAAAGAATTTATATTTATTCTAAAAGAACTTTATCTTGCAGATGATTTAAATAAAAATATTGGTAGAAGAAAAATAGCTGAAAATGCCAAAATCAATAATATTGACTTGAGTGCGCAAATGGTAAGAAGTAGAATTAATATTTTAGATGAAAAAGGTTTAGTGGAAATAGGGAAGGGTAGACAAGGAACATTAATTACAGAAAAGGGGATTAGTTTTTTAGAAAAATATGATGATTACTCATCTGATTCAATAAAAAATTAATTATAGATAAAAGAATGGGTTATATATAGAGCAAATTTTTGTTTGCAAACTATTATAACCCATTTATATTTTTGTTTAAATTTTGAGAAAAGTAAATATATTTCTTCAAATAATTATTTGAGACTTAAAGACTTGTCATAATAGGAATTTAAAAAAATAAATATATATAATAAAATTTTGGTATGCTTTTTGCATGTATTTTATAGTGAAATGAGAAAAAAAGAAAATTTAAATAAATTTTTAAAAAATGAGGAGGATAATTAATGAATTTATCTAAAAAAGGCGAAAAAATAAATGCTTCAATGACTTTGGCTTTGAGTGCAAAGGCCAATCAAATGAAAGCAGATGGCCATGATGTAGTTAGTTTTGGAGCAGGTGAGCCAGATTTTAATACACCTAAACATATTGCTGAGGCTGGTAAAGAGGCTATTGATAAAGGATTTACAAAGTATACTGCTGCTGCAGGTACTGTAGATCTTAAAACGGCAATTCAAAAGAAATTTAAA
>JBNJDL010000242.1:0-3582 GCA_051744825.1 Bacillota bacterium | reverse complement strand
AGAACAATTGCTAGAAGATAAAGAAGTGTTCCTATTAAGAAACTTAACTCGAGGAAATGGAGTAGGATTTTTTGATATTGATAGATATTATCCTGATTTTATCCTTTGGATTAAAGGAGATAATAAACAATATATAACTTTTGTTGATCCTAAAGGAATTTTGAAATTAGAGGATGTAGAAAATAACAAAAAGGTTCAATTAGCTGAAGATATAAAAGAATTTGATATAGAATTTGAATCTGTTATTAATGATGAGGTAGTATTAAATTCATTTATTATGGTGGATTCTGATTATAGTGAAGTAAAAAGACAATATAGAAAAGAATATGACAATGTAAGGGAAGAATTTAGAAAAATGAATATGTTTTTTATAGATGATTATTCTGTAAGTGATTTAGGTGATAGTAATAAAATTATAGAAAAACTATTCACTAAAATATTAAATAGTTAAGAAAAAAGAACCTACTTTAATTAGTGGGTTCTTTTTTTAACTTATTAAAGGTATTATTTGTGTTTTATGCAAAAAAAATAAATAGAACCTAAAATTTAAAGGAGAGGATATAAAAAAATGAAAGAAGTCTATGAAATCCTAAATTTTACTCCTAATGAAGGCCAAAAAGAAGCAATAGAAACCACAGAAGGACCTTTGTTAATGGTAGCTGGGCCAGGCTCTGGTAAAACCCAGTGTTTGATATTAAGAACAGTTAATTTGTTAGTTAATAAAGAAATAGATTCAGAAGACATACTAATTTGTACTTTTACTGAAAAAGCAGCCTTACAATTGAAAACTAGAATAGCTAATATGATTGACAGATTAGATATTGAAGTTGATACAAGCGATATTATAATTAATACTATACATGGGTTTTGCAATGATATTTTACAAGAATTTAATGAATATAGTAATGAAGTAGATAGAGGCTATGAAGTACTAGATGAAATAACACATAAATTTTTTATAAATGATAATTTTGATGAAATAGTAGATGATTCATTGGATGAAAGTCGAGAAAACAAGTATTTTAATAAATGGAAATACAAATGGCAAACTATTGGAAATCTTATTAGTTATTTTAACAAACTTACTCAAGAGCTTATAGAACCAGAAGAATTAATTAATAGTAATAGTATATTTTTTGAAGAGCTAGGTTATGCATATAAGAATTATAAAGATATTTTAGAAGAAAAAAATTATGTAGATTTTGCTTTTTTACAATATTATGTTAACGAGTTATTTAAAATTGATAAAATAGCAGAAAAATTGAAAGAAAGATTTAAATATATTATGGTGGATGAATTTCAAGATACGAATTATATTCAAGAAAAAATAATTAATAAGTTTGCTGAAAAACATAGTAATATATGTGTAGTGGGGGATGAAGATCAGTCATTATATAGGTTTAGAGGAGCAACAGTTAGAAACCTATTGGAATTTCCTAAAAAATATCCTGATTGTACAACAGTTAATTTAAATATTAATTATAGATCACATGAATATATTATTGGATTTTATAATAGTTTTATGCAAAATATTGACTGGGATGAGTATAGATTTGATAAGACAATTATTCCTTGTGAAGAAAATAGAAAAAAAGCATATGAGAGTGTTTTTAAAATTGAAGCAGATGATAAAAAAGAACAAGCAGATAAAATTGCTGATTTCGTGAAAGAAATAAAAGAAAATGAGTTAATCAATGATTATAGCGAAGTGGCAATTTTATTAGATTCTGTAAAAGAAAGATATTCAAGTCCCCTTATAGAAGCATTATCAAAATTAGATATCCCCTCATACTGTCCACGTGCTAGAATGTTTTTTAATTATGATGAGATCAAATTATTTATTGGAGCAATTATGCGTATTTTTAATTATGATTGCGATAATATTTTTAATCAAGCCGGTAGTATTCAAAATTGGAATAATTATTTAGAAAATATAAAATATAAGTTGAATAATTTAGAAAAAGAAAACAATTATGATAACTTTTTTAAGTGGATTAAAGAGAAAAGAAATGAATATAAATATATGATTAATGAAAAAGGTACATCTGATGAAAATTTATTAGATTTGCTTTATCAGATGTTTGAATTTGAACCATTTCAAAGTTATCTATATGATGATGGAGTAAGAAAATATAATTTAGCTAAATTATCAGATTTATTATCTAAATTTAATAAGTTTTATTTAAAAAGGAGTTCTTTAATAACTCATAAAAGTATTAATTATATAAAAGGAACACTATTTAATAGTTTTCTTTATGTTTTATATAAGACAGGCGTAAATGAATATGAAGATAAAGAGAACATAATTAAAAAGGGCGCGGTATCTATTATGACGATTCATCAGTCAAAAGGTTTAGAATTTCCAGTTGTTATTTCAGGAAGTATTGGGAAAAGGGCTAGAGGTAGTGGGAAACTAGATGAAGAGCTAGAACAATTCAAACAGAGGCCTCCATTTGAAGATTACGACCGTACTACTGATTTTGATTATATGAGACGTTTTTATGTGGCTTTTTCTAGAGCTGAAGATTTTTTAATTTTAACTACTCATAGAGGGAAAGCAAATAAAAGAATTAGACCTTCATATAAAAGATTGAAAGACATAGAAGAAGTAGATAAAGACGAATTAGAAGAAGTAGAAATAAATAAAAAAGAAGATTCATTAATTAAAAAGCAATTCAGTTTAACCTCTGATATTTTGGTTTATGATACTTGTCCAAAACAATATGAATTATATAAAGAGATAGATTTTGTTTCTAGCAGGACTGGTGGAGGAATGTTTGGTAGTTTAGTTCATAATTGCATTGAAGATATTCATAATCATTATCTTAATGGTGAAGAAGATAAATTGAATGTTGATGTTATTAAAGAGTTTTTCTATGAGAACTATAATAATTTAGTTGAACATTTGCAGCATGATTTAGCTCCCAAAACTAAACAATGGGCTTTAAAACAGGTGTTGAATTATTATGTTAATAATAAATCTGAATTGAAAAAAGTAAATGAAGCTGAAATGCCAGTTGCGATTGAGAAAGATGATTACTATATAAATGGTAAAATTGATTTAGTATTAAATGATTCTGGGAACTATGAGTTAGTAGATTTTAAATCGCAGAAAAAAATTGAATCTCCAAATTTATTAAAAAAATATGAGTTACAAATGGCAACTTATTCAAATCTTATTAAGCAAAAATATGGAATAGAAGTTAAAGATGCTTATATATATTGGGCTGGAGAAAAAGATCCATCTGATGCTAAAATGTCTCTTGAAATAGAGGATGAGGATGTTAAAAAAGCAGATGATCATTTTGATAATATAGTCAACAAGATTCAAAATAAAGAATTTGAAGTAGAAGAAACACCACCTAGAAAAATTTGTCGTGAATGCGATTTTAGATACGCTTGTCAAGAGACTGATTTATAGATGTTATTAGGAGGAGCAAAACCTCCTCCTAATTTAATATTTACTTTCTAAAATTTTTCATTGCATTTTCTAATTCATCATCAACAATATGTGTATAAATCATAGTAGTGCTTAAATTTGAATGTCCAAGTGATTTTTGAACCAATCGGATATTACCAGTC
>JBNJDL010000241.1:0-3589 GCA_051744825.1 Bacillota bacterium | reverse complement strand
GCTTTAGTACTAGCTACTTTTGGAGCAATGATGGTTATAAGACCGCGCTTTGATTCTTCAATTATACCATCACTTATTGCTTTAGCTTCAGCTTTTTTCTCAGGAATTTCATATACTGTAATAAGACATTTAAAAAAATATGACTCTCCACAGGTTATAGTATTTTACTTTTTAACTTTTTTAGCAATAGTAATGTTACCAGTGATGTTAGCAGGTAATTTTGTAGTACCAACTCCAAAGCAATGGATTGCTTTATTAATGTTAGGAGTTTTTGGTACAGCAGGACAACTTTTAATGACAAATGCCTATCACTTTGCACCTGCAGGTGAATTGTCTATTTATACCTATGCTAATATTATATTTTCCACTGTAATCGGTCTTATTGTCTGGACTGAAATTCCTGATTTGTTAAGTGTTTTAGGTGGAGCTTTAATAATAATTGCTGGTATAGTTAATTATAATTCAAAATCTAATTCTAAGAATTTAGGAGTAGAGTCTAGTTAATTAAAGGGGGTAATAATTATGAAAAAGGTAATGGTTCCTCTGGCAGAAGGTTTTGAAGAAATTGAGGCTATAACTAATATTGATGTTTTAAAGAGAGCAGGTATTGAAGTTATTACTGCAGGTTTAGGAAGTAAAGAAATTGAAGGTGATCATGGTATAAAAATTGAAACTGATATGCTTTTAGATGAGGTAGATTTAGATGATTTAGAAGCTATAGTATTACCTGGAGGAATGCCAGGTGCTGAAAATCTAAAAAATAGTGATAAGCTTTTATGGTTAATTAGTGAATTAGCTGAAAGAGAAAATTTAGTTGCAGCTATCTGTGCTGCTCCAATGGTTTTAGATAAAGCAGGAGTTTTAAAAAATAAAAAAGCAACTAGTTATCCAGGTTTTGACAAAGAAATGCCTTCTTGTGAATATGTAGAAGAAAGAGTTGTAAGAGATCATAATGTAATTACCGGTAGAGGACCTGGAGTTGCAATGGAATTTGCTTTAGAAGTTGTTAGATATTTAGTAGGTTATGAAAAAGTTGAGGAATTGAAAGAAGAAATGCTAATCAACTTTTAAAATAGATAATTTAAATAAATTAGAGCCCTAAAATTTGAGCTAAATCAAATTTAGGGCTCTTAATTTTTAATTAAGCAAAACTCTAGGATTTATAAAAATATTATTTATCTTTATTGTCCAGTGAAGGTGAGGGCCAGTGGAAAAGCCAGTTGAGCCTATTTCTCCAATTTTATCTCCCTTGTTTATTTTATCACCTTTTTTAACATTAGCTTTACTTAAATGAGCATAGGTAGAAAAAATACCCTGACCATGATCAACTATTACTGTTTTTCCGGTAACTGTAAGATCAGAAGCCAAAGTTACTATTCCACTATTTGAAGCCATTATAGTTGTACCAGTATCAGCTGCAATATCTATTCCTGAATGCCGACTTTGTAGACTTCCATTTACATATCGAGTAGCACCAAATTCAGTAGTTATAATTCCTTCAAGAGGCCAGATAAAATTTCCATCAAATAATTTTTCATTTTTAGAATTACTACGAGCTTCAGCTACTTTTTGATTATCTCTAGCCAGTCTTTCTTTTAATTCTTTATCTTCTTTTTCAGGTCTAACTAATTTTTCTTTGTTTTCATCTACTCTTATCCAACTTTCAGGGAAATTTGTTTTATTTACTTTAATATTTTTATGATAAATATATTTATCATTTTCTTTTATACTAAGATTATTTATACCTGTTTTAGTCCAATATGATACGGCAATAATTGTGCTTAATGTATCATTATTTTTATAAAATTTAAAATTTTTATCAGCAAATTGAGCACTGAAATTTTCCGCTTTTAAATCGAGACTATTACTTTTTAAAGTTATTTTAAAAATTTCTCCCTGTTTAACTTCTAAATCACTTAATATAATTTCAATATCTGCTGCTTTAAGTTGAAAGTTAAAAGATAATATTATTAAAAAGGCTATTAATAAAATAGACAAGCAATGAAATTTCTTTTTTGTCATGTTAACCTCCTTTTAGTTATTTATTTTATTTTAGCATTAATTTCAAACTTTCTCAATTAAATGTTATAATAAATAAAAGTAGCTAATAATATATAGGGAGGCACTGATAAAATGACTAAAGAAATAAAAGCTTTTATTTTAGACCTTGATGGAGTAATTACTGATACAGCTGAATTTCATTTTAAAGCCTGGAAAAAAATGGCCGATGAAGAAGGGATTCCTTTTAATAGAGAAGATAATGAAAAACTTAGAGGAGTTTCAAGAAGAAAATCTATGGAATTAATTCTTGATGGGCGAGAAATGAAAGAAGAAAAAATTCAAAAGTTAATGGATAGAAAAAATCGTTATTACAATAATTTTTTAAAAAAGTTATCTGAAGATGATCTTTTACCTGGAGCTAAAGAATTAATTGATGAAATTATTAATAGAAATTTTAAAATTGCAGTAGCTTCTTCAAGCCGAAATGCAAAAACTGTTATTAATAATCTTGGTATAGAAAATTTATTTGAAACAATATCAGATGGTCATAGTGTAGAAAATTCTAAACCAGCTCCAGATTTATTTTTACATACAGCTAAAAAACTAGATGTTGAAGCAGAAAAATGTGTAGTGATTGAAGATGCTAAATCAGGTATAGAAGGGGCTTTGGCAGCAAATATGATAGCTGTTGGTGTTGGACCAGAAGATAGAGTGGGAAAAGCTCATTATCGCTATGATAAAGTAAAAGATATTGACTTAAATGAAATAATTAATTAGAATAAAATATAATATATTATTGACTAGCTAAAAAGGGGCGGTAATTCCGCCTCTTATATTTTTATTAATTTAAATAATGGGGTGTAAAATTTGAGAAAAATACAATTGAAAGTTAAATATATTTTAGTAATAGTTTTCCTTCTTGTAATTGTTTGGTGGGGACAGTCTTTTATTTTTAATACTGTAGTCTTTACTAAAGCAGAAAATTATATAGAAGAGAATAATGAAGAGATGGGGATAGCTTATTTTCGAAAATACATTAAAGAGTTCCCAAAAAAAGATAAAGCACTTAGAGCTTTTGAAAAAGTTTTAAATCAAATACCACACACTAATAATTTTTATATTTTCACAGCTCATGGAAGATCTGGTGGTGGAATAAGAACTTTAGCAGAACTTGAAAAATTAGAGTTGTTAAATGAGGATTTTAATGAATTAAAAAAATATCATAATGGAAATGAAATTTTAGATTTACAACTAAGACTTGCTGAAATTAATTATCAAGCAAATAATATAGATAAAACAAAAGAATTATTTAAAGAAGTAATTAATAGTGAAATTGAAGAATATAGTAATAAGGCAAAAGCATTAATGCTTTTTCTCCATCTAGAACTAAATGAAATTAATAAAGCAAAAGATATATTTGTTAATTTAGATAAAGAACATGAAATTTATGAAAAAATCGAGAGATGGTTTGCTTTAATAGAGAAAGATAAAGAATATTTGTCTTCACTAAATGAAAATGATATAAATCATGGTGCTAAGAATTTTAGGTATAGCAATCATTCCTGGGTTGAAAAATATTTAGATGATA
>JBNJDL010000240.1:0-3596 GCA_051744825.1 Bacillota bacterium | reverse complement strand
ATCATCTATCCATTTTTCATATTTTCTTAAAAAATCTAACAATGCATAACTAGCACTTTTCATTTCATTTTGTTCATCTTCAGCAAGAGAAAAAAACTTTTTTTCTCCTTTCTTTTTACACCATTGTAAAGTTTCTTCATCAACATCACAATTCAGCTTCTCAGATGCAGATCTAATGCAACAGTATTCAAATGCATATCCTCTTTTAGCACTTCTTGGACACATTTTTCATCCCCCTTTATTTTTTATTCTTTTTTCTATTTGATTCAAGTTTTTTATTAACTTCTACAATCTATTATTGTATAAAAAGAAAAAAAGACCTTGAAAATAATTAATTTTATATAATTATAATAATTTGATTAATTAATAACAAAACTTTATTATATTACTAACACAAGTAATATAATAAAGTTTAAAATTAGCTATATGTTTTCAAATTATTAGTAGAATTTAGACTTTATAGAATCTGCAAAACTAATTTATAACTTATAACCGATCTACTTTTTCTAAAGCAGTTGAAAGAAATAAAATCCCATCTAAGCTTTCTATTATTTATTATATCTCATTTAAATTAGTTTTATTATCTTAATCAATTTAGCATATTACTAATTTCCCCTTCAACCTCTACTTCAGGACTGCGACCGATTAATTTGCTAATAATTTACTATTAAGCTAAAAAAACATATTAACTAGGATATTATTTAGTAAATTTTACGTAAACTTAAAGAAATATCAACGAAACTGTAACTTAACTTTAGTACAATAAAGATAGTTAAGAAATACAAAATGAGGTGGTGATGCTTATGAATCCCCTAAAAAAAACCAACTTTAATTCTAGCATTGAAACTGAAATTTTAAATGGATTATTGGAAAAGTTTCCAGAGGCTATGTATATTAAAGATATAAGCCATAAATTTATAGCTATCAATAAACAAGCAGCTAAAAATTTTGCTTCATCAACAGATGAAATAATTGGCAAAACAGATTTTGATATTCTTCCACAAATGATAGCCAAAAAATCTTGGCAAGAAGAAAAATATGTGCTCCAAAATGGAGAACCAATTCATACCAAAAAGTTAATTAATCAAAAAAATTGGAGTAATATAACTAGATTACCTCTCAAAAACAGTCAAGGAGAAATTATTGGCATCCTAGGTATTAATCAACCCCTTTTGGGAGAAACAAATAACAACAGCAGTCAATTAACTTTTAAAGATCTATTAAAAACTGACTTAATTCCAGAAATAGAAAAAGGACAAAAAATTTATAATAACTTCTTCTCTACTCCTGCTAATAGTGACTGGTTTGAAATTGCTACTTACCATCAAGTGGCTAATATAATCGGTGGAGATATGTATAACTTTGTTGAAGTAGATGATAAATTAATTGGATATATAACTGATGTAACAGGTCATGGTATAGATAGTTCTTTTCTAAATGTTTTTCTTAGAGTGATAATCGATAATTTCTTATCTTATAAGTATCAAGAAAGCTGTTCAAAAAAGATATCCCCTAAAGATATTCTTAGCTTTGTGCAAGAAAAGTACCACCAAGAAAAATTTCCTCCTGATTATTTTATCTGTATTGGGCTATTTGTACTTAATAAAAAGACTCAACAACTAACCTACTCTCATGCCGGCTTCCATATACCTCCTATTATAGTATGTGGAAATAGTAAAAAAACATTAGAAATTAAAGGATTTCCTATTTCAAGCTTAAATCAAAACCATGAATTTCAAGAAAAGAGCTGTAAATTAGATTCTAATTGTGGAGTTCTATTAACAACTAATGGTCTAATTGAAGAAAGAAAAGGCACAGAAACTTATGGACAAGAAAAATTGATAAAGAGTTTAGATTATAAAGAAGAGTTTACAGCCCAAGATATAATTGACCAAATTGAAAAAAAATTTAGAGAATTTAAATCAATTAAGAATGATGAAGACCTTACAGTTAATGATGATATTACTACAATATTTATTAAACCTAATTTCCCTGAAAATCAAAAAATAAAAAAACCATAAAACTAATTAAAATGATTGTTAATGTCAAGTGAAAATTGACCCTTTTTTTAATTTAATTTTGACCCACCTAGGCAAAAAAATTAATTCTCTTCATCTAACCATTCTTTTGTTTCTTTCATTCTAAATGAATTCCCATTCATGTTTAAAACATAGGATTTATGAGTCAATCTATCTACCATGGCAGCTGTTAAAGCTGGGTCATTAAAAATTTCATTCCATCTATCGAAAGATAAGTTTGAGGTTATTATTGTTGATTTCCTTTCTGCTCTTAGAGAAAGAAATGAGAATAATAATTCACTACCTTCTTTATCAAAAGAGATATAACCTAACTCATCGAGAATTATTAAATCATACTTTTCAAATTTCTTTTCAAAAGACCTTAATCTCTTTTCACTTCGTGTTTCTTTTAATGTATTTATTAATTGTGGAACTGTAGCGAAAAATACTTTATATCCTTGATTACAGGCTTTTATTCCTAGTCCCACAGATAAATGAGTTTTCCCAGTACCTGGGTTTCCTGAAAAAATAATATTTCTTGATTCTTCAATAAATTTAAGTGTTTTTAATTCCTTGAATTTGCCCTTTGCACTATCAGGTAAATATTCAACTATAATATCACTCAAATATTTTTTATACGGAAATTTAGCATTTTTAATTCTTCTTTTTCTACTGTTCTCTTTTCTTACATCATGAGCTTTTCTAAAAACATCTCTTAATAATTCTTCATATGATTGTTCTTCTTTATAAGCAGCACCTACCCTTTCTTTTAAATCTCCTCTTATCCCTGCTAACCTGAGCGTTTTTATATAACCTTTGGTCTCTTCAATTATAGTTTTATTCATTTAACAAACCTCCTGTTTGGCTGTGCTTTCAACATTAAAGACCTGGTTATAATTATTTAAAAGTTCTAATGAATTTTCAATTATTTCATCAGTCTGTTCTTGTTCGTTAACCTTTTTTCTATAGACCATAGTCTTAATATTATCTGTTGTTACCATAGATCTTTTATTTTTAGCTAACCTTTTAATTGCTTTATCTACTTTTTTTAGCCCTTTTTCTTTAATTATTTCTAAAAGTTCTAGGAATTCTTTAGTTTTTATGATAGAATTATTATCAAAGAAATTATGATAGATTTCTTTGATTGCAGGAGCCGATTTCTCTAGGGCAAGAGAATTCCTTAAGGCTCCTGGTTTTCTCTTTAAAGTAGATAAATAATGTTCTATATCTATCATGCATCTATGCAATTTATAATTCCTCTCATGCTCTGCCACTAAATTATCTTTATAGTAAATTTTAATTTTATCGGAATATATTTTAGCCATTACAAATTTCCCCACTAAATAATCTGGTACAGAATATCTATTTTGTTCTATTACAATAAAACTATATTTATTCACCCGACATTCTTTATCTCTAGCTACGTCATACGTTGGCATTAGTTTTTTTAAATAATCCTTTTCTTCATTCAGTTTATCTAAAGGGCTTTTATTAGCAAAACGTTGTTTTTTGATGCTGTTTAATTTATTTAACTTCCCTAATAAATAATCATTAGCTTTTTCTAAAGAGTCAAATTCA
>JBNJDL010000239.1:0-3600 GCA_051744825.1 Bacillota bacterium | reverse complement strand
TTCATCTAAGTCACCAGATAGATAGCGATCTAAAATACTCATTTCACTGGCAGAAGCTGTCATTCCAATAGTTAGGACAAAGGCCATAACTAATGTAAGAGTTACTAATAATTTTTTATTCTTTCTTATCAATGTGATTCCCCCTTGTTTTTTTGTAATATAAGATAATAAATTTAGATATTTTGTTTCTTAATTACTTTTTCTAGATAAAAAATGTAATTCCTGCTAATAAATTAAAATTTGTCAGACAATTTTAAATATCGCAGCCACAACTATTTGATATGTTTATAGACATTGAAAATTCACTGTTATCATCATTCATTTTTGAAGTTATTTTTTCAAGTAGAGAATATACTTTATTTGTCTTTCCATATATAATTGTAGATACTGCATTACTCTCATAATCTAGTTCACTTTCGCTTATTATCTTAATAACTTTCTTTACTTCTTCATTAACTTTTTTAGTATTTAAAGGGTAAAAACTAATCTGACATGATATTATTTTTGAATTTTCCATAGGGTACAGATAAATCCTCCCTTCTTTTTATCAGCTAATCTTTTTTCTTCATCCCAGTTTATTTTTTCTTTAGGTGTATCTGGAGAAATATAGAGACATTCTTTTGTTTTTATAAGATTATCTTTATCTAGATTTTCAAGGTCTTCTGGCTCTCTAAATATAGCATCACTAAAAACTGAATCTTCTCTTTGAGCCTGTTTTTTATAGAGTCTACCCCAATCAGAGTTTTTTCTAATAGTTCCTAATAATATCTTTCCACCTGGTTTTACAACTCTTTTCATTTCATTAAAGGCTTTTTCAAGCTCTTTTATAAATTCTATAGCTGTCATAGAAAAAATAGAATCGAAGGTATTATCATTAAAATCTAATTCAAGGGCATTTCCTTTTTTAAAATCAATGTCTAAATTTAATTTTTCTGCTTTTTTATTTGCCTGTTCTAACATTGGAAAAGATATATCTATTCCTGTAACTTCACAACCTTTTTTAGCTAATTTAATACTAAAGTTTCCAGTTCCACAGCCTATATCAAGGACTTTTTCTCCTGACTTAGGTTGAAATAAGTCAAAGGCTGCTTTAGTTTCAACTTCATCAATAAAACTTCCCATTTTGGTTTCATACCAACTATCATATTCAGATGCTGCTTTTTTATCAAAGCTCATGATTTTGCTCCTTTCAGGTTAGTCTATTTCGGATTTGAGTAGAAATAACTTTTTTTCAAAACCACCACGTTCTTTTTTCTTCTTTCTTCTCATTTTTTCAAATTCTTTTCTAGAAATATCTTTATGATCCAAAATAGCATAAATAATTTCTACAATATCTGCTAACTCCATTACTTCTTTGCTTTCTAAATATTCATCTAACTCTTCCTGTAATTTTTCATTTAAAGCTTCATAATAATCTTCATCATTTAAAACTTCCATTTCATAATCATTACCTGCTTCTTCTATTATTTTTGGTATTTTATCTCTAATTAATTTGTTAAAAGTTTTCATTGATAAATCCTCCTGTAAAAAATATTATAATAATTAATTATTTTTAAATCTTCTCTTAAAATATCTAATCTTTCGATACTTAACTATATCTAAATAATGTTTTGTTAACATTTGACTAATGTATTTATTGATATCTTTATTTAGTATAAATTTTTTATTTATTTCATCATGGATGAAATATTTTCTTTTAGATAAAAATTTTACTGGATTCATTTTTGCTTCTTTTATAAATTTATCATGACTCCATTCCTGCCAATTTTTATGTCTTTTATTATTTAAATCCTTTTGATGTTTTTTATGATTTCTATAAAAATTCATAAAGGTTAATCCAACTTTATTAAGACTTACTTCAGTTTTTAATCTGTCATCGTCTACTAAAGATAATAAAACTGGAATTTTATATGATTTACTCATCCGTGTCTTTTCCAATTCATAAAGAAAATCCTCTATAATACTATCCAACCAAGTTTCTTCTTCAGTATTTAACTCACCGATGCTTTTTAAAAAACGAAGATAACCTTTACCATTAGCATATCTTTTTTTAAGATAATGTTTTATATCAAGATCACTACCAGTATAAATATCCTTTCTTAATGGCCTTCTATCTAATTCATCTTTAAGACGGTAATACTCATCAATTACTCGTTCTCTAATAGGATCATTTTTCTTTAATTCCTCAAATAAATCCATTAATTTAAGATCAAAATTAATTTTACATCCTTCAGGATATTCAAATTCATCTGGATTTTTATATTTTCTTTTAGTATCAGTCATAGGATTTTCCCCAGAAAGTAATAAAGGCAAATAATGAGCTCTTTTATAATTGCCTATAAAATCTAAAACTTTTAAATAATCTTTGCCCGGGTACTTCCGCAACCCTCGCCCTAACTGTTGTAAAAAAACTACATAAGATTCAGTTGGACGTAAAAACATTACTGTATCTAAAGAAGGAATATCGACCCCTTCATTAAAAATATCTACTGCAAATATTATGTCAATTTCTTTATCTTTAAGGTTTTTGACCGCCTTATCTCGTGGCATATAATGTGGACCTTTATCTGAAGAACTATGAACACAAACAGCATTAAATCCTTTATTATTAAAATATTTAGCCATATATTTAGCATGCTCAATTGAGGCACAAAAACCTAAAGTTCTATCTCCAGCAATATTATTGTAATTTTCATAAATCAAATCTGCTCTCTTATTAGTAGAAAGATTTTTTTCAAGTTCTTTTTTATCATATTTTCCATTTTTATAATCAATTTCTTCATAATCAACTTCTGTATCATAAATCCCAAAATATTTAAAGGGAACTAATAAATCTCTATTTATAGCATCTTTTAAATCAATTTCATACACCAAATTATCATTACAAAGTTCAAAAATATCTTTATTATCCATCCTATAAGGCGTAGCAGTAAGTCCTAGTAAAAAATTAGGTTCAAAATAATTAATTACATTTAAGTAACTATCTGCTGCTGCATGATGAAATTCATCTATAATTATATAGTCAAAAAAATTTTTTTCAAAATATTTATTTAAATATTTTTCTTTTCTCAAAGTTTGTATACTCGCAAAAATCACATCACCAGAAGCCTCTTTTACATTCCCATTAAAAAAACTATAATTTTTTTCTGGCTTTATATTTTCAAAAGAATTTTTTGCCTGTTTTAAAATTTCTTCTCTATGAGCAACAAATAATATCTTATTAAAATTTTCTAACGCATCAAAAGCTGCTAAATAAGTTTTCCCAACTCCTGTAGCAGCTGAAACCATCGCTTCAGAAACTCCTTCTTCCCGGGCTAAATCAAGTTCATAAAGAGCTTCAATTTGAGCTCCACGAGGTTTAGGTTCTTCTTCATCGTAATTTTCTATTGTCTCTTTTTTATCAACTGTTTTTAAAATTTGTGGTTTTTTCCAGTTAGATGCATATTGACGTAAATATTCTTCATTTACTATAATTCCTGATTTAAATAAATCTTCAAAATCCTTTTCAAATTCCTTATAAGCTTCAGGATCATTTTTCTCTACTAATCTATAATTCCATTCAATTCCTGAATGAAAAGCAGTATAAGAAAGATTAGAAGA
>JBNJDL010000238.1:0-3648 GCA_051744825.1 Bacillota bacterium | reverse complement strand
TTGCTTTTATTTTATACCTATATCATTCACCACAAAAAGCTGCTAATCAAATGCCAGATCATAGACAGGGAGATCTAAATTATATTAAGATTTTTAAATTCTTTGCTCCTTTGGCCTTGATGATGTTTGTTACAAAAGCGCTTCAACCTATAATACAAAGTGGTATTGCTAGAGGACAGTCTCCTACAATGTCACTAGCTGCCTATGGAGTGGCCTGGACTTTAGTATTTCTTTTTTCAGGTTCACTTAGAATGTTAAATCAATTATCTATGGTTTATACTAATAAGGTGCATGATGAAAACTGGTCAAAGGTAAAAATATTTTCAATTATGTATGGAGCTTTTATATCCATATTTATGCTAATAGTTGCTTTAACTCCTGTAGGTCAATTCATTTTAATAAAAATAATTTCAGTGTCTAAAGAAGTGGCAAATTTAGCTCAACAAACTATACTTGCCTTTTCTGTTTATCCAATAATTAGAGCTTTTAGAGAATCTTATTGGGGTGTTTTGATGAAACAAAGGACCACTAAGGTAATTGCCAGTGCCAAAACTGCAAATTTAATTTTTTTGAGTGCGATTATCTTTATTTCTTTAGGAGTATTTTCACTTTCAACATCTGTTTCTGCTGCAGTTGTAGGAGCAATAGCTTTTACTATTGGTGAATTAGTGGAAAGTATTATAATTTGGCGAAGTACTATTAAAAATAAAAAATTGATTATTGAAAAATAAAGAGGGGTATAATATAATCAAGTTAAAGTGACAATATTAACAATCTTATTAGAGAGGTGATTTAATAGATATGAAAAGAAAAAATAGTTTTTTATTAGTTAACACTCTTTTAGTCTTATTTATCATAACAACCTTATTAGCTCCGATGAATGCTGAGGCTTCATCTCCTGAAGTGAAAATTCAAACTCCAACAGTTCCAGGAGCTATTCCTTTGTTATGGATTGAAGAAACAGGACAATTAGAAGATTTAGTGGACTTAGATATTCGTTTGTCATCTGATCATCAGCGTGCTTTAACCCTTATTAATAAAAATGAAATAGATATGATGGTTACTGGGGTTAATGTTGGAGCAAAGGCTTATAATAAAGGTATGGATTTAAAACTTCTAAATGTTAATACCTGGGGAATTGACTATCTTTTAACTAATGATTTTAAAGCAGAAAATTGGTCTGACTTAAAGGGCAAAACTTTATCTTTACCTTTAAAAGGTGGCCCGCTTGACTTTTTAGCTAGATATTTTCTAGAAAATAATGGTTTAGATCCAGAAAAAGATGTTAATTTAATTTATAGGCCACTACCTAATGGAGCAAGATATTTTATGACAGGTAAGTCAGATTCAATTATCTTACCTGAGCCTTTAGTTACAGTAAATTTGGCCAATAATAAAAAAGCTAACTTGTCTATGGATATTCAAAAAGAATGGGGAAAAATCCATGATGGAGAAGAAAGAATTCCATTTGTAGGACTCTTTGTTTCTGAAGATTTTGCTTATGATTATCCGCAAAAAACAAAGCTTTTAAATGGTTTATATATGAAAGGAATTGAATGGGTAAATAACAATCCTAAAGAAGCTGCTAAACTTGCCTCAAAACATTTTGATATGCCAGCTAAAGTACTTGAAAAGTCATTTGAAAGAGTTAATTTAAATAATTACTCTGACTCAGAAACTACTGAATTAATAGACCTCTATTTTTCAGAAATCTTAGAAATGTATCCTGAGCTTTTAGGTGGTAAAATGCCAAATGAAAATTTCTATCATTAAGTTTTTTAAAAATAACTTAAAATCTATTTTATTAAGCACCACTGCTTTTTGGGTGGTGCTTCTTAGCTGGATAGTTGCAGCAAGAAATTTTAATCCTTTAGTCTTACCTTCACCAACCCAAGTTTTTTCTGCTCTAATTAAATTATTTGAAAGTGGTAAATTGCAATATCATTTATTTACTACCTTAAAAAGAACTTTTATTGGTTATTTTAGTGCTGTTATTATCGGCTTTTTATTGGCTCTAATACTTGCTAAAAGCTATATATTGAGAAAAATTTTGCGTCCTATAATTACAGTAATTCAATCAACTCCACCTATTATCTGGCTAGTATTAGCTGTTATCTGGTTTGGAATTTCAGATGATTTTACACCTATATTTTTAATTTTTGTAGTAAGTCTTCCAGTGATTTTTATAAATATTTTTGAAGGAATAAAATCCATAGATAATGAACTAATAGAAATGGCCAGGGTATATAATTCTTCTAAGAAAAAAATATTTTTTGAAATCTATTTACCTTCATTAATTCCATATTTTCTTTCTGCTTTAAGTATTGCCTTTGCCTTTGCCTGGAAATCAACAATTTTTGCTGAATATTTAGGCTCTTCTAGTGGAGTGGGATTTGCATTAAGTGTTGCAAATAATAACTTTGAAACTGCTGAATTATTTGCCTGGGCGATTATACTTGTACTTTTTATGCTTATTGTAGAATATTTGATTTTACAGCCACTACAGTCAAAAGTAATGAGGTGGAGAGAAAATGACTAAAGCTATTGAATTTAAAAATATTACTAAAAGTTATGATAATCTTCCAGTTATAAAAAATACTTCTTTTGAAGTTAATGAAGGAGAGATAACCTGTCTTTTAGGTCCTTCTGGAAGTGGCAAAACAACTCTTTTTAAATTAGCTGCTGCTATTATTAATCCTGACCAAGGTAAAATATCTTATAAAGAAGGTCTGAGAAAATCTTATGTTTTTCAATCACCTCGTCTTCTACCCTGGAAAACAGTTGAAGAAAATATAATTTTTGCTCAGGAAAACTATTTAAACGAAGATAAGGCTAAGAAAATCAGAGAGGAATTACTTGAATTAAATGGTTTGGGAGATTTTAAATCTGCTTATCCTTCACAATTGAGTGGTGGGATGAAACAGAGAGTTGAGATTATAAGAGCTTTGGCTATTTGGCCTGATCTATTACTTTTAGATGAGCCTTTTAAATCAGTTGATACTCAGTTGAAGTTAAATTTGAGGAAAATGCTTTTACGATTTTATGAAAAAATGAATTTATCTGTTTTGTTAATTACTCATGATCCAGAAGAAGCTGTTCTTTTAGCAGATAAAATTTATATTTTAGGAGATGAAGGAGCTAATATAAAAAAAGAGTTTACTATAGATAAAACACAGCAAAGAAGAAAATTAAGTGATAAAGAAATTTATAATATAGTTCAGGATATAATATCAATATTTATGGAAATTGTTGATGATTATCGCTGGGATAAAAATGAGAAAACGGAAGAAATATTTGAGAAAATGAAAGGAAGGTAGAAATGCCTGATTTTTGGACTCATATTATAACAGGACAAGAGATGATTAATAAAAGTCAAAATGAAAGATTGATTGATCTTTTTGATGAAAATAAGGAAATTTTTAATTTTGCTACTCAAGGTCCTGATTTTTTCTTTTATAATAACTTCTGGCCCTGGAAAAAAGATAAAGAGGGAGTTAATTTAGGTGAAAAACTTCACAACAACAAAACAAGAAAATTAATTTTAGAGAGTTATAAATATTTAAAGAATAGTAAAAGAGAAATGAAAAAAGAAAAATATAGTAAACTTTTAATTTATTTTGCTGGTTTTTTAGCACATTATGCTTTGGA
>JBNJDL010000237.1:0-3663 GCA_051744825.1 Bacillota bacterium | reverse complement strand
CCATAATAGTGGTTTTGCGGTAAAAGAGAGAATTGAGTAAATTTAAGGGGACTTTTTTTGGGAAATTTTCTAAAATATTCATCTGTAGTGATTCAAACCAGACCTGCCAGGTAACGTTTTTGGTAAATTGTCTGTCAGTACAAGTCTGAACTACTACAATATTCACTTCTTTTTAAGGTATTATTATGAGAATTCTTATGCTCACAATTGATTATCCTCCAAACGCTACCGGAGGAGAAGGTATTGTTGCTGAAAAAATTGCACATCTTCTTCAATCAAAAGGCATAGATATAGAAGTAGTGGCTCCTGAAAAAAAAGGTTGCTTTAATTATGATCAAAATAACCCTATAAAAATTCATAGAGTCAAAATTTTTGGAAAGACATTTTTAACTAAAATTCCAAGCTTTATTTTGAGTACCAGAAAAATAGTTAAAAATTTTGATGGAGATATTATTTATACATTAAGACCCTGTATTAATAATAAAAGATTAAAAACCATCTTTCACATGCACACCACAAGATATGGTGAAGCAAAAGGATGTTTTAAATCCAAAAAGTATTTATCAGCAGTTTTAAATTTTCTTTATATCCCTTTTGATCTCTGGATGTGTTCAAAATGCCAAAAATTAATTATTTTAACAAAAAAAATGCAAAACGACATAAACCCTTTTTTTAAAAAAAATTTTTATCAAAAAATTTATATAGTTGAAAACGGCATTGATCATTTTTTTTTTAGACCGATAAAAAAAAAAGAATTTAATTCTCAAAAAATACTTTTTATTGGCAGACTTGATTCGCGAAAGGGAATATTTACACTTCTAAATTCATTCAACCAAATTCTTAAACAAAATAAAGGTCCTATACTTTCAATTGCAGGCGAAGGACCTTTAAAAAAACCTATCCTCCAATTTATAAAAAAAAAAAAGATTCAAGATAATGTATTTTTATTAGATAAAATACCATTTCACAAAATACCGGAAGTTTATAACAACCATGACCTTACTGTTGTTCCTTCATTATATGAAAGCTTTGGAATGGTTATTTTAGAATCGATGGCATGCGGAACACCTGTCATAAGCTCTGATGTTTGTGTTGATTTAGGTCAACCTATGTTTAAATCTGGGAATATACATGAATTAAAACAATCAATTAAGAATTTTATTTTTGATTATAAAGAATTACATAAACTGTCAGAATTTGGCTTAACTAAAGCAAACAATTATAGTTGGGATGCTATAATAAAAAAATTAATTCAAGTATTAACAAGTAAAGGCTACTAAATGACAAACTACAACCCTTTGATATCAGTTATAATTGCTACAAAAAATGCTCAAGGTTCTTTAAATAGGTGTTTAAAAAGTATAATAGAACAGACAAATAAAAATTATGAAATTATAATAATAGACGGGGCTTCTACTGATAATACAAAAAACATAATTATAGAATATAAAGATTCTATCGCATGGTGGGAGTCCAAAGAGGATGAGGGGATTTACCACGCGTGGAATAAAGGTATAAAAAAGGCAAAAGGTAAATGGTTATGCTTCATTGGAGCCGATGATCTTTTTTGCAACAATAATGTCTTTCAAAATTGTGAAAAACATTTGAAAAGAGCTGAAAATATAAATGCCAAAATAATATATGGCCAAGCTATATTGATTGATAAAAACAAAAAGAAGAAAAAAACAATTGGAAAAAACTGGGATAAAATTGGATGGCAGATAAAACATGGAATGCCTATCGACTTTCCTCATACCGGAATGATGCATAGCTATAAATTATTTAAGGAACACGGTTTTTTTGATCAATCATTTAAAATTGCAGGTGATTATGAGTTTATTTTAAGAGAAATAAAAAAAAATAACTCAAAAAATATTTTATTTATGCAAAATGAAATTATTGTTTATAAACAAGAAGGTGGGTTGTCATATACCCAAAAAAATCTTTCTATTCTTGAATTTCAAAAAGCCAGAAAAAAAAATAAATATAATTCAACTTCAATATTGTGGTTCTTTGTTTATTTAAGAGCAATTGTTTTATACCATTTAGTAAAATAAAGCTTATAATTCTAATAAGTGCTTTTTCCATTTTTTTTTAAAAAATGAGCTTGAAAAGTATTTTTCTACCCTATCCCTACCCCTGTCTCCATAAACAACTGTTTCATTTAAATTGTTAAGGTATATTTGTAAATTTTTTAACATTAAATTATAGTTTGATTCAGGAATTAAAACTCCTGAAACATTGTGTTCAACGGCATCCGAAAAGCCTCCAATATCAAAACCTATAGTCATTTTGCCTGCTGCTGCTGCCTCAAGAGCTACCATTCCAAAGCCTTCAACATCCCCGGGAACTGAAATCCCCGGAAAAATAAAAATATCGCATATATTATACATTTTTACCAGAGTTTCAAAATCTGTATATCCCATCATCTTAATATTCTTATGTAAGTCATATTTATTAATTAAATGTATTATTTTAGCTTTTTCGCCATCCTTATGCATCAAAGATTCTGCAGGATCATCTCCTGAAATTAACAGAACTACATCATCATCTTTTTCAACCAAAAATCTAAAACAATTTTCAATAAATTTTGACAGACCTTTTCTTTTTGTTAATCTTCCTACACTTAGTAAAACCTTCTTGGAACCAAGACCAAAAGAATCTTTCAACAACTTTGAATTATTACAGGACTGGATTTTATAAAAAACAGAATCTTTTATAAAAGGGTTAATGATTGATATTTTATTTTTTGGGAAACCTTTATCCAGTGCTATATTCATAGTATTGTTACTATTTGCGAAAATATGATCCAAACGTCGGAGAAATAATCTTAACATCAACTGGTACACTTTTGATTTATATGTTAAATCAAGGCCGTGAACATAGCATGTTTTTTTGCATCTTTTTAAGTATCCTACTAACAATACTACAGGAGCCACTAAAAAACTTCCTCCAATTATAACAGAGCCTTTATTAGAGTACTTAATACCCGCATATATTGAAAAAAATAAAAAAAATATAAGGCCTGAAAATTTTTTAGGGCTTATTACATTTTTATCATTATTAAAACTTTTTGGTGCAATAACCAAAACATCAGCAAAAGATTGTGTACTTTTATAAATATTATACACAAGATTTTCCATTCCACCTGTCTTAGGTGGAAAATTCCATGTGATTATCATACAATTTATTTTTTCATTCATCTTTCTTTCCATAATAAAAAAGCTTTAATTTCTCATAATACAATAACTTTTCTTGGTTATTACGAATTCTAACAAGCATATCCCCGAGCAAACCGGTAAGAAAAAACAAAAAACTAAATAAAATAGAAAAGCCAGCAGAAAATCCTGCCCATAGCTGCCCAGTAAACCTGCCAGTGGCCATGTAATAATAAATAAAAAAACTGCCGAGGCATAAACCCAAGACAAGAAAGACAGTTCCCAGAAAAGCAAAAAATTTTAAAGGCTTATAATCTCTGAATGCTCTTAAAATAATTTTTGAAGTATTTAATGTATATTTTAATAAATTTGATGCTACCCTTGATTTACCAAACTCTCGCTCTCCCCTTACTTTTAATGGAACCTCTACAATTTCCATATTTTTAAAAGCCAGGTCTAAAAAAGTTTCCTGGGTATAGGTAAATTTACCAAACAAATTCATTCT
>JBNJDL010000236.1:0-3685 GCA_051744825.1 Bacillota bacterium | reverse complement strand
TAATGGTAAAATTTACAAATCAGATAGACTTCATCTAGCCTGTGCTGAATTAGGAATAACTTTAATTCACACTAAGCCTTATGACGCTAGAGCTAAGGGTTATGTAAAGTAAATGATAATGTAAAGTAGAATGTAAAAACCTCTATATATTAATGACTTTTCACTAGTTTTCTTTACATTATAAGTTTATAATTGATTTAGGCTTAATAGCCTAAATCATTATAGGAGGTTTTTACATGATAAATAAAAAACAACAGACACTTAAAGAATTAACATCAGAAGTGGAGGTGTATTTTAAAAATCTTTCCTACACCAGAACCAGAATTCTAACATATAAAAGAGGCTGGAAACTATTAAATGAATTTATGCTAGAACATTCTTTTGATTTTTATGACCCAATGGTAGGAGAATCATTTATATCTAGTATAGTAAGAGATAATTCTTATGAAAAATTAAGTAGAAAGAAAAAAGATAGGATCCGTTGTGCTAACGTTCTTACAGAATATCAAACTACAGGTGAAATTAAATTTAGATCAATTACAAAAACATATGAATTTAAAGGAGAAATAGGAAAAGTAATTCTTGAGTATCTAGATTATAGAAAATCAAAGGGAATAACCAAAAAAACGCTGGGTAATTATAGATTATATCTTTGGAGACTGTTAAATCATCTTAATTCTAAAAATATTTTTAATTTATCGGAACTAAATAATGACCCCATTATGGAATTCATTAATAGCTTAGGATTTTATACCAAAGCTACAAATCACTGTACACTTTCAGTATTAAGAGGTTTTCTAAGATATCTTTTTGATAAGAAACATACAGAAATCAATTATTCTTATCTGGTCCCAAAAAGTAGCTATAAAAAAGAAGCACATCTTCCCACTACCTATACAAAAGAGGAAATTGAATGTTTAATTCAGGCTGTAGATCAAAGTAGTCCAAAAGGAAAAAGAGATAGAGCAATGATACTTTTAGCTGCCAGATTAGGGCTAAGAGCTTCAGATATTTGTGGTATAAAATTTAAGAATATTAATTGGGAGAAAAATACTATTATATTGATTCAAAAGAAAACAGATAAAAGAATTGAATTACCTTTATTAATAGAAGTTGGGAATGCAATAATTAATTATCTTAAATACGGAAGACCAGAATCAAAACTTCCTTTCATTTTTTTACGCGCAGGACAACCTTATGATAGGCTCAAAGAACCCACACTTCACAGCATAGTAACTTTTTATTTGAAACGTGCTGGTATTGAAAATATTGAAAAGAAAAAACACGGTCCACATGCGTTACGTCATAGTTTAGCAGGTATATTGTTAGAAAAAAAGACACCTCTTCCTGTGATTTCAGAAGTGCTGGGCCATTCCAGCACCGAAAGTACTAAAACTTATCTTCGGATTGACTTGAAATCACTACAACAGTGTGCTCTTGAAGTTCCTCCCTTGAATTCTTCCTGTTATCGGGAGGTGCTTTAAAATGGAGTTCTATGGAATTAATGCCTGCTTTCTAAAACAATATATTGAATTCAAAAGAAATATGGGTTATGAATTTAGAAGTATTTCAAATTTAAAGACATTTGATCGTTTCACCGTAAAAAATGAAGTCTCTGTCATTGGTTTAACCAGAGATTTATCTAAAAAATGGGCAAAAAAACGTCCCAATGAATCAGATGTTACCAGATACAAAAGGGTAAATGATATTAAAAATTTTAGTATTTATTTAAATCAAATCGGCTATAAATCCTACATTCCAAGACAGTTAAAATCATATCATACTACATTTACTCCACATATTTTTTCAAAGAAAGAATTAAATTCTTTTTTTAAAGCATGTGATACTATTGAAGTTAAAAAACAGTCAACCATGAAATATATTCTTCCAGTACTTTTCCGAATGCTTTATGGTTGTGGATTAAGAATAAATGAAGCCTTATCTCTAAAATGTAAAGATGTTAATCTTAATGAAGGTTATATTACCATTCGAAAACCAAAAAATGGTCAGGACAGGATGCTTCCACTTTCAAAATCACTGATAGAAGTGTGTATTCAATACAATAATAATTTTCCGATAAAACAAAATGATGAAGATTATTTCTTCATACAGTTAAATTCTTCCCGCTATGCTTCGAATACAATATATAGGTGGTTTCGTCGAATTCTATGGAAAGCTGGTATACCTCATGGAGGCAAAGGTAAAGGACCAAGGGTCCATGATCTCAGACAGAGTTTTAGTGTCCATTCATTGGTAGAAATGTCAAGAAAAGGATTAGATCTCTATTATTCTCTCCCTATTTTATCTAAATATTTAGGACATAATTCTCTGGAAGCAACAGATAAATATGTCAGACTTACTGCAGAGATGTATCCTGAATTAATTGAGGAAGTAAATGCCCTCTGTTCTTATGTATTTCCAGAGGTGAAGTTGTCATGAAACCTACTGATTTTTCCTACTATCTGACAGGATTTCTATCAAAATTTCTTCCAGAAGAAAAAGGAGCCAGTAAAAATACTATCTCTTCTTACAGAGATACTTTTATTTTATTTCTTGTTTTTTTGAAAGACAAAAAGAATATTAATACAGAGTATCTTACTTTAAATTTTATTACAAAAAATTTAATTGTTGAATATCTAAACTGGATTGAGGATGAAAGAAATTGCAGTAGTTCAACCCGAAATGTCCGACTTGCCGGTTTACATTCTTTTTTTCAATATTTACAGTATGAAAATCCAGATAATTTATTAGAATGGCAAAGGATTCTTTCTATACCAGTCAAAAAGACTGAAAGAAAAACTATTAATTATCTTACTTTAGATGGAATAAAATTATTACTGAAAATGCCTAATCAAAAAACTAAAAAAGGAAGACGAAATTTAGCATTATTAACACTTATGTATGACACAGCAGCAAGAGTACAGGAATTAATTGAACTCAAACCCTCAAGAATTAGATTTGATAAACCATATACAATAAAGCTTATCGGAAAAGGTAACAAAGCAAGAATTATACCCTTAATGAAGCCAACTGTAAAGATTTTAAAAATGTATATGGAAGAACACAATCTTTTAAAAATACAGAATAATTCTCATCCCTTATTTTTTAACAATAAAAAAGAAAATCTAACTAGAGCTGGAGTTAATTATATTTTAAGGAAATACAAAAATATGGCCAGAGAAAAAGATGAATTTTTAATTCCAGAAGCAATTTCCTGCCATAGTTTGAGACATTCAAAAGCTATGCATCTACTTCAAGCTGGAGTTAATCTTGTATATATTAGAGACATTTTGGGACACAGTTCCGTTCAAGTTACAGAAATTTATGCTAAAATCGATTCAAAGCAAAAAAGAGAAGCAGTAGAAAAAGCTTATACAGAGGTTACTTCTTCTGAGGAACCAGTGTGGCAAAAAAATGATAATCTATTAAGATGGTTGAAAGAATTTAATAAATAATTTTAACAGGATAATGTAAAGTAAAATATTAATAGTTTCTTAAATTTCAAGACTGTTTAAGTTTACTTTACATTATCATTTACTTTACATAACCCTTATAATGTAAAGCTTTACATTATAAGGGCAAAGTGGAAAGGTTTTTCTCTACTGTCAAAAAAAGATTTTTTCCACTTTTAAATGAGACTGATAAAAGTTCTCTCAATAATCTCAATCAGGCCTTTTGGGAATGG
>JBNJDL010000235.1:0-3698 GCA_051744825.1 Bacillota bacterium | reverse complement strand
AGAGTATCGAATAGATGATACTGGGCCAGCTCTAAAAAGAGATCCAAATAAATGTATTTTATGTGGACGCTGTGTTAGAGTTTGTGAGGAAGTACAGGGAGTATCAGCTTTGCAATTTAGTGGCCGAGGATTTGATACAGTTGTTCAGACTGCCTTTGATTTGCCACAAAGCGAAATTAATTGCGCAAACTGTGGGCAATGTGCAACAGTCTGTCCTGTAGGTGCAATTACTGAAATAAATGAAATTGATAGGGTTTGGAATGCGCTTGAAGATAGTGAAAAACATGTTATAGTTCAAACTGCTCCAGCTATACAGGCTACTTTAGGAGAAGAATTTGGTTATGAGCCAGGAACAGTAGTAACAGGTAAATTAGTAGCTTCTTTAAGAAGATTAGGCTTTGATCGAGTATTTTCTACTGAATTTACAGCTGACCTTACAATAATGGAAGAAGGAAATGAACTACTAAAAAGAATAAAAGGTCAAAAAGATTTACCACAAATAACTTCTTGTTGTCCTGGTTGGGTAAAGTTTGCAGAGCATAATTATCCTGAGCTTCTTGATAACTTATCTACTGCAAAATCACCACAACAAATGTTTTCAGCATTAGCTAAAACCTATTATGCTGAAGAAAGCGGTATTGATCCTGAAAATATTTATACAGTTTCTATTATGCCCTGTACAGCCAAGAAATTTGAAAAAGATCGAGAAGAAATGAATGATAGTGGTTATAAAGATACAGATGCTGTTTTAACAACAAGAGAATTGGCTAGAATGATTAGAGAAATAGGTATTGACTTTACTCGTTTAGAAGAAGAAGAATATGATGAAATGATGGGAACTCACACCGGTGCTGGAACTATTTTTGGAACTACCGGTGGAGTGGCAGAAGCAGCAGTAAGAACTGTTAAAGAGAAGTTAACTGGAGAAGAATTGGAACGTCTTGATTTAGGTTTTAAAGGAGTTAATGAAGCTAGAGTTGAAATTGGAGATAAAACCTTAAATGTTGCTATAGCTAATGGTTTAGCAAAGGCGGCAGAATTATTAGATAAGGTTAAAGCTGGAGAATGCAAATATGACTTCATTGAAATTATGGCCTGTCCTAATGGATGTGTAGGTGGTGGTGGTCAACCCCTACCTGTAGATAAAGAGATAAAGGAAAAAAGAGGAAAAGGTCTATCAAATATAGATGAGAATAAAGAAATAAGAAAATCTCATGAAAATCCTATGATAGTTAGACTTTATGACGAATATTTAGGTGAGCCTCTTAGTGGAGAATCACATCATTTATTACACACCACTTATAAAAAGAGGGCCAGAAATTAAAGAAAATACTTTTTCACAAAACGGCAGCTTTAATAAAAAGGCTGTCGTTTTTGTACTTTATAAAGATTATGATATAATTAAAATAATTCTTATAGTGAGGTGGAAGTTATGAAAGAGCTTTCATTACATATTCTTGATATAGTTCAAAATTCAATAGCTGCTAATGCAGATAATATAGAAATAGTTATTAAAGAAGATTTAGAAGATAATCTTTTTGAAATAATAATAGAAGATGATGGAAAAGGAATGACAAAAAAGGAAAGCGAAAAAGCTCTTGATCCATTTGTAACAAGCCGAACAACAAGAGAAGTTGGTTTAGGACTTCCTTTTTTAAAAAAAGCAGCTGAAAATTGTAATGGAGAATTTTTATTAGAATCAGAGTCTGGAAAGGGAACTAAAATAAAGGCAAGCTTTGAACATAACCATATTGATCGGGCACCTCTTGGAAATATTACAGATACTTTAATTACTTTAATTACAACAAATAAAGAACTTGATTTTTTTTACTATCATTTATACAATAATAAAGAATTTAGTTTTAGTACTAAAGAAATCAAAGAGGAAATAGATGGTATTTCTATAAATAATATTGAAGTAATTCATTGGATTAAGGATTATATAAATGAAAACTTGTCTAATCTACGAAAATAGAGGTGAGTTTATGGGAGAAAAAAAATATATAATAACTAATGGTGAAAATGAAACTATTAAATTAGGTAAATATATAGGTCAAGAAGCTAAATCTTCTCAATTAATTTTGCTTAAAGGTGAGCTAGGTAGTGGAAAAACTCGTTTAGTCAAAGGTATGGCAAAAGCTTTAAATCTTAAAGATAATGTGAGTAGTCCCACTTATAATTTAGTTAATGAATATAGAGGATATATAGCTTTATATCATTTTGACTTATATAGATTAGATAGTGAAATGGATTTAATAAATATAGGGTTTGAAGATTATCTTTATAGAGATGGAATTGTAGTAATAGAGTGGCCAGAATTAGCTTTAGATTTTATCAATGATGATTATTTACTTTTAAAATTTAAATTTATTTCTGAAAAAGAACGTAAAATAGAATTTGAAGCTAAGGGCAAAAACTCAAAAAAACTTTTGAAAGGGTTGTCAAATTATGTTAACTTTAGGAATTGATGCTAGCACAGAAATGGCAGCTATTGCTTTAGGTAATGAAGAGCGAATAATTGCTGAAATTAACTTGTCTTTATATAGAAGACATAGTGAGCGTTTATTAGCAAATATTGCTCACATTTTTTCTGAATTAGATTATGACATTAAAGACCTTGACTTGATTGCAGTTGGAATTGGACCTGGCTCATATACCGGTTTAAGAATTGCTTTAAGTACAGTTAAAGCATTTGCGATGGCTTTGAATACACCTGTTGTTGCCTTATCTACTTTAGAAATACTTGCCTATAATTATAAAAATACTAATGCTTTAATAGTTCCAATGCTAGATGCTAAAAGAAAAAGAGTATATACTAATATTTATGATAATTATATAAATGATAAAGATTTTGTTGAACGAAAACTTTGGGAAGATAGAACTCTTTCTTTAGAAAAATTAATAGCAGAATTAAGAGAATTTGATAATATTGATAAAAAAGAATTATTATTTATAGGAAATGCTACATTAAGCTATAAACAGGACTTAAAAAAAGCGGATTTTAAGATAAATATTGCCTCAAATTCTATGAATTATATTAAAGGTTCTACAATAACTGATTTAGGGATTGATTACTATAAAAAAGGAATTACCCATGATATAGCCTCCTTGACTCCGAAGTATTTAAAAAAAGCTCAGGCAGAAATAAATTTTAATAAAATAGGTAGTGAATAAGGTGAGTTTAATAATAGATTTGATGGATGAAAAGGATATTAAAGAAGTTTTAAGAATTGAAAGAAATGTATTTACAAATCCCTGGTCAAAAAATGCCTTTATTAATGAATTAAGAGAAAATCCCCATGCTATATATTTTATAGCCAAAAAAGATAATAAAATAGTTGCTTATATTGGTTTTTGGATTTTAGTTGATTATATTCATATCACTAATTTGGCTGTAAAAAAAGAATATAGAAAACAAGGTATTGCAACAATTCTTTTTGAAAAAATGGAAAATATAGCTTTATCAAGTAATAAAAGAAAATTTTATTTAGAAGTAAGAGAAAGTAATAAAAAGGCTATTAATTTTTATAAAAAAAGAGATTTTAAAATTATAGATCGTAAAATAAATTATTATACAAATAATGATGAAGATGCGCTAATTATGGGAAAGGTGATTAATAATGAGTGAAGATATATATATACTGGCTATAGAGACTTCCTGTGATGAAACTGCAGCTGCTGTGACTAAAAACGGTCTT
>JBNJDL010000234.1:0-3761 GCA_051744825.1 Bacillota bacterium | reverse complement strand
CAGGGATTTTTTGGGAGAAAAACTTTTCTGCCTGTTCTATATCCCATTCTCCCCTATCCAGTTTTAACCAATCTTTACTGCGAAAAGTTTTTCTGGCCATAGACTCTATTTTATTTTTATCATCAAAATATTTCTGTAGATATTTTTCTGGTTCAAAGGTAAGTAATACCTGTCCAATATCAAAAACAATATTTTTAATCAAAAAATTTAACCTCCCTGTAGAATATTTCTTTAAATTATAAACTGTGAAAAGTAAACTAAAATCCCTGATACCGTTTTCTGCATCAAGGATTTATTATCACTAATTATATTGAGAATTTCTCAACATTTATTTTCTTTCAAATCTAAAAAATAAGTCCTTGTAATATCACTTTTCTCAAAAACTAACACAATTCTCTTTAAGAAAATTTTCAACATCCTGATTTCTCGCACAACAAAAAGAAGAAACAGCACCTTGTATTAAAGATAAATCCTCTTTAGCTTCCGCTGTTTCAATTAGTTTCCGCAAAGGTATTATAGACTTTTTAATATCTTTTTACCTCTTTTTAATTCCTTTATTGTCTCTTTATAATCATCTCTTTTTTTATTAAGTTCTTTACCACTTTTTGTACGATAAATTTCCTTATTTATTTTATCAATCATCTCAGAATCAGTAACAATAAATTTAGCTTTTTCAAAAGAACTTGTAACCATAATAATTATCTCCTCTTTAGTAAATTCTTTAATTATATCTCATAAAAAAATTTTCAAAGATTATTGACTACTTATATTGCAATTGTTCATTTATGTTTCCTATTTTCTGAAACAATAGAATTAAATTACTTTACATCTTAAAAGCCATTTGAGTTGACTTTTTATTCTTCTTTTTAATCAATTGATAATAATATCTAAATACTTTTTTATAAGATTTTTTTCCTATACCATTAAATTCCTTTATATGCCAAAATCTTTTAATTGGTTTGTTTTTTATTATTGTTTTAGCTTGTTTTGAACTCAATCCAACTTCTTTAATTAAATTTTTATAATTAACTTTATTAATTAAGTCAATCATCTCTTTTTCTACACCTTCAGCCTCATCTTTTTCATTCAAACAAATATATATATCAATATTAAGATCAGATAAATATTGCTCCATTAAGTTTTTAACATCATTCCACTTCAGTCCACCATTATTAGTACCTAACTTTGGAAAAGCTACTGATTCTATCTCTACATTATCATAATTTTTTCTAAAATATTCAAGTCCTAATTCAATCCATTTTAACTTAGATTTATTTTTCCAATGTTTTTTGGTCGGGAAATTTAATATCCATAAATTACCATTATAACTATATATATATGGTCTTCCGATACTAACTAAATTTTTATTACATTTTTCCTTATAATCTTTATACATTTCTGGAAATCTTAATTTAAATTCTAAAGCTATACCTGCTCCCATCACTCCAACACAATTTATTGTATTAACTATTGTTTTAGCAGAAGTATTAAATACTGTTCCCTCATAATAATTAATCATAATTTCACCACCTCAAATGATCTCTTTTATGCTCAGTATATCATTCATATAATATGTAAAATTCAATTTATTATTAGGTAAATTTCCAATTTGTCCATGACGTTCTAAATCAGTTCCATCTGAAAAAGATATATTTTTATCATATATTATATTACCTGAAGTAAGTGGCATAATTATTATTCTATGTGAATAATCACTATAATTTCTTCTATTAAATTTTAAATGAATATCAATTTTCTTCTTCTTATCTTTATTAATATTTATCTTATAATCATCTATATAATTATTATTACAGTTAAATAAACCAGAGTCAAGTTCAAATTTATCATTTTTACCAAATTTATTAATAGCTCTTTTATAGTCTGCCTTACTTCTGAAAATAATCTTATTTAAATATTCTAAAGAAATATCAGTTAGGCCAAGTAATTCTGCATTTCTTTTTCTTATTATTTCTCTTTTGATTTGACTATCTTCAATAGGTAGTGATTCTCTATGAAATATTTTACGCCAATCCATGTTTTTAAAAAAATTAGCAGATTTTCCGAATTTTACATAGCTGGAACCAGCATTACAGCTAGAAAAAATAGTGTTTTCTAATAATATAAGTTCATAATCAAAAAATAAATATATAGGAATAGGAATATGAGGTTTTTTATTATCTTTTTTAATTCCTTCATTTTTATATAAAGTTGGAGTTTTTTCTTTAAAATAAAATCGAACACATTTTTTTACATCCCTTATTGTATGATCAATTACTTCTTCATTAGCTGCATCTAAAAAATTAATATTATCATTCTTACATGCAAACCTACTTTTCAAATAACCTTCATCTATAATACTTTGTAAATTTTCAAAATCAGTAAAGTGATATAAACCCTTGAAATTATAATCCTCTTTCAATTTTTTTATTATAGATTTTAATTTTACATAATCTTTTTTATACATATATATCCCCTTAGTTATTTTTTTAATTAAATAAAAAAATCTAAATATAGTTCAATATAATTATAGTACATTTGTTTTTTTCAATAGTTCATATAATAAATTTTTTGAAATAAGTTGACTTTTTATTAAAAATTAACTTAAAATTATATTAGTTAATTTAGAATAAAAGTAAATATTAACTCTTTATCATTACTGCCAACTTAGTTCTAAAATCTTTCACAAAAACTCTACTATATATTATAATACAAATGTTTGTTTTAGTCAAATAAATTTATGTCTTTTCTTTGCAATAAATGATTAGGAAAAATGTAGATTTTACTTAAAATTTATTTTATAATATATTTTAGAAGAGGTGATATTTGTGAATAATTCAAATCTAAAATTTACTAAAGAAATTTTAAAAAATTTGGCTAATCAACAATCTTTTCAAAAGGGTATAAATTATTATGAAAATAATATGGTTAATAATCCAATTATTGATGATAATACTATTAAAGCAGAAGTTTATGGTAGTCATGCATCTACTTATGAAGTTGAAATAAATATAAAGAATCCTTTAATCAATCATTGTACCTGTCCCTATGATTGGGGTGGTGTTTGTAAACATATTATAGCCTTGGGATTAACCTGGTTAAATCATAAAGAAAAGTTCAGAGATTTAAAAGAGCAAAAAAATAATTTAAAAACTGAACTGGAAGAATATTTTGAAGTTCTAAATAAAAATGATCTAAAAAATATTATAATTGAGTTAATACAGGAAAATAAGGATATTAAATTTAAAATTCTAAATTATATTCAGGATAAAGAAGAAATGACAGATACTTTATATCTTGAAAAAATAAAGAATTTGAAAGAACAAACTCTAGATATTGCCTATGAGTTTAATCAATACGGGGGAGGTCCTCGTGAAAAGGAAAATCAATTTTTTAATAATATTCAGGAAATGATGGATTTTATAGATAAGGAAACTCCGGTTTCTTTGCGACGGGAAATTATTGAAGATTTTATTAATGAATACCTTAAAGGAAATTCTGGATTAGATGATTCTCTCCTGGAACTTACATATCATACTGCTAATACTGAAGAAGAATGGGAATTAATAGTCAGTCAACTCCAAAAATCAAATATTTCCTTTGATCAAGAAAAAGTTATGGAAATACACCGGGACAAATTAAATAATCGAGAAAAATATTTAGAACTAAGAAAAGAAAATCTGGAATTTGGGATGGATTATTATAAACTTGCCTGTTATTATAATAAAAACGGTCAAGAGGAAAAAGCTGTAGCTACTGCTTTA
>JBNJDL010000233.1:0-3775 GCA_051744825.1 Bacillota bacterium | reverse complement strand
ATTTCAACAAAGCAGCTGCTTTAGGTGTAGCTAATTATGGTCAAATGACTGCTGGTGGCTGGATGTATATTGGCCCTCAGGGAATTGTCCATGGTACCTATGGTACTTTACTTAATGCTGGTAGAAAGTTTTTAGGTAATGATGAGACTGAAGACTTAAGTGGGCAATTATATGTAACATCCGGTCTTGGTGGAATGAGTGGAGCTCAGGCAAAGGCTATTGAGATAGCTGGTGGAGTTGGAATTATTGCTGAAGTTGATAAGTCTAGAATTGAGACTAGACATGAGCAAGGATGGGTCTCTAAGATTTCAGATGATTTAGATGAAATTTTTGATTGGGTAGAAGAATATAAGAAAAAAGGTGAAGCAGTTTCTATAGCTTATTATGGAAATATAGTAGATTTATTAGAATATATTAATGAAAATAATATAGAGGTTGACTTATTGTCTGATCAAACTTCCTGTCATGAAGCTTATACTGGAGGTTATAACCCTGTAGGCTATAGTTTTGAAGAGGCTAGAGAGTTATTAGCTAAAAATCCAGCTAAGTTTAGAGATGCAGTTGATGAAAGTTTAGAGAAGCATTATCAAGAAATAAAGAAATTAGTTGATAGAGGAGCTTACTTTTTTGATTATGGTAATAGCTTTATGAAGGCTGTTTATGATGCAGGAGTTAAAGAGATTGCTAAAGATGAAAATAATCCAGATAAAGGCTTTATTTTCCCATCATATGTTGAGGATATTATGGGACCAATAATGTTTGATTATGGTTATGGTCCATATCGCTGGGTATGTTTAAGTGGAGATAAAAAAGACTTAAGAAAAACTGATGAAGCTGCAGCAGAAGTTATTGAACCCGATAGACGTTCACAGGATTATGATAATTATCACTGGATAAAAAATGCAGAAGATAATGACTTGGTAGTTGGCTCTCAGGCCAGAATTTTATATACTGATGGGCCAGGTAGAGTAGAAATGGCACTGAAGTTTAATAAGATGGTTAGAGATGGAGAAATTGGACCTGTAATGTTAGGTAGAGATCACCATGATACTGGTGGAACTGATTCACCATTTAGAGAAACAGCTAATATAAAAGATGGAAGTAATATAATGGGAGAAATGTCTATTCACTGCTTTGCAGGTAATGCTGCTCGTGGAATGAGTATGGTTGTTCAAAGCAATGGTGGTGGAGTTGGTATAGGTAAGTGTTTTAATAGTGGTTTTGGTTTAGTTCTTGATGGAAGCAAGAGAGTTGATAGAATTATTAAGTCTTCACTTGATTGGGATGTTCATGGTGGAGTTGCTAGAAGAGCCTGGGCTAGAAATGAAAATGCTATTGAAACAATGATAGGTTGGAATGAAGAAAAAGGCGAATTAGGGCATGTAACTTTACCTTATCAACCAGAAGAAAACTTAGTTAAAGACACCGTTAAGAAATCCTTAGATAAATAATATTATAAAAAAATAATATGCATAAAAAAGGCCTGGAAGTAAATTTCCAGGCCTTTTAATTACTTTATTTAGTTATCTTAAATAGAATCATCTACTGGACTGGTAAGATGTTTGTAAGATTCTTTTACTAATACGATTGCCAAAATGAAGAGTAATACAGCTATTACAGCTAATACTAGACTTCCACCTACGATATTTTGACTAAAGATTGATACTAGAGCGGTTAGAGTTACTGCAAACATAAAGATCATTGGTATAACTGTATAGAAATTCTTCTTCTTGTTTTTGTGTAACCAGACAGAAAGTGATAATAAAGCAAGTGCAGCAAGAAGCTGGTTTGCAGAACCAAATATTGGCCATAAAGTACTCCAGCCACCTGAGAATGTTAAAGCAGCTGCAATTACTACAGTAATAATTGTAGCAACATACATATTACCTAATGCACTATCTGAGTCTTCAACACTTTCTGCATCTATAAAGTATTCTTGGAAAATAAAACGAGCTAACCTTGTTGCTGTATCAAGAGTAGTCATAGCAAATGCAGATACAGCTAAGGCTGCAAAGTTCATACCAACTTCAAATGGAATACCAAAATTAGAAGTTAAGTTACCAATACCAGTAGCAAATACATTAGTAGGGCCACCATTTGCTAAAAGGTCTGAATATTGGCCAGAAGTTAAAATTGTAGCTGTAATTAGAGCTATAACAGCCAAGAATGACTCAATTAACATACCACCATAACCAATTAGATGAGCATCTCCTTCTTTGTTTAACTGTTTTGAAGTTGTACCGGAAGCAACTAAAGAGTGGAAACCAGAAATAGATCCACAGGCTACAGTAACAAATAAGATTGGGAATAAATAACCCTGTGAAGTTTTAAAAGAAGTAAATGCTTCTAACTCAAAGGATGGTCCACCAATTATTATACCTATAAATCCTCCTATTAAAAGTGCATATAAAAGGAAAGAGTTCAAATAATCTCTAGGCTGTAATAAAATCCAGACTGGTGTAACAGCTGCAATGAAAATATATGCTGTTAAAATAACTAACCAGGTATTATATCCTAATTGTAATGGGAAGTTTAAACCTATAGCAACTGCAAGGAATAAGAAAATAACTCCAATTACAGTTAATGGACCAAGAGATAAATTACCACGTGATCTTACCATTCCAAATACAATAGCTACTAATATAAATAGCACTGAAGCTGATGCTGCTGAAGGCGTAGAAGCAAAGGTTTCAGCAACAATTGACATAAATGCACTAATAACCAAGATAAGTGTTAACCAGGCAAAGGCACTAAATAATTTTTTTCCTGTTTCACCAATATTTTGATTTATAACCTCACCGATAGAGCGTCCACCATTTCTAACTGAAGTAAATAGTGAACCAAAATCATGTACACCACCCATGAAAATACCACCAAGTATTATCCAGAGTAGTACTGGTACCCAACCAAAAACTGCAGCAGTAATTGGACCAATAATTGGGGCAGCACCAGCAATTGATGCAAAGTGGTGACCAAGTAAGACAGGTGCTTCAGCTGGAACGTAGTCTACACCATCATTCATGGTGTGAGCAGGAGTTTTCTTACTGTTATCTAATCCCCAGCTTTTTTTGAGAAAATTACCATAAGTGAAATATGCTAATACAAATAATACTAAAGCAATTAAAATTATTCCAACACTCATTTTTAAAATATCCCCCTTTATTAATTTTTTTAATAATTATAATTTAAAAATATTATTGAAAATAATTACTTTATTTTTCTATCCTCCTTTCACTGTAGTATTTTATTTAAAGTGGCTTAAAGCCACTTTGCTAACTTTTTTTATCAAATTTTTTCGAGGATTTAAGATTTAAAAATTTTTCAGGTTGATAATTATCTTTTACTTTTTCGCCTTCTTGATTGCTATATACTTTATTATTTTTTAAATCAACAGCAATAAGGCGCAAATCACACCAACCTTTAAATCCAAGATAAAAGCTTTTAGAAAAAGATAAATTTTCAATTTTATTTATTTCATTTTCATTAAATTCACTTTCTCTAATTTTTATTATACTAAGATAGCTTTGTTTATGATTTCTGTGTACTTCAACTAATTCATCAATAGCTTTTTTAAAAAAATCTTTATTTGGAATTAGATTCTCACTATCATCTTTAGTATTTTTTTTAATAAGACAATGTTCATATTTAGCATATTCCCAGATTTTAAATTTTTTGTTGGCAAAGTATTTTTGATTTTGAATATGAGAGAAGGCATATAAATCAAATTTTTTGTTTGCAATTACTTTATTTTCTTCAAGATTAAAATAAGATTTGT
>JBNJDL010000232.1:0-3775 GCA_051744825.1 Bacillota bacterium | reverse complement strand
ATTGGCTCCACTTCTTTTTTTGCAAATTCTTCATAAACTTTTTTACTCATTTTGAGCTCTTCACTTAAATTAAAATCCATTTCTATTCCTCCTTTAATAATTTTTTCACAAATTATTGTAAAAAATTAATGCCATTTTTTATCATTTTTAGTTTTTGCTATTTTTTTATCTTTCACTATATATTTAATGCATTTTTCATTCCAAACTAAGCTATTTCTTGATGTTTTTTTCTTTTTTATGTTTTTTTTATTAAAAGCCCTCCTTTTCAAGCTTCAAAAGCCCTATCTATATAATAAATTTAATTATTAATTTTATTCATAAAATTTTAAAACTAAAAATCAATAATAAAGTGTATGTTTTTTTATACATTTTTAAAAAACAAAATTATTATTTAAGTGAATTATTTCACTTAATCCTTGAAAATATAACCTCCAGCTTGATATTTAAACCACTGGAAGTTTGTATATATTATTATACACTATTTTTATTTTTGTATATTTTTTTATACATAATCTAGGTCTATATCATATTTCTTTAATTTGTGATAAAGAGAAGTACGATGAATATCTAAAATTTCTGCAGCTTTTGTTTTATTTCCCTTTGCTTTTTTAATAGCTGATTTAATTGCTTCTTTTTCCGCTTTAATTACAGCTTTTTTTAATGTATTTTCATTTTCATTATTAAAGTCTTTAGTTGAAATAATATCAGGCAAATCATAAACTGAAATAGTATCACCTTTAGCTAAATTTAAAGCTCGCTCCAAAAAGTTATGCAATTCTCTAACATTTCCAGGCCAGTTATAAGCTTTTAATTTTTCCATTGCTTTTTTAGATATATTTTTTTCTTCTATATCTAGTTCATTGCTTAACTTTTTTATTAAACTTTTTGCTAATATTTCTATATCTCCACTTCTTTCTCTTAATGGTGGTATATTGAGTTGTATTACATTAATTCTATAATAAAGGTCTTCTCTAAAATCACCTTTTTTTACTTTCTTTTCTAAGTCTTCATTTGTAGCAGCTATAATTCTTAAATCAAGGTCAATAGTTGTTGTACCACCAACTCTTTCAAATTCTCTTTCCTGTATAACTCTAAGCAACTTTGCCTGCATTTCTAAAGACATAGCTCCTATTTCATCAAGAAAAATTGTACCTCCATTAGCCAATTCAAATTTTCCAGGTTTCCCATTTTTATTAGCTCCAGTAAAAGCACCTGATTCATAGCCAAAAAACTCTGATTCTAATAAATTTTGAGGAATAGCAGCACAGTTAACTCTAACAAAAGCACCATATTTTCGATGACTTGCTTTATGAATAGCATGAGCAAATAATTCCTTCCCTGTGCCACTTTCCCCTTGAATTAAAACTGTTGAATTACTTTCAGCAGCATTTTTAGCAATTCCCTTTAAATATTCCATTTTACTATCATTAGTTATAATATTTGAAAAAGAATATTTAGCCTGCTGTAATCTTTCTACCTCATTTTTATAATAATTTAATTTATTTTCCAAAACTTCAAATCTTTGAGCAAGAGATTTCAATTCTTTAATGTCTTGAAATAATATTTTTCCCACTCCAGCAACAATTTCACCATTTTCTATTACAGGAATTCTACTTGCAATGATTTTATGGCCATTTATTTCCTGCACATGGCCAACTTCTCTTTTTCCACTTTTAACTACTTTATGCATTCTGGTATTTTCGAGAACTTCTGTGACATGTTTTCCTAAAACATCTTCTTCTTTGATATTTAAAAATTCTTCATAGGCATCATTGAATTTCCTTATATAACCATCTTTATCAACTATGACTATTCCCTCATAGGCATTATCCAGGATAGTTTCAAGGATATCAATATATTTTTTCATCTTCTCTAATTTTAATTTTGATGATTTTTCATTTTTAATATCCTGATAAAACATTTTATTACTCCTCACTAAGCTAATTTTTCTTTAGCTTTAGATATTAAATCCTCAAGACTACCTTGCCAATCAGGTTCAATATTGGAATCTTTATCATCAATTAAATGATCAGTTAATAAATATGTTGTCATATTTATTTTTTTAGCAATCATATCTTCTCTGAGATTATTACCAATCATAATAGCGTTTTTAGCTTCAATATTTAGTTTTTCAATAATTTCTTTATAGTATTTTGGATTAGGCTTTGAATAATGCATTTTTTCATATGATGTTATATAATCAAAAACATCTGCATCTATTCCTGCCCACTTTACTCTTTGTATTATAGCTTTTTCAGGAAATAAAGGATTAGTTGCTAGAACTAAAGTTTTATCTGCATTTTTTAAAATTTCTATTAACTGAGAAGAGTTATTATTTAATTCAAATTCATCTTTTAATTTTCTATATTCATTTTCATAAAAATAGTCAAATCTTTCCATGATTTCTTCATTATTATCGACATTTAACATGGAGAAAAAGGATTTTTTAAAAACTGATTCATTGCTTTTTTCACCATCATTTTTTATCATTTTTTCAGTAGCTTTCATTAATATTTTATGAAATTCTTCTTCACTTTTTATATCTTTAAATTCATTAGTTATTAATTTAAAATATGATTTTAAAAATCTATCCATGTCTATTGACAAAAGAGTACCATCAAGGTCTAATAAAATTGTATCTTCTTCAAACAAAACAATTCACCTCTATTAACTAGATATCATTTCCTGTATCTTATGAATTCTTTTTAGATGTTCTTCATCTTTAAAACAGGCACTAAATGCTTTAGTTTCATAATCACTATTTTCACATCTATTTTTATTACATCCATAATTAATTACATCTTTAATTAAAGCTACAGCATGTGAAGATTGCTCAGCTATCTGATAAGCAAGATTTTTGCTTTCTGCAATAAGGTCACGAGGAGTAGCTACCTTATTAACTAATCCTATTTCATAAGCTTGAGAAGCATCGAAAATATCTCCAGTAAACATTATTTCTTTTGCTCTTCCCACACCTATTAATTCAGGTAATCTTTGAGTCCCATCAAAACCAGGTACAATTCCTAATTTTACTTCAGGTTGTCCAAATCTAGCTCTAGTACTTGCTACTCTCAAATCACAGGCAAGAGCAAGTTCTAATCCTCCACCTAAAGCATAACCATTTATAGCAGCAATTACTACCTTAGGAGTATTTTCAATTAAATCACAGATTCTTTGCCCTTGTTTAGAAAGTTCTTTAGCTTGTTCTGAATCAAGAGTTTCTAACCAATCAATATCAGCACCAACAGTAAATGCTTTTCTCCCCTTACCTGTTATTATAACTGCATCAATTTTTTCATCTTTTAATAATTCTTTAAATTTACTTTCAAAAATGTCTAAAAGATCTTTAGTATAAGCATTTAACACTTCAGGCCTGTTAATAGCAATCATTGCAATTGGGGGAGTATATTCAGTCTCTACTAATAATTGAGTCATCATCATCCTCCTTTTAATTTTTTAAAGCGGCGTCAATAAAACTTACAAAAAGTGGGTGTGGTCTATTTGGTCTTGACTTAAATTCAGGATGAAATTGCACTCCAACAAACCAGGGGTGATTATCTAATTCTACAATTTCAACTAATTTTTCATCAGGAGATGTTCCAGAAAAGACCATTCCCTCTTCTTTTAATTTATTTTTATACTCATTATTAAACTCATAACGATGACGATGTCTTTCACTTATTCTTTCTTCTGCATAGGCATCTTTAGAGATAGTATTTTCTTTTAAAATACAGGGATATTTTCCTAAACGCATTGTTCCCCCCATATCTTCAAT
>JBNJDL010000231.1:0-3782 GCA_051744825.1 Bacillota bacterium | reverse complement strand
ATAAAAGAATGCAATAGTTATTCCAATTTTATAGTTATAGATTAGAATTTTCAAATTTCGAAAAATAATTTGCAGCCATGAAAAATATTTTGCAAAAAATAAAGGTTTTTATATATAAGTAAAGAAATGAATATTAGGAGGTATGTTTATGCTGAAAGATAAAGTTGAAAAATTTATGTCTAATAAAAATTTAAATATGATTTTAGATTCCCTAGATGAAGGGATTCATATAGTTGATGGAGATGGAGTTACTATAGCCTATAATAAAAAGGCTTCAGAAATGGAAGGTTTATCAGCAGAAGAAGTAATAGGTAAAAATTTATTTGAAGTATATCCCTCTCTAACCCTTGAAACAAGTACTATTATGCAGACTCTAAAAAATAAAAAGGCGATTAAGCAAAATCAACAAACTTTTATTAATAATAAGGGAGAAAAAATAACCTCAGTTAATAAAACAGTTCCTATTAAATTTGATGATGGTGAAACAGGAGCAATGGAAATATCGCGAGATATAACTCAATTAGAAAAATTAGTTGAAAGTATTGGTGAATTAAGAGAAAAATTCACTAATTGTCGTGAAAATAATAAAGATGGATCAAGTAATAATTCTACTAATAAAGATAATAATACTACTTATACTTTTAAAGATATAATTGGTGAAAGTGCAATTTTTAGAAAAACTCTTAAAGAAGCAATGAAAGCTGCAGGAAGTGATTCTTCAGTTTTATTATTTGGAGAAACTGGAACAGGTAAAGAATTATTTGCTCAAAGTATCCATAATGCAAGTAAGAGATCAGATGAATTATTTGTTGCTCAAAATTGTGCTGCTTTGCCAAAAGATTTATTAGAAGGACTTCTTTTTGGAACTCAAAAAGGAGGATTTACAGGAGCTAAAAGTAGAGCAGGTTTATTTGAACAGGCAGATGGAGGAACAATTTTATTAGATGAAATTAATTCTATGGACCCTTCACTTCAAGCTAAATTGTTAAGAGTATTACAGGAAAAAAAGGTAAGAAGAGTTGGGGGACAAAAAGAAAAAAAGGTTGACATTAGAGTAATTGCTACCATAAATACTCATCCTGATAAATGTTTTGAAGAAAATAATTTACGTCAAGATCTTTTTTATCGTTTAAGTGTTGTATATCTTGAATTACCTCCATTAAGAAAAAGAAAAGAAGATATTAAAGTTTTAGGCGAACATTTTTTAAAGAAATATAATAAGGTGTTTAATAAAGAGGTTAAAGAAATTGATGATAAGGCAATGAATAGTTTTATGAGTTATGATTGGCCAGGAAATGTTAGAGAATTACAGCATGTTGTTGAAAGTGCTTTTAATATGATTCAAGATGAAAATATTATAAAATATAAAGATCTGCCTCAATATCTAAAAGAGAGAATTGAAAGTTTTGATTTATCAAATCAAAATTTTGAGAGCCAAGTAGTAGATAATGAAAAAATTCCAGCTTTAGAAGAAGTTTTAGAAAATATTGAAGTTGAATTGATTGAAAAATCCTTAGAGCACTCAAATGGAAATATTAGTCAGGCAGCACGAAATCTAAATATTTCACGACAATCTTTACAGTATAAGATGAAGAAATATAATATTAAAAAGGGTGATTTTTAATGGATATGTGGTTAATTGTTTTATTTTTATTACTAGGATTTGTTATAGGTTTTTTTAGAATTTTTTCAAATTGGATTTTCAAATTGGCAGGATATATAACTACTATTGGTTTAGTAATTTTGCTTGCTTCAATGGGAGCAAAAATAGGTATGGATCCAGAAATTTTGAAACAACTTGATAAAATAGGTTTGCAGGCTTTTTTTATGGCTTTAGGTAGTATAATTGGAAGCATAATTTTAGTTAAAGTGTTTAGTATGAGATTAAAAGATACTTTAGATAGTTCTCAAAAAGATAAAGTAGCTAAAAAAGAAGTAGAGAATAATAATCATTTTATGACTTATATGATAGTTTTTTCAGTTATTATTGGTATATTTTTAGGTTTATTTTTCCTTCCTCCAGGATTATTAGATATCATGGATAGTATAACTACTTTTGCTTTAGCAGCTTTACTTTTTGGGGTGGGAGTGGACTTAGGTAAAAATAAAGAAATTTTTAGTGAGTTAAAAACTCTGGGTTGGCATATTTTAGCCTTACCTTTTTTAGTAGCTATTGGAAGTATATTAGGTGCTATAATTATAGGGGCATTTATTGGTTTTAGCTCCAATGAAGCAGCAGCTGTTGGAGCAGGTTTTGGTTGGTATAGTTTATCTGGAGTGATTTTAGGAGAATTACATAGTGTTGAATTAGGCTCTTTAGCATTTTTGGCAAATGTTTTTAGAGAGTTAATTACTATTATAAGCCTTCCATTTATAGTTAAATATTTTGGGAAATTAACTAGTATAGCTCCTGGAGGGGCGACCACAATGGATGTGACCCTTCCTGTGATAAAGGAAACAGCTGGAGAAGAGGTTGTTATACCTGCTTTTTTTAGTGGAGCAGTACTTTCTATTTTAGTACCTATTTTAGTTCCCTTTTTACTTACCCTCTAAATTTTTTCAATGGCATAGAAATTGCATATTTTATTAAGGTGGTAAACAAAAAGGGGGGATTGCTATAAAGGCTAAAAAATTAATTAATTATATTGATTTAGGAAAAGTGAAACATTTAGCAATAATAGGTCTTGCTAAAAATGCCGGCAAAACAGTAACTTTGAATAAAGTTGTTAAAGAAGCTTTTGAAAAAAATGTAAAAATGGCTTTAATTTCTTATGGTCGTGATGGTGAAAAAGTTGATTCTATTACACTTCAAGAAAAGCCAAGAATTTATATTCCACCACATACTGTTTTTGTAACTGCAGAAAATGCTTTTAGGAAAAGTTCTATAGAAGCAAAAACTTTAGTTGAGACAGATATAGATAGTTTATTAGGAAAAGTAAATATATATAAGAGTAAAGGTAATGGAGGAAATGTTGAACTTGTAGGAATTAATTCATCTAGTAGAGTAAAGAAAATCAAAGAAAAAATACCCAATGATGTAGATTTAATATTAATAGATGGAGCTTTAGATAGAAGAAGTTCAGCAATGCCCTCACTTACAGAAGCATTTATTATGGCTACAGGAGCTGTTTTGGCTAATACGGAAGATTTAGTGATTAAAAAAACAATGCATGAAATCAGACGTTTAACTCTACCTCAAGTCAGCTCTAAACTTTTAAAGAAAAAAGTTGAAAATATTTTTGATAAAGGAAAAGATGGAATAATATTAAAAAATGGGAATCTTAAATTTTTAGAATCTAAAACTAGTTTTGGTCATTTAAAAGAACTTCAAAATATGGATTGTTCTAAAATTGATTCTTTAATCATCAATGGAGCTTTAATTGATAGTTTTGTTGAAAAATTAATTTATGATTTAAAATTAAAAGATTTAAATATTATTGTTCAAGATGGTACTCGTGTTTTTTTGAATAAGAGAAATATGAATTTATTAGAAAAAGCTAATAATGAATTAAAAGTTTTTAATAATCTTAATTTGCTAGCTGTTACTGTAAATCCTACTAGTCCTTACAGTGCTTCTTTAGATGCGAATAAAATTATTAAGGGCTTAAACGCTAAGCTAGCAAAGATTCCAGTATATGATATCTTAAGTGAAAAATATAAATCAATAGAGAGGTGATTAACTTGGAAGAAAAGTTAAATGTTGATCAAAATTTAGTAAATCGTTCAAGAAAAGCAGCCCAAAAAATTGCTGATGGAATTCAAGTTCACATTGATGATAATAC
>JBNJDL010000230.1:0-3829 GCA_051744825.1 Bacillota bacterium | reverse complement strand
AAAATTTGAGCCTATTAATTCAGGAAAAGTAAATATTTATGTTTGTGGATTGACTGTGCAAAATTATTCTCATATAGGACATATAAGAAGTGCAATAAACTATGATGTTATGAGGCGTTATCTTGAATATAAAGGTTATGAAGTAAATTTTGTGCAAAACTTTACAGATATAAATGAAAAAATTGTTAGAAGGGCTTTAGAAGAAGAAATTTCTCCTGAAGAATTAGCGGATAAATACTCTAAAGCTTATCTTGAAGACCTTGAAGCCCTAAATGTGAAAAAAGCAGATAATTATTGTAGTGTGTCAAATAATATACCAGAGATAATTGAAGTTATAGAAAAATTGATTGAAAAGGGATATGCTTATGAAAGTGAAGGAAGTGTCTACTTTAGTGTAGAAAAATTCGATGATTATGGCAAATTGTCTGGTCGAAATTTAGAAGACATGGAAGCAGGAGCCAGAATAAAAGTTGAAGAATCAAAAAAGCATCCAATGGATTTTGCTTTATGGAAAAAAGAGGAAGAAAAAGAGCCGCACTGGGATAGTCCCTGGGGAAAAGGATGGCCTGGTTGGCATATTGAATGTTCAGCAATGTCAATGAATTATCTAGATACACAAATTGATATTCATGGTGGGGGGACAGATTTGATTTTTCCTCACCATGAAAATGAAATTGCTCAATCAGAGGCATATAGTGGCAAAAAACCTTTTGCTAAATATTGGCTTCATAATGGAACAGTTAATTTAAGAGGAGAAAAAATGTCAAAGTCCTTAGGCAATTTTTATACTACTCGTGAATTATTGAAGAAATTTTCTGCTGATACTTTACGTTATTTTTTATTATCTAAACACTATAGAAGTCCAATTGAATTTAGCATAGAAGAAGTTGAAAAAACAGAAAAGGCTTTAGAAAAACTAATAAATACTAAAAAAAGAATGAAAAAATTAATAAATAAAGAGGAAAAAAATAATTCTGATTTTAGTGATGATAAATTCAATAAAAAAATAAGAAGTCGAAATAAAGAATTTGAGAAAGCAATGGATAATGACTTCAATACGGCCCAAACTATTGGAATTTTAAATGAATTAGTTTCAGATATTAATTCATATATAAATGATCCGGAGTTGGAGATAAATAGCAAAACTAAAAAAATGATAAAAAATAGTTATGATCTTTTTAATAAAATTACTTCTATTTTAGGATTAAAGCTTGATGTTGAAAATGACAAAAAGAAAAATCCTAAGTTATTAAAAAATCTTATAGAATATATTTTAGAAATTAGAGAAAATGCTCGTAATAATAAAAAATATGAAAAAGCAGATAAAATTAGAGATGATCTAAAAGAAATGGGAATTGAAGTTAAAGATAGCCCTCATGGAGTAGAGTGGGAAATTAGAGATGATAAAGAGGAGGAAGAAGATGAAAGTTGAACCTAAAGCAACTTTAGTAGATTATACTGACAATCCTGAAAAAAATGTAGCTACTGCAGCTCGTCTTTGTTATTCAGATAAAGATCCAAATCAACTTATGGAAGATATGAGTAGGGAAGATGTGGAAAAACTAGTTAGAAAAGTAGTAGATTTAGGCCATTATTCAACCTTAGAACATAGTTATTTTTACTTTGCTATAGAATGTAGTAGAGTTACAAGTCATCAATTAGTAAGACATAGAGTTGGAACAGCTTATAGTCAAAGGTCACAACGTTATGTAAGTGAAGATGAATTTGATTATATAGTACCTCCTAGTATTAAAAAAAATAAAGAAGCTGAAAAATTATTTGATGAAAAAATGGAAGAGTTGAGAAAAACATATAAAAATCTTCTTGAAATGGATATTCCAAAAGAAGATGCTAGATTTATTTTGCCTACTATAAAAACTAATTTGATGGTTTCTTATAATGCTCGCTCTCTTTATCATCTTTTTGAACTTCGTTGTTGTACTAGAGCTCAATGGGAAATAAGATCACTAGCAAATCAGATGTTAGAACAGGTAAAAGAAGTGGCCCCTGTTTTATTTGAAATAGCAGGTCCTCCTTGTGTTAAAGATAAGTATTGCCCTGAAGGAGAAATGTCTTGTGGTCGTATAGATAAAATAAAAGAAAAAAGGAAGAATTCTAATGGCTAAAGTTGAGGGAAGAAATTCTGTTATAGAATTATTAAAAGGTGAGCGAAAAGTAAATAAACTTTATGTGCAAAAAGGTTTAAATGGAAATAGAATCAAAAAAATACTTAATTTGGCTAAAAAGAAAAATATAAATATAGATAAAGTGTCTAAAAATCAAATAAATAAAATGGCTAGCTCTCATGCTCATCAAGGAATAATTGCTGATGCAGAAAAAATCAATTTAGTTAGTCCAGAAGAGATAGTTGAATATGCCAAAACTAAGGATGAACCTCCTTTTATAGTAATATTAGATCAAATACAAGATCCCCAAAATTTTGGTTCAATTATAAGGTCTGCTTATGCTGCTGGTGCTCATGGACTTATTTTTCAAGATAGAAGAGCAGCAGATATAACTCCCGTAGTTTTAAAAGCTTCAGCTGGCGCAAGTGAGCATCTTTTATTATCAAAGGTTTCAAATATTAATTATACTATTGATAAGTTAAAAGATCTTGGTGTCTGGATTACTGGAACAGATCTTAATACAGATAAATCATATGATGAAGTAGATTATAAAGGGTCAACAGCTGTAGTGATTGGCAATGAAGGTAAAGGAATGAGAAGATTAGTAAGAGAAAATTGTGATTTTTTAGTAAAAATTCCAATAAAAGGTGATTTAGACTCGTTAAATGCATCAGTGGCAGCCGGAGTAATATTTTATGAAGTATTAAGTCAAAGAAGATAATTTAATATTCCTTGACTAAGTATTATTAAATAAGTATAATAATAATGTATAAGGGAGGGGATTCCGGTTGAAGTTAAATGCACGAGAATTAGAGTATGAAGATTTAAATGATTTAAGTGATGATGAATTAGTTGAGTATGTGCATGATGGAAATGAAGAAGCTCAAGAAGTCCTTATAAAAAGATATAAAAATTTTGTTTTAGCAAAATCTCGTTCTTATTTTTTAGTAGGTGCAGATAGAGATGATATAGTACAGGAAGGAATGATTGGGCTTTATAAAGCTATCCGGGATTATAAAGTTGAACGTTTGGCTTCATTTAGAGCCTTTGCTGAATTATGTATAACTAGACAAATTATAACTGCAATCAAGGCTGCAACTAGGCAAAAACATCAGCCTCTTAATTCATATATTTCTTTGAATAAGCCTATTTATGATGAAGAATCTGATAGAACACTTTTAGATGTACTTAAAGGGAGTAAATTAACTAATCCAGAAAGGCTATTTATTAGTAATGAAACCTATGCTTTAATTGAAAGAAAAATCATTGAAATGTTAAGTGATTTAGAGTTTGGAGTCTTACAGGAGTATCTCAAAGGAAAATCTTATGAAGATATTGCTGATTCTTTAGACAAGCATGTGAAATCAGTTGATAATGCCCTTCAACGTGTTAAAAGAAAAATAGAAGATTTTCTAGAAAAATATAATATAGTATAATTATTTAAGACTATTATAAGGCAATTATTTGCTTTTATTAATTGTCTTATATAATATAAATAAATACCACTAAGATAGTTGGGATTTTAAGCCTTTTCTGAAGGAAACTATCTCTTGGGTTATGAAAAAATCATTACATAAGCACGGTATGAAAATAAGGGGGAAATAAAAATGGCAAAAGAAAAGTTTGAGAGAACAAAACCGCATGTTAATATTGGAACAATAGGTCACGTAGACCACGGTAAAACAACATTAACAGCAGCAATA
>JBNJDL010000229.1:0-3829 GCA_051744825.1 Bacillota bacterium | reverse complement strand
GAAGCAAGAGATATAGAAGATTTAAGTGATTTAGAAATGGCTTTAAAATACACAAAGAGAAATTTCCACGGTTATGATCTTTCTTTAAGCTATTTCAGAGGTTATGAAGATATACTAAATATTAAAGATTATGATCAGTTTGAAAAAGATTTAACAAAAATTATAGGTGCTTATAGTAACGAAAATATCCCTGTTAGAGAGCAAGCAAATCTTAACTTCGGCTATAAAGAAACACAGAGTATAGGTACCAGCGCTAGAGGCTCTATAAAAGATATAGGAGTCTGGTCAGAATTAAACTACACCCAAAATGAAGATGAGGAAAAAAATCTTGATTTAGTTCTTGGAGGAGATTATACCTTTGATAATAATTTCTATACAGTAGTACAACTTTATCATAGAAATTATAAAGATTATCAAATAAATGAAATATTAAAAGATAATTTAGGCACTAAGTTATTAGATAGACAAAATTTCTTAATTCTTCACGGAGAAATGCCATTTAGAAGTATTCACACAATAAAAGGTGATATAATAGCTGATTTAGAAAATGAAAGTTATATGCTTAATCCAGCTGTAAATCTTTCCTTAGCCAATGATTTCAGCCTTGATTTAGGGGCAGTTGTGTCAGAAAGTGAGGAAGATAATGAATTCTCATTAATGAATTTTTTAGGCCAAGAAAAAGTTTACTTTGAGTTAACTAAGAGTTTCTAACAAATAATAATAGAGGGGGATTTTCCCCTCTATTTTGACTTTTTTTAATATATTTGCTATTATTAATTAGTGTTAATTACATAACTTGACAATTTTACTTAGTATTAAAAAAGAGGTGGAGGTATATGGAATTAAAAAATAGTTTATTTGAAGGTATGGAAAAGAAAAAGAAAAAAATTTGCGAAGCAGCTATAAATATTTTTCAAGAACAAAATTTTACTGAAACTACTGTGTCAGAAATAGCCTCTGCTGCCCATGTTGGAAAAGGAACATTTTATTTATATTTTGAAAGCAAAATATCTTTATTAGATTTTTTATTAGAAATTGGAATAAAGAAGTTAATTGATTATGTAAAAAAATGTGTTGAAAATATTAAAAATCCTAAAGAAAAATTAGAAAAATTAATTGATTCACAGTTGGATTTCCATAATTATTATAAAAATTATTTTTATTTTTTCTTAAGAGAAATGTGGGCTCACAGAGAAGGACTGAGAGAAAAAATTAATGTAATAAAAGAGGAATATATTAGTATAATTGAAAGTATAATTGAAGCGGGGAAGAAAAAGGGTTTTTTTAAAGATGTAAATTCTGATACTATTAGTTCTGCATTATTTGGAATGTTAACTATGCCTTCTTTTCATTGGGCTGTTTTTTATAGAAGTTATCCTAAAGAAGAGATAAATAAAGATTTAAGTGAAGTTTTCTTTAATGGATTATTAAAATAAAATCAAGTAGTAGTAATTGCCTAATAGCTTTAGCTATTGGGCTTTTTTTTTGGTATAAACTTAATAAAAGCAGGAAAAAGTCTTATTTTATCGAATATATGAATATACGCGAAGTCTTTTTTGAAGGAGGCTAAACAGGTGAAAATTGATACTAGTGAGTTAAGAAATAAGACTCATTTAAATAAATCTAAGCTGAAAAGTAAAATTGATATGAAAGATATAGATAAGTCTTTTAAGGCAAAATTATCTGAAATTAAAGAAGATGAAATAAAAGAACGTTTAGATAGACTTTTAGATATTGTTGATGAGCAAGGAAAAAAATTAAAAAAATCATTGGACAAAAAAGATTTATTAGAATATAAAAAAAGAGTCAAAGATTTTTTGCGTTTAATACAAAATGAATTTGCTGAAGCTAAACAATCCTTTAGTTGGGATAATTCTGGAAATTTAAAGACATATACAATTATAGAAAAAGTTGATCAAAGTCTTGATCAATTGCATGATCTTTTTTTGAAAGAACAGGAAGATGTTTTAGAGGTTGTAAAAAAAATAGATGAAATACGAGGATTACTAATAGATTTATATATTTGAGTTATAGGAGTGATTTAGATGAAAGGAAAGCTGAGTATAATACTTTTTTCTTTTCTTTTTTTGCTTTTATTTAATATATCAGCTTCTGCTATCGATTATTATAATGATATATATTTTGAAGGTGAAAAAGTCAAAGAAGAATCTAATTTTAAAAATATTGATGGTGAAATTTATATAAAAGCTCGCTTTCTTTCGAAGTTGATAGATGCGGATTTAAAGTGGAAGGGTGCCATTCAATTAGTTGAATTGCAAAAAGAAGATAAATATGTAAAAATGATGGTAGGTAATCCTTATTTGGAAATAAATAATTCTACTGTTAAAGTAAAAAATGGTTTGATTTTAGAAGATGGTCATACATATTTGCCATTTAAACAGGTAGTTGAAGCTTTTAATTATATGTTTACAATTGATAAAGATGATATCTATGTCTTAAATGCCAAAGTTATGATTAATGAAATTGCTTTTAATGAAGAAAAAAACAGTTTAGAAATTAATTTAAGTGATAACAGTGATTATGAAATAAAAAGAATGAAAGATGATAAAGATAAATTATTAATTAGAATTAAAAGAGCTACATTATCTGGAAATTTTAGAGATGAATTGCCTAATGATAAATTTGATTTTAATATTAATAGATCAAATGATAAAATGTATTTAGAATTAATGATTGATTCTGAGTTAAATAATTCTTTTTTTGAAGGTAGGAGTGTTGAAGAAAAAGAAGATAAATTAATAGTTAACTATTTTTCTCAACTAAAGGATATTGCCTGGGATAATGAAAATGGGTTAGAAATAGAAATAAAGGGCAAAGTAAACCCTGAAATATCTTATTTGGACAATCCAAAAAGAATGGTAATTGACTTTCCGTCAACAATTATTAATGGTTACGAAAATAATTTTTCTGAAAATAGATGGGTCAAAGGTGTTAATGTAAGTCAAAGTTCTAAAGACCCCATGGTTAGTAGAGTGACTTTAGAATTAAATGAGAGTAGTCACTTTGAGCAAAAACATAAAGATAATAGATTTATATTGTCCCCTGAAGGAGAAGTAAGATTAAGAGATTTAGTATATAATGAATCTGTAATATCTTTTAGTTCAAATAAAAAAATTGAGCCCAAATTATTTACTCTATCTAAACCTGAAAGATTAGTTATTGATTTGCCAGGAGCTTATAGAGACAGTGATTTTAAGGATAATATTAAAGTAAATGATGATTTTGTTGAAGAAATTAGAACTTCACGTTTTAATGACGAAACAATTAGAATAGTTGCTGATTTAAAAGAAAATTTAAATTATAATTGGACAAGTAAAAGATCTAGTGATGGTTATAAAAATGCAATATATTTGAATAATAATATAAGAGGAATTGAAATAAAGGATGAAAAAAGTTATAATGAAATAAGTGTAAGTTTAAACAATGAAGTAGAATATGAAGTTGAAAAATTAGAATCTCCTACTAGATTAGTTGTAGATATAAAAGGTTTAGAAAGCTTTAATGAAAACTTTGAAATTTCTAAATTAAAGGGGAATATAACTGATCTTGATTATAGCAAATATGATAAAAATGTAGTTCGTTTAGTGTTTTCTTTAGATAAATATTTTGGTCATGTAGTAAACTCAAAAGATGAATCAGATAAATTAAATATTACTCTATGGAAATCTAAGAAAGATGAAAAAAATGAAATTAATGAAGAATTAAAAGATATAATAGTGATAGATCCGGGACATGGAGGTTTTGATCCAGGAGCTATAGGTCCCAATGGCTTACAAGAAAAAGTAGTGAACTTAAATATAGCATTAAA
>JBNJDL010000228.1:0-3845 GCA_051744825.1 Bacillota bacterium | reverse complement strand
ATGGTGTTATAGGGGTCCGTTTTGCTACTTCATCGATTAGTAGTGGGGCAGCTGAGATTGTAGCCTATGGGACAGCAGTTAAGTTTTAACAAAATAATATAAAATAGATATAGGAGGGGAAAACCCTCCTTTTTTGTTTATACCTTATTTTGAGAAAATAAAAATATTGCATATCTAAAAAATACAAAACTAACTAAAACAATGGCTAATATTTCTATAATAATAGCAGGGTATTTTAAAAGATGTAGTGAAACCAAAATAAAATAAACGCTGTCCGAGTTCAATATTATTGAAAACTGGTGCAGTTACACTTGCAATTATAGGATTTTGAAGTTCTTTTACACAATTTTTTTGAGTATATTTGTCATCTATTTAACACCCCAATTATTTTATTACACCATTTTCAATGAAATTTTCTATTACCCAGGCTGCTACTTCTCCTGTTATATCATAACAGTGTTCTGCTCTTTCCTGGCTATTAAAATCATCAAATTTCATGGTTAGTACTCGGCAACAGGTAGAACCATATTTATCTATTATATGGTCATGTAAAGCAGCATTATTTGGAAAAGAATCGGGCATATCTTCACCAGGTTTTTCTCTACCATAAGCCAAGCCTAAAGCCATTACTCCTCCGCTTAATGCTCCACATAAACAACCAGATTTACCAATACCAACAGGAAAACCAGAAGCTATCTTTACTAGTTTAGGTTCAAAGGGCTGGTCCAGCATCTCATTAATAGTGGTAATTACTGATTCTGAACAATAAAATTCTCCTCTTTTAAAATAATTTTCTGCTGTTTGACGTGCTTCATTAATTAGTTTTTCTTTTCTTTCTTTTTCCATCATAATCACCTCGTTTGTATTTTATTTCACAGCAAAGTTATTATAACATAGCTGAAAAATAAAACAAACCTTTCTTATCAAGTTTATAAAATAATCTTATTATATAATAAATTAAGTGATAAATATAGAGTCTACTATTGACAATTGAAGTTAATATAATAAAATAATAGATAGAAGTTGAAAAAGAATTTCAATTAAAGTAATAAATTAGTAAAGAGGTGGTTAAAATTCAGGATAGAAATAAAGGAATTATTTTAATCTTACTTTCATCATTATCTTTTGCTCTTATGGCAGCAACAGTTAAATTTTTAGGTGATATGCCTATCCCCGAAAAAATATTTTTCCGTAATTTACTTGGAGCAACTGTAGTATTTTTTATAATTAAAAATAGAGGAAAGTCTTTTAAAGTTAATAATAAAAAGTTTTTAGCTTTAAGACTTATAACTGGTGTTTTAGGGATGACCAGTTATTACTATGCTCTTTCCAAAATTCATCTTTCAGATGCAGTAATTTTACATAAGATGGCACCATTTTTTGTGATTATCTTTGCAGCTTTCTTTTTAGGAGAAAAAATAAAAAAGCCACAATATATAGCATTAGTGCTGGCAATAGCAGGAGCAATTTTTGTAATAAAGCCGAGATTTGATTCATCAGTTATACCTTCACTTATTGCTTTAGGTTCTGCACTTTTTTCTGGTGTTTCCTATACAGTTATTAGATATCTTAAAAATAGTGATTCACCACAGATTATAGTATTTTACTTTTTAACATTTTTAGCTATAATAATGTTTCCCTTTATGTTAGCTGGATATTTTGTAATGCCTACTCCAGTAGAATGGTTGGCACTAATTCTTTTAGGGGTTTTTGGAACTGCAGGCCAGCTACTGATGACAAATGCTTATCATTTTGCACCAGCTGGTGAACTTTCAATTTATACTTATTCTAATATTATTTTCTCAACATTTATTGGACTTGTGGTCTGGACTGAAATACCTGATTATTTAAGTCTTATCGGTGGAGCTTTAATTATTATAGCTGGAATTATAAATTATAGAGCTAAAGGAGATTTAGAAAAAACAGGAGCTGTATAAAAATTTCAATAGGAGGTTATTAATTATGAAGAAAGTTATGATCCCACTTGGAGAAGGATTTGAAGAGATTGAAGCAGTTACTAATATTGATGTTTTTAGAAGAGCGGGGCTTGAAGTTGTAACTGCCGGTCTGGGAAAAAGAGAAGTTGAGGGTGATCATGGAATAAAAATTGAAGCTGACCTTCTGTTAAAAGATGTAGATATTAATGAACTTGATGCCATTGTATTACCAGGTGGTATGCCAGGTGCTGAAAATTTACGTAATAATGACAAACTTGTCTGGCTTATTAGTGAATTAGATCAAAGAGAAGGATTGGTAGCTGCTATTTGTGCAGCACCAATGGTTTTAGATAAGGCTGGAGTTATAGAAGGTAAAAATGCCACAAGTTATCCTGGATTTGCAAGAAAGATGCCTTCCTGTAATTACACTGAAGAAAGGGTTGTTAGAGATGGTAATGTAATTACAGGGAGAGGACCTGGAGTAGCTATGGAGTTTGCTCTTGAAGTAGTTCGTTATTTAGTTGGACATGAAAAAGTAGATGAACTAAAAGACGAAATGCTTACTAATTTTTAATTAATAAAAACTTTTGGATTTACAAATATATTTGAAACTTTTATTGTCCAGTGAAGATGAGGACCGGTAGAAAAGCCGGTTGATCCTATCTCACCTATTTTATCACCTTTATTTACTGTTTCACTTTTCTGTACATTCATTTTATTTAAATGAGCATAAGTTGAAAAAATATTATGACCGTGATCAATTATTATAGTCTTACCTGTAACTGTAAGATCAGCTGCAAGAACTATTTTTCCAGTATTACTTGCTTTGACAGGTGTACCGGTTTCTGCAGCAATATCTATTCCTGAATGGCGGCTTTGTAGAGAACCATTCACATAGCGAGTTGCACCAAAATCAGTGGAAATTTGACCCTCAAGAGGCCAGATAAAATTATTGTTATATAATTTTTGGCTGGAGCTTTTACTGCGAGCTCTGGCTATTTTTTCCCGATCTTCTTTTAATTTTTCCTGTAAAGCTTTATCTTCTTCACCAGGTCGAACCAGTTTTTCTTTATCTTCACTGACTTCGATCCAGCTTTCAGGGAAGTTTCCTTTCGTAATTTCTATGTTTTTGTGATAAATATAATTGTTATTTTCTTTAATTTTAAGGTTTTTAATAGAAGGACCTGTCCAGTAGGAAACAGCAATAAAAGTTTCTAAAGTTTTGTTTTCTCCCTGATAAAAAGCAAATTGATTACCAGCAAATTCTGCTTTATAGTTAGCTGGATTTAGATCAAGAGAATTACTTTTTAAAGTTACTTTTATTATTTCACCCTGTTTTACATTGATATTGTTCAGTATTATTTCTACATCAGAAGCAAGAACAGTACTTGAAAAGAGAAGTGTTAGGAAAACAAAGAGTAAGAGAGATAATTTCAGTTTATTTTTAATCATAGTAGCTTCCTTTCTATTTAAGAATTTTGTTTTTAATTTTAATATCATTTTATCATTAAATTGATTGAGCTGCAATAATATTATAATCAATAATTTTCTTAAAATTTAATATATCATGTAAAATAGGTAAATGACTCATAAATCAATAATTTGATACATCTAACAATTCACTTACTCAATAAATAAGGCTACCTCAGCTAATGAAACTTCCTGTTTCAAGCTGAGCTAAAAACTTCGTGTTTTTAGGCCTTATTTATTGCTTCAGTTCATTGAGATATATATACAAATTATTTATAAAATTCCCTATTTACCTATTTTACATGATACTAACTAAATTAACAAAGTAATCCTTAATATTATTATTGCAGCTAAAAAATATAAGGGGGTAAAAAAATGGTTGATAAAATTAAAGCTTTTATACTTGACCTTGATGGAGTGATTACTGATACGGCTGAA
>JBNJDL010000227.1:0-3895 GCA_051744825.1 Bacillota bacterium | reverse complement strand
TTGAGTAAAGAAGGTGTAATTTTGCGAAATATATTTATTACTGGGATGCTAAGATCAGGAACAACTTTATTAGAAAAGTTGTTACATAATCATTCACAAATTAATATAGCTTCACAGCCGTTTCCATTATTTTATATTGCACTAAAAGAAAATTATTTACAAGAAAATAATATTAAAATTAAATTTCCGCTAGAAAATTATTTTCTTAAAGGACGGAAACGGGTGGATGGATTTTATGATTTTTTAAAAGATTATACTATTAGTAAAGATGAATCATTAAATATTTTAGATAAATTAAATGGGTATAATGGGCAACAGACGCCAGAGATATTTAATAAAAAATATTTTAAAAAAATATCATCAGGAATTTTTAGTGATGTTTATTTGGATTTGATTAATATTATTAATGATTTATATCAGACTGATGATACTATTTATTCAGGAAGCAAAGAAGTTTTGTGTGAAGAATATTTACCTTTTATTTTATCACAGATAAATGATACTAAGGGGATAATAATTATTAGGGATCCTCGGGATGTAATTACTTCTTTAAGTTTTGGTTGCTATAAACAGCATACTGGGAAACGAAGACCTATATTATTTGATCTTAGAAATTGGAGAAAGAGTGTAGCATTTGGGCTGTATCTTCAAGAAAAATCTAATTTCAAGTTAGTTACATATGAAGATATTGTTACTAAAACCTTTAATACTTTGAATAGTATTGCTGATTTTTTAGCGGTAGATAAATTTCATAAAGAAATTTTTAGTAGTGGAATCAAGGATCAATCTGGAGAAATTTGGAGTGGGAATTCTTCGTTTAGTAATAAAGATTTTATAAATAAAGATTCCATGGGAAAATATAAATCTTTACTATCTTCAGATGTAATTAAGTATATAGAAAGTTGTTGTTATCCAGAAATGAAATATCTGGATTATGAATTTGATTATACAGATAATTTCAATAAAAATCAGATTATAAATTTTGTTTCTCCTTTTAATATTGAACGAAATAATTTTATAGAAAATTATAGTTGTACTAAAAAAAATATAAAACAAGAAATTATTAGATATAAAAAGTTAAGAGAAAAGCAACTAACTGATAATCAAAAACAAAAATGGTATATCTTCAGAGAAGTCTATAACAAGTTAGAAGAAATTATTTAGACAGGATAATTTTATTGAATGGAGTGATAATATTGAAGAAAAAAATTTTAATTTTAGGTGGAGGTTATTTTCAAACCCCTATTATTAAACTTGCTAAAAAAGAAGGCCATTATGTAATAACTTGTGGCTATAAACCTAATAACCCTGGGCATAAATATGCAGATGAATATTATAATGTAAGTACAATTAATAAAGAAGAAGTATTAGAATTAGCTCAAAGATTGGATGTTGACGGGATATTAACTTATGCTTCTGATGTATCAGCACCTACTGTTGCTTATGTTGGTAATAAATTAAATTTGCCTTCAAATCCTTATGAATCTGTTGTAACATTAACCACAAAAGATTTATATAGGGAGTTTTTATCTGAAAATGATTTTAATGTTCCGCGGGCAGAATCATTTGAAAAATTAGAAATTGCTAAAAATCAATTTGATAAATTTAAACCTCCAGTAATGGTAAAACCAGTAGATTCAGCAGGTACTAAAGGTGTGAGTAAAATTAATAGAGAGGCAGAGTTAAAGGAAGCATTTGAATATGCTCGTTCATATTCTATTCAAGAACGAGTTATTATAGAAGAATTTATAGAAAAAACAGGATATCAAATTGCTGGAGATGGTTTTGTATGTGATGGAGATTTAGTTTTTAGATGTTTTGCTAATGAACATTTTGACAAACTAGGCAATTCATTTGTTCCTATTGGAGAAAGTTTTCCATATACAGGTGGGAAAGTTTTGCAACAAAAAGTTCACAAGGAGATACAAAGGGCTTTAGATTTACTTAACATAAAATTCGGAGCATTAAATTTTGATATTAGAATTGATAAAGATGAAAATGTATATTTGATGGAAATAGGCCCCAGAAATGGTGGTAATTTAATACCTAAAGTTATTAGATATGCTACTGGTGTTGATTTAATAAAAGCTACAATTGATACTGCCTTGGGATTAGATTGTAGTGATTTAAAAATGGAAAAGGTAAATGGGTATTATTCTTCATATATTATACATGCAACGGATAATGGAATTTTGGATGATGTAATTTATAGTGATGAGATTAAAAATAATATTTTAGAAAAAGATCTTTTTGTTGATTTTGGAGAAAAAGTTAAGTCTTTTAACCATGCAGGTTATGGTTTAGGAGCTATGGTGTTAGAATTCAATTCTCAATTAGAAATGATTGAAAAAATGGATAATATGGAGCAATATTTAAATGTTAAATTGAAATAATTATTTTTTTAATCAATAATTGTGTTCGGGTTAAGGAGGGAATAAAGTGAAGGATATACCATTTACTAAACCATATCTTACTGATATAGAAAGTGAATATGTCCAAGATGTTTTAAAGAGAAAAAAAATATCAGGAGATAGGAAATATACTAAAAAGGTAAATAAATATATAGAAAATAAATTTGATACACCTAAAGCATTATTAACGACCTCTTGTACTCATGCTTTGGAAATGGCTTGTTTACTAATTGATTTAAAGCCAAATGATGAAGTTATATTACCATCTTATACTTTTGTATCAACTGCTAACCCAATATTATTAAGAGGAGCAGAACCTGTTTTTGTAGAAATAAAAAAAGATACTTTAAATATGGATCCAAATGATATTGAAAAAAAGATTACTGATAAAACTAAAGCTATTATACCAGTACATTACGCTGGAGTTGGGTGTAACATGGAAAAAATAATGAAAATAGCTAAAAAAAATGACTTATATGTAATAGAGGATGCAGCCCAAGCAGTTAATGCTAAATATAAAGATGATTATTTAGGTACAATTGGAGATATTGGTTGTTATAGTTTTCATGAGAGCAAAAATTATGTGGCAGGAGAAGGCGGAGCAATATTAATTAATAATGATAACTCAAAATTAAAAAAAAGAGCTGAAATAATTAGGGAAAAAGGAACTAATAGAAGTGAATTTATGCGAGGAGAGGTTGATAAATATACTTGGGTTGATATAGGATCCAGTTATTTACCTTCTGATTTGTTAGCAGCTTTATTATGGGGACAATTAAAAAAAATAGATGAAATAAACAATATGCGAAGGGATAATTTTGAAAAATATTATAAAAAACTTAAGCCTTTAGAAAGAGAAGGTAAAATAAGATTACCTAAGATACCTAAAGATAGAGAAAGTAATTATCATTTGTTTTACATTATATTTAATTCTAAGCATAAAAGAAATGAGATTATGGATATTCTTAAAAACAAAGGCATCCATGCTGTTTTCCATTATGTTCCTCTCCATTCATCTCCTATGGGGAAAAAATTAGGCTATAAACCTGATGATTTACCAATAACAGAAGAAATAAGTTCTAGAATTTTGAGATTGCCTTTATATCCTGAATTAGAATCAGATGAATTAAATTATATAATAGATAGTTTATATGAATTATTTTAGGGAGGGTATGTTGTGAAAAAAATTTCAGTAGTAATCCCAGTATATAATTCAGAAGAAACAATAGCTGAAGTGGTAGAAAGGTTAGAAGTTGAGTTTGAAAATTTAAAAGATAAATTTAATTTTGAAATAATTTTGGTGAATGATGGGAGTACAGATAATGTTTTAGCTATTTCTAAGCAAATAGCTAAAAAAAGAAAGTATATAAAAGTAATAAATTTTGCTAAAAATTTTGGTCAACCTAGTGCAATTTTGGCGGGGTTTAAATATGCTATTGGAGATTATGTTATTGCCCTAGATGATGATTTACAAACCCCTCCTA
>JBNJDL010000226.1:0-3899 GCA_051744825.1 Bacillota bacterium | reverse complement strand
CTTTATTATGACTTATGGCATTAAAAATTAAAAAAGTGTTCTAATTATTGTTCTATTTGCTTAAAAGGGTTTTTTAACATTATTTTGATAAAATAAGAATAAAATAAGAAAAATTTTGTTATTTAATGGTTTATTTTGAAGACTTTTTACTTTTTTTTGTCTTTATTGATTTTTTCTTGGATTTTTTTGATTTTTTCTTTTGTTTTATTGGTTTATTCTTTTTACTAATCTTTTTAATTTTCTTAATTTCTTTTTTCTCTCCTCTTGTATCTTGAGAGAACTTAGTTTTTTCTACCAATTGTAATACTGGTGTGTTTTTACTTTTCTTTTGTCTGAACTTACTTAATAAACTAGGTTTCTTAATATCTTTTACTTTCCTGTTTGTTATTTCTCTAACAAAAATGTTCATACTACGAACCAGACTTTTATCTGTTCGGTTTGCAACGATTTTTAACATTCTGTTTTTTGTTGTTTTCTTCTTGATTGTTTTAACTACAACAGGATTATTTTTTTTATTAAAAGGTTTGCTCTTATTTTTTCTTTCCCTATACCTTGCTTCAAAAACAATAATACGATTATCTAATTTATTGCTATCAAACGATATTTTAGGAAGCTTAATTTTTGGCGGAATCTTTGGAGGTTCAGTCATTTTTATTGTAGGAGCTAGCCTAGATTCTGTTTTAGGTATTTTTATAGTCTTAACATCTCTTAATACATCATTTATCCTAATTTTTAATTGTTCTATTAATTTTATTCTTATTCTTTCCTGATCTTTTAAATTTTCAATATCTCTTATTTTAATTCTTTCGTTTATTTTCAAAACATCTCTTAAATCTTTTTTTATTCTTTCATAATCTTTATTCGCTAAATTTTTATTCTGCTTGGTAAAGCCTGATAGTCTTTCAAAAAATAATGTTAATAAACTAATTCTTGTTAGGTTTTTTAATAATCTAACTTCTATAAGGTATAACGCTGGATTTTTAGTTTTAATTTTTAATTTAGTTATTGATTTTAATTTTTTTCTAAGTATAGATTTTTGAACTTTCATCTTTTCCAGTTGTTTTCCAACCTTAAAACTAGTAACACTATCTTGTTTCCCAACCTTGAACCTTATAATATCATTTTTATTATAACTTAAAGCTTCTTTCATTATCGCACTAGTTTTATCTTCTAGTTTGTTTACTTCTTTTAATACTGGTTGTGGTATTCTAGCTTGTGCTTTCTTACCAGCAAGGAATTTTTTGCCTCTAGTTTTACTTGCAACCTTAGCTTTATCAACAACAGTAAAACTAATAACTTCCTTATTTCTCTTATCAACAATTTTATTAATTTGTTTCATATTAAGATCTTGTAATATTTTTTTAGGTATTCCTAATAATTCGTTTAACTTCCTAATTATTGTTTCTTTCTTAGTACCAATCTTGAAAGTTATAATTGGTTTATTTCTAGATTTATTTATTTTATCAACTATTTTATTAATTTTAGTTAATTTTAATTTTTTTAATAAATCTTTTGGTATAGCATATAATTCGTTTAACTTATTTATTATTGTTTCTTTTTTAGTTCCAATCTTGAAAGTTATAACTGGTTTGTTTTTAGCATTTTCAACTAATTTATTAATCCTACTAATTTTCATCTTCATTAATTTATTTTTTGGTATATCAAGTATTTTATTTAATTTATTAATAACTCTTTCTTTAGTATCACCTGCTTTAAATTTCAAAATTAACTTTTCTTGTTTTTTAGCAACATTATTAACAATTTTATTGATTCTATTAATTTTTAAAGTCCTTAATTGCTCTTTGGGGAAATCTAGAACTTTATTTAATTTATTTATTAATGTTTCTTTTTTTGAGCCAACCTTGAAAGTTATAATTGGCTTATCATTTAATTTTTCATAGTTGCTAACAATTTTATCTATTTGTTTTTTATTTAAAGATAATTTAACATTTTTAGGTATCTCTAATATTTTTTTTAGTTTTGTCTCAAGTAATATTTTACTTCTATCTAGTTTACTACCTACTTTAAAATTAATTGATGCTTTATTTTTAGCATTATCAACAATTTTATTAATTCTTGACATTTTAAGTTTTAAAAATTTTTCTTTTGGATAATCTTTTATGAAACTACCTAATGATTTTTTTTTCATAAAAAAATAGTCAAAAGTATCACCTTTTCTTTTCCTTACAGGAACTTTAGAATTTTTTAAATATCTTGAAATCTTTACTAAATCTTTTGTCAAGTCACCAGTAACCTTAAAACCTAATTTAGAAGTAGATACTACTCCTTTAATGATTTTACCAGGGAACAACCAAACAATAGCACGACCTATATTTTCTTCAGGGTTTTTCATAAACTCTTTTTTACTTCCAATAATACCTGCTTCTATCCCTGCACTAACTAATATTAATGTACCAATAGGGTTTTCCTTCATAAACTTAATAACATCAACTGTTTTATTACCAATCTCTTTAGATGATTTAACAATCTTTTTTAAATCATCACCTATTACATTTTTAACACTTTTACCTTGTGTAAGTTCTTTAATTACTCTAGTCTCATAATCTAGAAAACCTCTTGCTCCTTTTGCAATTATACCATCAAAACTTTCACCTTTACTATTTATTGTTAATCCTTTAACACCAGTAACAACATTAATCAAATCACCTACCTCTTTTAATGCACCTTTTCCAATTTTTTTAAAATCGTTATAAAGAGCATTTTTCTCACCTTTTTGTGATCTAATTTTTATTTGTCTAGCATATACAGCCGGTAAGTTCCATAACTTTTTACCATATTCTATTTGTGCTTTAGTTAATTCATTACCTTGTAATTCTATTTGTTTCTCTAATAACTTAAGTTCTTTTGGTGTCATACTTTGACCAGTTAGAGCTTTATTTTTTAAACTTAATTCATTCTTTAATATTTCGTTTAATGTTTTTTCTTTTACATCTTTCTTTATTGTTTTTTTTAGATTTTCTCTCATGTCTAATAATTTATTATATTCTTTCTCAAATTTAGTAGTATCAGCAGATAGTTTTACAGGTTCAATTCCAGACCTTTTAAGTTCTTGATTTACTGTTGTCTTAAATGCTCTTACTTGTGTAGTACTATCAAGAGCAGTTAAACTACTTTTTTTCTTTCCAGGTTCTGGTATTAATCTTTCCCATACTTTAGAAAAATCTTTATCTTTTATTTTTTCTAATTCTTGTGGTGAAGTTTCAAATGCTTTTACTATATTTGTAGCTTCATCACCAGTAATTATACCCTTTCTCATTAGGCTAACCACATCAGGTCTTTTTCCTTTTTTAGCATCTTCTAATGCCTTATAATAAGTATTTATTTTTTCAGATATCTTGCCACTTTCAACTACTGCGCTTGTTAACTGCTTAGAACTTATACCTACTTTTTTAGCAGCTTCTAAATCCTTAAAAGTTAAAGGTTTATTTTCTTTTATTTTGGTGTTAATTTTATCTATTACTTGTTTGTCTTCTGCTCTTTTCACTGATGATAATTTAATATTTTTTATTGTATCTTTATCAACTCTAACTTCTTGACCTCCTATAATAGCAGTCCCTTTTTGATAGTCTATTTTACTAACTTCTGCACCACTCTCTAAAGCTCTCTCAACCTGCTTCTCTCTTGCTTCTCTCCTGTTTTCTTTATCTTTTCTTCGTCTATATTCGTTTTTTCCAACACTTGCAGCATAATCTGATATTTTTTTTAAATCATAAACCTTTCCGCTTTTAATTTCATCAACAAATTTATTTAACTCTTTTGCTTGTACTCTATATCTAAATTCTTGTGGTTTGTTTCCTTTTTCATCGTATCTGTCTTCTTTTCTTTTAAGAGCCTTAATTTCTTCTTGCAGAGTATTTATTTTTTGGTTTTGAATTTCT
>JBNJDL010000225.1:0-3962 GCA_051744825.1 Bacillota bacterium | reverse complement strand
GTCATAAGTTTCTAGTAACGTTGAAATGGCACATGAACAAATGTTTCTAAAAGGGTTTAAAAGGGTTTAAGTTAGTTAATCTTTATTTATTTATTTATTTAAGGAATTCAGAAAAAAGTAAAATTTAAAATCATAAATCAAAATCATCAAAAAAAAGACCAAAACCATTAAATTATTCATTTAAGGATATAGATCACCAAGGTATAAAGTTTTTTTAAAAACTATTAACGTTACTTTAAATATGGTAGGCTACATTTAAGCAGCCTACTTATTTCTTTAATATTTAATTATGTTATTTTGATTATTTCTGCTTTCAATAAACATTGTTATAGTCATTAAGAAAGTCAATAAATTCATTGTTTCAATAATCATAGCACTCCTTTCGCAAGTGCTTTTATTATAAAAAATTTATAATAAAAAAACACTATTAGGTTTGTAAAGAAATAAAACTAATAGTGTTAAATATTTATGTATTAATTGTATTTGTTGTATTTTTTCAATAACGTATTGACTAATAAAATACAACTGTGTTACAATAATAATATACAAATAGAATAAAACACTTAGTTTTATTTCTTGTAGCTTGTTAAGAAATGATCCGGGAAGATTATATTTCTTAACTTAATTAAATTTAAATTTATGTGATCGGAAAGCTTTTGCTTTCCGTAACTTTTTTTTTGAAATAATCTCTTATAATTTTTATACTAAATTTTTTAAAATTTTTAAAATAATTATTTTTTATTATAAAAACATTGTATCATAAAATACAACTTTTGTCAAGTCAAATTTACTTTACACCTATTGAAATATAAAAATGTAAAGTATTTTTTATAAAACATTCTATTATTTCTTATTATAATTATATATGGTGTTGATATTTAAGTCAAATATTGTTTTTTCACATGCCTATACTCTTTTATATACTTTAAGTAAAGAGTTTTTTTGAAATTCAAAATATCAAATATAAAAATAAAAAAATAATATGAGTTCTTTTATATATTATACTATTTAATACTTATAAATATAATTATAATTTAATTTTTTTTAAATCCATTTAGAAACTACAAAATAGCTATTTAAGAGATTTTAAGTTTTAAGCTATTAATTTATACATAAAACAGCTTATCTTCGTATTTAAGCAAAATAAGGCGTATTTTGAGCGTTTAAGGAAGCGTAAAACTTTTTGGTCTTTAAAAAGTTTGCAGCTGAACAAACGCAACATCAACAAATGATTTTTTTGTTGATGGGCTTTTGATTTTTTTAAAGAGATAAACCTCTTTCTCTTGCTATTCTTTGTTTTTCTTCTTCTTTATTTTGTTTTAATAAATTTTTATATCTAGAAATAGCTTTTTTTACATTATTTCTTTTTTTAGGATTAAAAGCCAAATTGAATGTTGTATTAACAACAGCTTTTTTAAATGATTTACCTTTAAATTTATATAAGTCTTTAAAAGCAACTTCCCTACCAATAACTTTAGAATAAAACTCTCTATCTTTTTTAGTGAAAATTGTAATATCGTCTTGATTAGTTGATTCCATTGCTTTCCAAACTTTATCACATGATTTTTTATAATTATCTTTTAGATCGTCATAGTCAAGGTTATATAAATATCTATCTAATTTTTTCAAGAAAGTACTGTTGTAACTAGCTTTATCGTTCATCATTGTTTTAAACTCTTGGTATTCTTTTTGTTTTTGCTTTCTAATTTGTTTTTCTTTTTCTTTGATTTTTAAATCATTATCACTAAGAATTTGATAATATCCATCATACATTTCAACTCTTGGGTGTTCTTTCAAAACTCTAAAAAGATTTTTTCTGATGTAATGGTAAGTTATTCTCTTATCTTTTTTAGTTATATCAACTTTATTAAATTTATTTATAAAATATTTATTAAGTTCTTTTGCTTCTTTTTTTACATCATCAACTGTAATTTGTAAAAAATCGTCCTGATTGAGAGAAGGATCACCAACCAATTGCTCATTGAAATTGTTTAAATATTTATTAATTATCTTTTTTTCAACAGCATCAGCAAATGATTGACTAGTAGTAGCTTTTTGAACATGGTCAACTATTTTTAATTTAATATCAAATTCCTTGAAATAGTTTTGATAGACTTTAACTGTATCTTTCAACTTTTTAATATCTTTTTTTAAATCTTGTTTTTCACTCTCAAAGTCATTTTTTAAATTCTTTTTCTCAATGCGAAAATCTTTCTTTAAACTTTTAACAATTTTTTGATACTCTTGAATATCTTTTTTTAAAGATACTTTGTCTTTTGCTAAAGCTTTTGTTTCATCTAGAAGACCTTTAAAATCTTTTTCAAGTTGTTCTTTTTCAGCTATAATTCTATTTAAATTTTTAATAGATTTAAGCATTTTCTTGTGTTCTTCTTCTGTGTATTTAACATTATTTTTAAAAAAAGTTTTAGGTTTATTTCTTATTTCATTAACAAATTTATCGGGTTTAATTTTACTTAAATACTCTGAAATGATTTTATGATTCTTTTTCTTGTAATCTTCAATGTTTTTAATATACTTCTTTTTTCCTTCTTTTTCCCCACGTTTAACATCAAAACCATGTTTTTGCATGTGCTTAGGAAATTCACTTTGTATCGTTCTTAATTCATTTCTATCAAATAATTTTTTCGATGAAAGAGTCGTATATTCTTTTTCAGGAATTTCAACCAGGGGAACTACACCTAAGTGCATATGTGGATTGGTTTCATCAAGATGAACATTAGCAGATACAACATGTCCATAGTTTTTATCAAAGTATTTTTTTGCAGTTTTAAAATACTCTTTTTGCTCATCTTTACTTAGTTGTTCCATAAAATCTTGACTTGCTCCAATAATAAAACCATTAAGTAAAATTGCGTCCTTTCTAATTTTTCTAGTATTGCTGTAATGTTCATTTATTTCATCATCTATTCTTTCTCTTAAAGGTTGGTGATCTTCTACCAATGAGAAATTAAGATAACTTTTTGATTTGTCAATTTCTTGATTTGAATAAGATTTGTTTTTTCTTTCATTATGCTTTTCAAGTTTTGTAATCTTGCTAGAATTAAATTTTTTCATGGTACAAATAGCATAATTTGGCATAATTGTTCTCCTTTCTTTTCCAATCCGCTCGACGGATTGGAAACACGTATACTTTTTAGACGATAGGATAAAAAGTATAACGTGCTATACTTATTTTATAAAGTTTATGGTATTAGCATTGTATCATATGCCAAATTACATGACAAATCGAAAAATTTTACGCATTAAAAGATTGAAAAAAGATAAGATTGGATAAGATGATTCAACCAATAACCGCGTAAATATTACCGCAAATAATTTTATCTCTCATTTTCTTCAACTATCAATTTTAATTGACTGATAGCAACTTGTAAACCTTTATTGAAATATTTATCTTCTCTATCTTTTGGGTCTTTAAACTTCTGATATTCAAGATTATCAACTAGTTTTTTAATATCATCAATCATATCTAATCATCCTTTCCTAATAACTTTAAAACTCCTATTGCATTGCCATAATCTTCTTTCAATGCTTTTTTCAAGTAACCATAAAGAGAATCAGGTTCTTTATCTTTAGTATATTCTACGTTTAACTTAATATAATCATAAACATCAACTTCATCAATGTGATCTGTCTTATTACAAGCTATCTCATAAAGCTTGAATATTTGTTTTTTATTAAGTTTTTTATCTCTTAAATTCATTTTTCTTTTGATATTTTTAAATTCTTCATCATCATAAAGCACGTCCAACACTTCTTTTTCTTTATCCCTTACACTTGATTGAATAGAAAAAGCTATGTGCGTTATTCTACGTCCTCGCTTGATTTTCTCGTAGTCTATGTCGATATCTGTATGCTCGTTGATTTCTTCTTTTGCGACTTTTAATACATACGTTTCAAAATTAGTAAATCGCTTATATTTCCCCACAAGCCCTAAAAATTCT